>JAJRQB010000077.1 GCA_024280485.1 Deltaproteobacteria bacterium
AAAGAACATAAGGCCAATCTCTGCTGATTTGAAGCATGGCTCGGGGCAATATTGTTTCTACGCTGCTGTTTAATTTAGCCTTCGTAATGAATCGGTTGTAGCTCCGTCGCAAAATTCAGATCGGTTTGAGCAACATCCCGTAGAGACTTGACATTGCCCCTGATAACAATATATATGTTTATTTGAATTATTGGTTTTTGCTTTTCGGGGTCCAGCCCCCGAGTGAGGAGAAGGTTCACTATGTCTGTAGATCGTTACCTGCGTTTGATTGCAGGATTCTTCATTATGTTGAGTGTTGTTCTGTCTCAGCTTCATTCCCCTAATTGGCTCTATTTTAGCGCCTTTATCGGGCTTAATCTTTTACAGAGTTCTTTTACTAACTGGTGTCCGATGATGACCATTCTACGCAAATTGGGAGTGGCTGACGCTTAATGCTGTTTGAGTTGAGAGTGCAGTTTGATAAGTGGTTTGACTTTTTTCAGGCTAGCCGCTTGGTTGAACATGATGAAATTGAATGGGATTCAGTCTGTTTATTTGATAGTGAAGTTCCGCCCCATTTTTTGCAGCTGAGATGTTAGCTGTTCCAATTCAACGGTCTCTTCGGCGATAGAGGAAGCTCGTGTAAGGTTCTTGTTGAGGCGATCCTCTGCATTATTGAAATGACCGATGAGACGCTGTGAGGCCTCTTGTAGAAACTGATTGGCTTCGTTCATCACAATGACTTGCTCTTCGCGTTCGGCAAGTCCCCGATCAAGCTCACGGGTTGCCCGGACCTGCTCTTCCATACCCCGGGTCACCAAGTCAGAGGCGGACTTCATTTCAGTTACCCCGTCTTGAATGCGGTTGATACCGGTGCGTTGTTCTCGCATCGCCCGGGCCACAGCACGAACCGAACGCAGACTGGTCCCCGCATCCTTTAACAGGTTTTGAGCTTCGCTGCCCTGGCTGATTGTCAGACGATTGATCTCTTCGGTCGATGATGAAGCTAGAGCGACAGAGCGCATAATTTTCTGCAAAGCTTCATCGGTGTTCAGTGAAAGAGCGCGTCCCTGAACGATCCGTTCGGCTGTAGTTTCTACGGCCTTAAGAGCGACATCCGTATCCTTGCGAATCGTCTGAATAATCATTTGAATGTCCTGGGCGCTAGAGGTGGTGCGGTCGGCAAGGTCTTTGATCTCTTCGGCAACCACGGCAAAGCTCTTCCCCTCATCTCCCGCCTTGGCCGCTATGATCGCGGCGTTAAAGGCAAGCAACTCCGTATCGCTAACCAGATTCTTGATGACGCTGATGATTTTGCTGACCTGCTGAGCCTGTTTGGCCAGGCGTTCCATAGCTGTTGTTGCTTGGGCGCTGTCGGCGACAATCTGCTCAGTTTCACTAAGTGACTGTTGCATCATCTTCAAGCCTTCTTCGGCGTCCGTCTTGACTTGCAGAACCGAATCATTACTCTGTGCCGCTCCCTTGCGAATCTGCTCGAAAGACTCACCGATGGTATCGAGAGAATGTGCCGTTCCCTCGACCGTCCGAGCAATTTCATCTGCCTGATTGGCAACTTCGCGTACGCTTGCGGTCATCTCTTCAACTGATGTGGTGGTTTCAATAAACTTTACGGTCGAATGATCTATCGCTATCGCCATCTCTTCGAGTGAGGCAGATAGCTGGCGCGAGAGAGCAGCTTCATCTTGAGAGCGGTGGGAAAGCTGCCGCATCAATGTTTGAACATCGGACTGTTTGGTTTCAAGCATCTCGACATCTTTGCGAGTAATCTTTGAGGCAGATAACCCATCCTTGGCTCGATCAACCAGATAGAAGCTGGCTTGTGCCAGGCTTCGATAGTGAGGAATCAAGAGATCGGCAGTTTTAAGCATATTTTCAATTAGAGCTTGAGTCTGTTCTACCCCCTGCTCCATGGCGCTGGAAAGGTTCTCGAGAGTTTCACCATTAGTTTCGATCTCGCCAGTCAGAGGGAGCAGAAAGAGTAATTGCTGGCGCAACTGTTTCTTGAGTGAGCTGCGCACAAAGAGAAAGGAAGAGACGGCCATTATGTAGCCAAAAGAGATGGAGAGTAGGAAAAAGGGGGTTTCAAGAGCCGCACTACCGACCAGTGGTTTTGCAATAAAAGGAAAGAAAACTCCAGCTAGAAGGCTTGTCAGATGGGTGAAAAAGAAGACTTTTTTCAGGTAACTGATCTCGGTAGCTTTACTGAACCTCATAACAGCTCCTGTTACTAATTAGAAGAGAAGTGTTTTTGTTGTGGATTTTTTCTTGAGCGTTTGGAGCGTGTTCGTGCCGCTCATTCTACCCTTTAGCTTTAGCACTACCCCTTTTTATCTGCATCAAATGCTTCTATCAACACAGGCCAGGACTTCATTGAAAAACAAAAAGGCCTCAGAGTTACGCATCACTAGTAATCCTACGAGACACTAGAGGTAGAAAGTGGGGAGAACAGGTTCAATTAACTATCACAAATAACATCACTCAGCAAGCGCTACCCCCTTTCGTCTTGATGGTTGCTGAGCTATGATATTGAAGATTTATTGCAGCGACAGCATTTAAAATGAGGATGAAAGAGAAGATGAAAAAAATTAAGAGAATGATGGCATCGACTTTATTGCTTGCACTTGTCATCTTGTCGCCTTTTCCGTCCTTGCTTCAGACGAGGATGTGGCCCAGACTCTGCGGCGGGATTTTCCGACACTAAATTTTCAACAGGTAACGCCGGGCCCGATTGATGGCGTTTATCAGGTAGTTGCAGACCAGAGTGAGATCCTCTATTACGTGCCGGCATCTGGTTATTTAATAACCGGTGAATTCTGGACCCGTGATTCACAAAATCTGACCCAGCAGGCCAAGGTCGGTCTGATGACAGCGAAGGCAGGCCTTTTCCCCCTCGATAAGGCGGTGGTTATCGGAAAAGGTCCACATCAGGTTATTGAAATTGTCGACCCGGATTGCCCTTATTGTCGTGAGGGCTCGGCTTTTTTCGCCGGTCGCAGCGATGTGACGCGCTATATTTATCTCTTTCCCCTCAACATTCACCCTGAGGCTGAAGCCAAAGCGGCCTATATTCTTTCATCGAAAGAACCTGAAATTGCCTACGAAGAGGTGATGGGTGGCGCCTTTGACAAGCAGCCCCTGCCAGAGTTTAAGGATAATGGCTTGTTAAAGGAACATCAGCTACTTGGTCAGCAGTTGGGGATTCACGGCACACCAAAGTACTGGGTAGATGGTCGCTTTGTCGCTGGCTCGAGTCTGCAACTGGTTGAAAAAATGTTGGGCGGCAAACAGAACTGATGACAAAACTTATAAAAACAAGTGACGTTGAGTTACTGGCTCCGGCTGGTAGTCTTGAAGCTTTTTTTGCCGCAATGAGTGCTGGTGCGGATGCTGTCTATGTCGGACTTAAAGAGTTCTCCGCGCGCGCTAAAGCGAAAAATTTTTCGTTGCGCGAACTCGAACTCGTCTGTCGTTACGTTCGACGTGAAGGGCGACGCGTCTATGTCACCCTGAACACTCTGGTTAAAGAGCGCGAACTGCCCAAGCTGATCGAAACCCTGGGAGCACTTCAGCAGATGGGCGTTGACGGTCTGATTATTCAGGATCTGGCCATCTGGCAGTTGGCTAAAACACATTTTCCCGCCCTTGAATTACACGCCTCGACCCAGATGACAGTGCACAATGCCGCCGGAGTCAAGATGCTCGAACAAATGGGCTTTACTCGTGCGGTGTTGTCGCGCGAATTGACCATCGACGAGATTGCTGATATCCGCCGCCAGACGACGATTGAGCTTGAGCACTTTATTCATGGTGCTCTCTGTTTCTCCTTTTCCGGGCAGTGCTATTTCTCTTCGTTTCTCGGCGGGATGAGTGGCAATCGTGGTCGCTGTGCTCAGCCCTGTCGCCGTCAACACAAGCAACGTCAGCAGGAGGGTTACTACTTTTCGACGAACGATTTGTCGGCCATCGAATTGATCCCGCAACTTCTTGATGCGGGTGTCATGAGTCTCAAGATCGAAGGCCGGATGAAGAGTGCCGAATATGTTGAGAATGTCGTAGGCGCATATCGACTGGTTCTTGACGCGCCGCCAACCCAACAAAAAGAAGCGGTCGATGAAGCCAAGCAGTTGCTTAAGTCGAGCTTCGGACGTAAACCGACCAAAGGGTTTCTCAGTGGTGAACAACCAGAGGATATCGCCACTCCTTCGGTTAAAGGGGCGACCGGGCAGTACCTGGGTGAAGTCGAGCAAGTGACAGGGCGTGAAATCAGTTTTCGCAGTAGTGGTCCCTTGCATGTCGGTGATCGATTGCGTATTCAGCCGCGTACTGATCGTGCCGGTACTGCCTTTACTTTACGTAGTCTGCAACTTGGGGTGCGAAAGGTTGTCAGCCTTGGGAAGGGTTTTGTCAGTGTCCCAACCCCCTTCAATGATCGTTTTTCGGTTGGTGACTCTGTTTTTAAAGTTTCCTCAAGTGAAGCCTTCAGCATGAGCGAGCAGGCGTGTCGCAAAAAACTCGAGCAGCTTCCGCCTCAGCGTACGCCCCTCGACCTCGAGGTTGTGGTTAGCACGACCGAAATTAAATTGAAGGCTGAAAGTCGTGGACAGATTTGGCAGCTCAGCTATCCGATTGAGAGTTTTGTCGCCACTGAGCGAGGGCTGGATACGCCGTTGCTGCACAAGGTTTTCGTAGCGACCGATAAGGCGCCCTTTAGTCTGCGACGAATGGACGCAAAAGTTGCCGAGAATCTTTTCGTACCACCCAAGCGACTTAAGGAGATAAGGCGCCAGTTTTACGCTGAGGTAACGCAAACCTGGCCTGAAGATGAACGTGGACGCCCTGCCGGAGTAGAAGCCGCTCATGCAGCGTTGCTTCCTGAGAGGCCGGTTCGTGGCAGAGGGAGTAAGCTGCGCGTCCAGTTGCGCGATGCTTCAGAGCAGCGCCTCTTGCAAGATGTAAATGTTGACCAGCTTCTTTTGACGATCTCAAATTCCAACCTGCATGCTGCAGCGACGATGGGCAAACGAGCCGAGCAGATTATCTGGGATATCCCCTTTGTGCTGCTTGGTAATGATTGGCGAGATATGCAGCAGATGGTGAAGCAGCTGTATCGGCTCGGATTCCGTCAGTTCCGCCTCAATAATCTGGGCGACTTTCTACTCTTTGAGAGACTCGAAGCTGTGGTTTTGTATAGCAGTTTCCGGCTCTTCTCTCTGAATCACCAGGCTCTGTTGGCCTGGCGTGATCTGGGGATCAGTGAGGCAGAACTTTATATCGAAGATGATCGTGAGAACTTGGCCAACCTTCTACGCCGTGACCCGGGTATTGGTTTGGCCCTGACGATCTATGCCAGTGTCCCGTTGCTGCGTTCAAGGATTGAGATCCGCCAGTTGAAAGGGAATGCGCCCGTTGTAAGTGACCGTGGCGACGCCTATCGGGTTTCACAACGGCAGGGAATCACCAGCCTCGACAGTCTGACCGATTTCTCCTTTAGTGCCGATCAAGTTGAACTTGAAAGTTTTGGATGCCAACAGTTTATAGTCGACATCTCGCATCTGGGAGCCTCATCGGCACGCGGCAAAGAAGTGCTGGAGGCCGTTCGACGTAAGGTCGATCCCTCCAATAGCAGTAAATTTAACTACCGTAAAGGGATGGAATGACGAAGATAGTCGTGTTAGACGGGCATAGCGCGAACCCGGGTGATTTGAGTTGGGACGGACTTACCCCATTCGGTGACCTGCAGGTCTATCCACGGACCTTGGCCGAGGAGCTGATTTCGCGAGCACAGGGAGCCGAGGTGCTTGTCACCAATAAGGTTTTTTTACGCCAGGCAGAACTTGCACAACTCCCCAATTTACGCTATGTCGGAGTCCTGGCCACCGGATTCAATGTTGTCGACATTGATGCCTGTCGTCAGCGACAGATAGCCGTGACGAATATCCCCGGATATAGTTCCCATTCGGTCTGTCAGATGACCTTTGCATTGATCCTGAGTTTGACCCATCAATTACTGCACCATAATGAGTTGGTTCGCAATCGCAACTGGAGTCAAAGCGCCGAACCCTGTTTGATCGATCGTCCGCTGATTGAACTGACAGGGTTAAGTCTCGGTTTGATCGGTTTTGGGCAGATTGCGCGTGAAGTCGCGCAGGTTGCTCAGGCTTTTGGCATGCAGGTTCAGGTTTTCACGGTACATCCAGAAAAGTACTCTGCTGACTGGCCGCAGATCCGCTTTGTCGACCTCGAACAACTTGTCATTAGTAGCGATCTGGTCTCGTTACATTGTCCGCTCACTGCTCAGAATGTTAGAATGGTGGACGCGGGGTTTCTCGCACGGATGAAAGTAGGAGCACTGTTGATCAATACCGCACGCGGGCTGCTGGTCGATGAAGATGCCGTTGCTGTCGCGCTGCACAATGGTTCACTTGCCGGTTATGCTGCCGATGTTATGGCTGTTGAGCCGCCGCCGGATGATCATCTCCTGCTTGATGCGCCGAATTGTCTGTTGACGCCACATATTGCCTGGGGTACTGGCGCAGCCCGTCAACGGTTGATTAATATTGCGGTAGAGAATCTGAAGTCTTTTGTTGAGGGTGGGCAGCTAAACCGGATCGTCTGACCGGTTTTAGGTTCTCATGTTTGGTGTCCTGGTGCTGTCATGCTGGCGGCACTGTATAGATATTTTTAATTGGTGTGTTAGTATGAAGCTGGTTTTTGCAGGGTTATTGATGATTATGATTCTTGGTGGGTGTGCTCCACAGGGACAACTCTCCTCCACTGAGATGATCGACAGAACAGGAATCAGCGGCCGGGTTACCGACCGTTTTGACCGAGGTGTCGCTGATGCTTGGGTTTATGCTTATCGTAATACCAGTAGCAGTTTACGTGGACCAGCAGATTTTGGAGTGCGTACCGAGAGCAACGGAGATTATTTTCTCGACCTGGTTGATGGCCCTTACTATTTGATTGCGCGGTGGCGGCAAGGCGGTGGCGAGGCCGGACCTCCACGCGCCGGGGACGCCTGGGCGATGCAGGAGAATAATCCTGTTCAGGTTGAGGCCGGCCAGGTTAGCCGGGCCGACTTTCGTTTGCAGGGCGTACAAGCGGGTCAACCCGTGTTGCTGCGGAACGGAAGTCTCAGTCAGGGGAAAACCGGTTTCACCGGTCGGCTGGTCGATTCAAACGGGGAGCCTTTGCCCGGTGCTTTTGCTCTGGCATATAGTGATCTTGATTTTCGGCGCATGCCCGATTACACCTCGGCGGTGGTCAGTTCGGATGGTCGTTTTCAGCTTTATCTTCCCGGCGGCGCTCGATATTGCCTGGCTGCTCGTACGCGGACTCGAGGACAACCGGTCGCCGGTGAGCCTTACGGCTTGCTTGATGCTGGGGGTGATAGCTGTTTAGCAACAGTCGAAAATCGATTAATCGATGTTGGCAATATCCAATTGAGCCCATATCAACGTTAGGTAGCCTTGTGGTTGCGCCATTACTGCATTATTAGAAGGATTGTGTTGATGACCATGCAGAGTTTTAAAGTTTTTTTGAAATCCCGGATTTTTATTGCTGTCTTGCTGCTGATCCTGACAGGAGCGACACAGGTATCTGCCGAACGTAGCTTTGATAGCAATCGGGCGCGCCTGCTTGGGCATATGATTCAGCAACAATTGAATCGGCACCACTATAGTGACAAGAAGCTTGATGACAAACTTTCAGCCTCTGCATATGAGCTATACCTCAAGCAGTTGGATGGTCAAAAGCGTTTTCTGCTTCAAGCTGATCTCAAAGCGATGTCGGCGTCAGAGTTGCTGATTGATGATGCGATTCGAAGCGGCCGTCTTGATCTGCCGCAACAAGGGGAGCAACTACTTAACAACCGCATTGAACAGGTCAAGAAACTTTGCACAGAGATTCTGGCTAAGGATTTCAATTTAGATATTGTCGATGACTTTGAAACCGACCCTAAAAAGATCGACTATGCGAAGAACATCGTTGAGTTGAAGGAGCGGTGGCGGCAGATTCTCAAATATCAGACGGTCAATCGATATCTGGGACTGCTCGAAGATGAACTGAAGACCACTGAGCCGAAAGCGTTGAGCAAAGTGAGTGCCGACATCAAAAAGCGTCTGTTGATAGAGGCGCGAGAAAAGGTGCTTAAAAGTCAGCTCAGCAGTCTTGATCGTATGTTGGATGAAACGACCCAGGATCACTACGATCGATACCTTAACGCGCTTGCCCGCGCCTTCGATCCACATTCAAACTATCTGGCACCAACCCGTAAAGAAGATTTTGATATCAGTATGAGTGGTTCCCTTGAGGGGATCGGCGCAACCTTGCGTGAAGAGGATGGCTACATCAAGGTCGTACGGATTATCCCGGGCAGTGCAGCTTATAAGCAGGGCCACCTCGAGGCCGATGATATTATTTTGAAGGTTGGCGAGGGTGCTAAGGGTGAGCCGGTTGATATTACTGACACGCGCATTCGTGATGCCGTAGCCTTGATTCGCGGTAAAAAAGGGACCGAGGTGCGTTTAACTGTTAAAAAACCGGACGGTCGGCAACTGATCGTACCGATTGTCCGCGATATCGTCGAAATAAGTGAGTCTTTTGTTAAGGGCGAGACGATTCTTGACGAGACGAGTCAAAAACGTTTCGGTTATATCAAGGTCCCCTCCTTTTATCGCGATTACAGCGGTAAGACCAAACGGAATTGCACCGATGATATGCGGACAGTAATACGTAAACTGGTCGCTGAAAAGATCGACGGCCTGATTATCGATCTGCGTAACAATGGTGGTGGTTCTCTGGGTGATGCCGTTGATATGACCGGACTCTTCATCGACGAGGGGCCAGTGGTGCAGGTCCGCAGTCGGGGTGGAAAGATTCGGGAACTGAGTGATGATGATGCCGGGGTTGAATATGCTGGCCCGGTCCTGGTGCTGGTCAACCGTTTCAGTGCTTCAGCCTCCGAAATTTTTGCCGGTGCTCTGCAGGACTATAAACGAGCCCTGATCGTTGGTGATGAGCATACCCACGGCAAGGGGACGGTTCAGGCGATGCTAGATCTTGATCGTGCAGTTCGTTTACAGGGGATGGAAAAATATCTACCCCTCGGAGCGGTGAAAGTGACTATCCAGAAATTCTACCGAATCAGCGGAGAATCGA
The DNA here is from genome assembly GCA_024280485.1 of Deltaproteobacteria bacterium. GTDB lineage: Bacteria > Desulfobacterota > Desulfuromonadia > Desulfuromonadales > Geopsychrobacteraceae > Geopsychrobacter. The sequence continues at coordinate 9,160 of JAJRQB010000077.1, forward strand.
CCCAGGAACGTGGAGTTATTCCAGATATTATCCTGCCTTCACGCTATGACGGATTGAAGAGTGGAGAGAAGTATCTAACGAACGCTCTGATTTGGGATCATATCGCAAGTGCCGACTATGATTTGTGGCCGGAGCCACCGCTTCAAATTGAAAAAATGCGGGCCGCAAGCGCGGCTCGAGTTGCAGCTTCAGAAAAATTCAAGGATCTGATCGAGGTTGCTGACAAGGCGAATGAACGGCGTGAAAACAGCCAACAATCACTGCAGCTGACACAAATTATCAAGGAGCGAGAAGAGCTTCACCAACTTCAGGTCAATGAAACGCCATCACCTCATGGCGGTCTGGAACCGGAGAAAAAAGATAGTAAGGAGGAGCTGACCCTTAAGGAGAAGATCAAGGATGATCCCTATGTCCTTGAGGCGGAGCAAATCCTGCTGAAACTTCAGCAAGAGTTGATCTCTTCGACGATAAAATGAAACAGAATGGGCTCCGGTAACGGAGCCCATTCTGTTTCAAAAGTGTCTCAGACTTAAGTGAAACGGAGGGGTGGAAACAGGTCTTAAAGCTGGGACATCACGGTATCGTAAGAGCCGTTAATTTCGGCAACCTTATCATTGGCGAACTTGATAAACTCTGGAGGTAACCCCTTCCCTTCGATTTTGTCTGGATGGTACTCGGCGACTTTCAGCCGGTAGGCTTTTTTGATTTCAGCCTTAGTGGCTCCTTGCGAGACTCCCAAAATTTCATAGTGTTTTGTCAGCCCCAGACTTCCGGTTGTTGTGCCGGTATGCCTTCCACGTATCGATTGATAGACACTGTCGTGGAGCCGGAAAGCCTGCTTGGCTTCGAGAAGCATTTTTTCTTCCCCCGGGTGTAGCTGGCCATCGGCCATGGCGACTTCGAAAAGAAAGTTCATCATGAAGTTGCATAGCTGTGGCTCTTGCCCGAACAGATCACCAAATTGCTTGGCATAGCTGGCGAAGCTTTCAGTACTCTCTTTGGCTTGGTTGAAGATGTTGATTGCGAACTTCTGCGTCTGGGCATCGAGCCCCAGAGCTTCTTTCGAAATGCGATGGATCGCGTTAATTTCATCTTCACAGACTCGACCATCGGCTTTGGCCAGTTTGCCGACCATCGAAAAAGCAGCGGTGAAAAAGAGCGCCTGCTTACGCTGGGAATCGGAAAATCCGATGCGACTCCCTTGTTGAGAACTATTTCCACCCATATTTGCGCCGATTGCAGCACCGATCATTGCGCCGAAGGGGCCAGCGATCATCGCACCAATTCCGCCGCCAATTATACCTGAAAGCCAACTCATTCTGATTTCTCCTTATTTCTGTTTATTTTGTCCGAATACGTTTATAGCACGCGTGTCCAAGTAAAAAGAAGAGGGCTGAGGAGGCGCACTGCAAAATATATCGAGTGTAGTTCGAGACGGGTTGCTTTATGCTTGCGGCAAGCACTACTCTGAGGAAAAAAACATAAAGAGGAGGTTTGTTTTGCCGATTATTACACTTGAAGGACCTATGATTACTGACCTTGACAGGCGTCGCAAGCTTATTCGCGAGTTGACTGATGCGGCTGTCAAAGCTTATAGCCTGCCGCAGGAGAAGATCATAGTTATTCTGCATGAAAACAGTCGCGAGCAGGTTGGGGTTGGTGGAGAGCTCTTGGCCGACAAGGACTGAGACTACAGATCTAGTTTTCACCAACAGATAATAGGCGGTGCAACATATCCACCTGCGGCATAACTGCTTCAGCTTCGGTAGCGCGTTGCAGGGGAATTGCGTAGATAGCATCAAGCTCCAGCGGCCGCCCCTCAATCCGGTCGATCATCATACTCGGCTGATAACCGGTCATGGCGGCACTCATCTCGAGCATTCGCGAGATAAAGGGGTCGGCATCGATCGGTGTCTTGATCCTCTGTTGGTTGGCCGCCGCAATCACTTCGTGCATCATGCTCGCTACGAGTTGACGGGTTGGTGGATGATGTAGCAAGTCGGTAACCGTTTTTCCGGTCAGCGCACAAAGCCCGTTGAAGGGGATGTTCCATACTAGCTTTTCCCAGCGGATGCGGGTTAAATCGTCGCTTGTTTCGCAAGGGACACCTGCCGCACAGAAAAGATCAGCAATTCGCTGGCAACGCTCAGTTTTTTTCCCTGCCAGTTCGCCAAGACGGATGCGCCCTTCCCCCAAATGATGGACTTCTCCTGGCTCGCCACGATTGCTGCACAAAAAGGCAATTCCCCCCAACACTTGCTCAGCGTTAAAGGCCGTAGCCAGAAGGTCTTCGTTGCCAAGCCCGTTCTGCAACGTCAAGATGGCTGTTTCGTGACCAGCTAATGGGAGAACAAGGTTGATAATATCCCGATTGCTGAAGGTTTTCAGGCCAATCAGGACGAGATCGACCTTGCCGATATCTGTGGCGGATTGGTAGCATTTCATCTCAGGGAGAGTGAAGTTTCCGTTGATCGAATAGACCTTGAGCCCTTTTGAGTTGATCGCTTCAAAATCGCGCCGCAACAGAAAGTGAACGTCATTCCCGGCGCGCTGAAGCATCGCACCATAATAAAGCCCCAGGGCACCTGCTCCGATAATTCCTATTCGCATATCAAGTTCCTACATTTGTGGAATGTTGACAAAAGTCAGGCAAGCAATCAGAAGTGATAATTCAGAGTAACCAGTGGTGTGTTCTTCAGCATGCCGATTTGTAGATTAAGTCGAGAGCGCATTTGTTCTTTATACTTATGCTTGATGCGGACGTTGTATTTATGAGCGTTATTGACGGCATTGTAGATATTGCCACCGTACCAGCCGATCTCGAAAAAGAGTAAAATACCGCCAACTGCATAGTTTTCATTGTTGAAAGCCTCAATAGCTCCGAATATGAAAGCACCGTTTAGTAGAAAAGAGAGGGCTGCCTGGCGCAGGCGGCCGGTGTAGACCTGGCCGGCTCCGGGGAGCAGGGTCGATAAGCTGCCGGCAATAAACGGCGATTTCTGATGAAGACCCTGGTATGTCACAAGGTCGTTTAATAGTTGGTCTTTTTGATGTTGCGGCAGCAGGCTGAAGTGAGTACGAGCTTTTTGTGGATTGTCCTGTTCCAGAAAGGTCCAGCCAATTCTAAAATTCGTGTAGTTGAGGGTATCGGCACCTGGTTGCGTTTTTGCCAGCGAACGATAACGGTCACGGGCCAGGCTGAAGTCTCCACGCTCATAGGCGCTGTTGGCATAGATGAGCCGACCCCTGGCAGCCTCGGAACTTTGTGGATGAAGGAGGAACAGATTTTCAAGGCTCGTGTCGGCTTGAACCCAACGTTTGCCCAAGGTGAGACTGGTCGAAATTGAGAGTCTGATTTGCGGAGCCAGCGGGGAGTCAGGCTCAAGAAAGAGAAAGCGTTTATATTCTGTTATGGCACGGTAGTGGTCATTGTCGGCAGCAAGACTGTCGGCAAACTGAACCTGTGCAGGTAAATCTGTCGCACTGAGAGTCGCAGGGAGAAACAGGAGAAAGAGCAGAAACAGATATCTCGTCATGGAAACTTATACTCCAGTGTTGATGATCCGAAATTTTGAGAAATAAAATATTATCATGAAATGAGATAACCTCGCATAAAAAAAGCGTTTTATGCCCGTATGTCCAGCCTCAAATCTGTTAGCAACAAATAGAACTGTCCGGTTTTGTAACTGATGAACTGTCCACATTCTCCACCCCAGTGGTGAAGAATGTTTGACGCTAGTTTACTGGTTTTGAACTTTCTTCAGCGTCAGTAGCTTTCCTTGCTGGTCATAGCTTGCCAGCTTGCGAGGTCCATGAAAAATAGCCAGAGAACCATCGAGATAGCGATGAACTTGAACTCTGGCTTTGATGTAATTACAACGATAGTCATTGGCCGGGATCTGTAAAATCAAACCTTCAAAACTGACGCAGTTATCACGGCTCACGGTACGTGAATCCTTTTCGCAAAGGATATCGCCCAGATTATTGCCAATCCAAGGGATAAAGGCACTGTCCGGGAGCGTCGGGGGCTGCATGAATTCCTCGTTATAAGTCGGTAGATAGGTTTCCTCAATATAACGATTTGCTGCTTCCATGGTTGTGATGTTATGCAAGGCCAGTTCCTTAACGAGACGACTTTGATGCGTATGGAAAACGCGTTCACTCCGGCCTCTCGCCTGTGGTGAGTAGGCCGCGATCATCCCGATTCCAAGTTGCTGCATTGCTCGGCCGAACTGGGTCAAGTTTTTCTTGTCGACTTTGCCACCAGCTTGAGGCGTATGCCAGTAGTGGCTCCCTCGATCGCTATAGAAGGAGCAGAACAGACCACGTTTCTGGATGACCTCTTTGACTCCACGCATGCTGCTGTGGGTGCCCTCTTCGTCAACGAAAAACATGCTGTAGTGCTCGTTGGTTGCATCGTCCATAGTGACGATCAAATCCCACTTTTTGTCGGGCACCCATTGATGAGTACTGCCATCCTGATGGATCATCATTCCCGGCATAGGAGAACGTTCTCGCCGTTTGCGGTGGACGCCACGCTTAGGTGCTTTCTTGATACATTTCTGTTCCTGAAGAGTCTTCTTGACCCAAGAGTAACTCCGTGTTCCGCCTTCCCGTTGATACCAGGCATGGAAGTGTTTGGCCGTCCAGCCTCGATAGCGGTTTTGATAGCGTTCGGCCAGAGCGAAGACTTCATCAACAGGCGCCTTACGGGCTGAAACCTGGATCAGCCGCTTATCGGCAAGCCCGTCAAGCCCGTTTTCCTTATAACGGTCAACATAGCGCCGAAAGGAACGGGAACAGACTCCAAGCATGCGAGCGGCTTCTTCTTGCGTAATACGACCTTCAGTCCAGATGCTCAAGGTTTCTTCGAAGCGCATTTTCCGGATCTCCTGTAGCAATTCTGTCGGTCTCATAATCACCTCCTGAAGAGGGAATCATGGGCCGGACAGATGTTGTGCTACAAACCCGGACAGGTTACGTGTTACTGACAATGTCCAGCCTCAAATCTTGACTGTCTGTGGTTTTCATGATAACTTGGTACATTCTAAAAAAGGAGAAAGCTATTGTTTAAAAAAGGGGATATGGCAGTTTACCCGACTCAAGGGGTTGGGGTGATCGAAAATATTGAGACGCGTGAATTTTCTGGCCATAGCCAGAGTTTTTACGTGTTACGCATCGTCGGTAGTGACATGACGATCATGGTCCCAACCAACAATGTTGCAAACGTTGGTATGCGACAACTAATTGATCAGGAGAATATCCCTTCTATTTTTGAGGTGCTTGGCGTTCCTGGTACGGGTGGAAAGATCGCATCCTGGAGTCGTCGTCAGCGTGAGTATCAAGATAAACTCAAGTCTGGAGATCTCCACGAGGTTGCCTCGGTGCTGCGTGAGCTCTACTTGATCAGCGATAACAAAGACCTCTCTTACGGGGAAAAGAAAGTTTTAGAGCAGGCTCGTCGCCTGTTGGTGACCGAGGTGGCCCTGTCGCAAGGGTCCGAAGAAAAATCGGTTATCGATCAGCTGGAACAGATTTTTCACTGAGACCGCTTTTATCGAGAGAATGAAAGACCGGGCAGCCATGCCTGGTCTTTCTTATTGGAGCGGCATAAGTGGGGACGAGAGATCGTTCCCTTTTTTACGAGCAGACTATGAATACCACTGTCCTGGTACCAGCCGCAGGTATGGGGCGCCGCATGGGTGCTACTGTCAATAAGCAATATCTGCAACTTGGCGGTTGTTCAATCCTGGCGCGAACCCTCGAGCTCTTTGAGCGACATCCGGCGATCAGTCGTATCATCCCTATTCTTCCTGCAGATGAAATCGAATATTTCAAGGAACAGGTCTTGCCAGATTGTGGGTTGACCAAATTGGTCGCCATCGTGTCTGGGGGCAAGGAACGTCAGGATTCGGTACGCAATGGTCTACAGCAACTGCAACTCATTGGGGCTCAGGCCGACTCTGTCGTTTTGGTCCATGATGGTGTGCGACCTTTGATCGAACCTGAGTTGATTTCGCAACTCATTGATATCGCCGTACTCAAAGGAGCAGCCGTGGTCGGTGTGCCAGTCAAAGATACCATCAAAGAGGTTGAAGACGGATTAATCGTTGCGACCCCGGAGCGGAGCCGCCTCTGGCAGGTACAGACACCTCAGGCATTTCGTTTTGAATTGTTGTTTCGTGCGTACCAGAAGGCGGCCCAGGATAATTTCGCTGGGACTGATGATGCTTCATTGGTCGAGCGGCTCGGTGCCCAGGTGGTGATGGTAGAAGGGGATTACCGAAATATCAAAATCACCACGCCCGAAGATCTACTGATCGCAGAGGCGTTACTTGCAGACAGTGGAGAATGCTGATGCGTATTGGTCACGGTTTTGATGTTCACAAGTTGGTTGAGGGCCGCAAATTGATCTTAGGTGGTGTGACCATTCCTCATGATTTGGGATTGCTGGGGCATTCGGACGCCGATGTCTTATTGCACGCTATTTGTGATGCTATTCTCGGAGCCCTGTCTGCTGGAGATATTGGCAAGCATTTTCCAGATTCTGATCCCACATTCAAGGGGATCGACAGTCGCAAATTGTTGCGGCATGTCATCAATCTGATGCAAGAACGTAGCTATCGGCTTGGCAATCTAGATGCGACTGTCCTCTGTCAAAAACCAAAATTAGCCCCATATATCAAGCAGATGTGTCAGAATCTTTCCGAGGATTGCCAGGTCGCACCTGATCAGATTAATGTTAAGGCAACCACCACCGAAACACTTGGTTTTGAAGGACGCGGCGAGGGAATCTCCGTACACTCAGTTGTCTTGTTGCTGAAGGATTAACTTCTTATCGCTCCGTTTGCCACTAGGTGGCCCGGATGAATGATGCGGGCACAGCAGAGGAATATTGATCAGAATGAGCCAGGAACCAACCAGTAATTTTATCCGAACCATTATCAACGAAGACCTTGAAGGTGGAAAGTGTGATCAGGTGATCACCCGTTTTCCACCGGAGCCGAATGGGTATCTGCATATCGGTCATGCCAAAAGCATTTGTCTGAATTTCGGGCTGGCCTCTGAATATAATGGACGCTGCAACCTGCGCTTTGACGATACCAATCCGACCAAAGAAGAGGATGAGTATGTCGAGGCGATCAAGGAGGACGTCAAGTGGCTCGGTTTTGATTGGGGTGAACAGCCGCTGTTTGCTTCCGATTATTTTGAGCAGTTGCATCAGTGGGCGCTCAAGCTGATCGCTAAGGGTAAGGCATACGTCGATAGCCAGAATGCTGAAGAGATGCGTGTCAATCGCGGCACTTTGACTCAGGCTGGAACCGCTAGTCCCTATCGGGAGCGGAGTGTTGAGGAAAACCTGCAGCTGTTCGAAAAGATGAAGAACGGCGACTTCCCCGATGGAGCACACATCTTGCGGGCGAAGATCGATATGGCTGCGCCGAATATGAACCTGCGTGACCCGGCGATGTACCGCATCCTGCATGCCAGGCATCATCGCACCGGAGAGGCCTGGAAGATCTACCCGATGTACGATTTCGCCCATGGGCAGGAAGATTCTATCGAGGGAGTGACCCATTCGATCTGTACCCTGGAATTTGCGGATCACCGCCCCCTGTACGAATGGTTCCTGAATGAGTTGGAGATTTTTGCTCCAAAGCAGATTGAGTTTGCCCGTCTGAACCTCAGTTACACGGTGATGAGCAAGCGTAAACTGCTGCAACTGGTCAATGAGAAGCATGTCGAGGGCTGGGACGATCCACGCATGCCGACTATCTCCGGGATGCGGCGTCGCGGCTACCCGGCTGCTGGAATCCGGAATTTTTGCGAACGGATCGGGGTCGGCCGTAACTCCAGCTGGATCGATCTGTCGGTACTCGAAGATTGTGTCCGTGAACAGCTTAACGAAAGCGCCTTCCGCCGTCAGGCGGTGCTCGATCCGCTCAAGGTGACGATTACCAACTATCCGGACGATAAGGTTGAAGAGCTCGAAGCTCCGAATCACCCGCAACAACCGGAACAGGGTAGTCGGACACTGCAGTTTTGTAATGAGTTGTGGATTGAGCGGGATGATTTTATGGAAAATCCGCCACCGCCAAAGAAATATTTCCGTCTCGGCCCCGAGCGTGAAGTGCGCTTGCGCAACGGTTACATTATCAAGTGTGATGAGATTATCAAAGATGCCAGCGGTGAAGTGGTTGAACTGAAATGTTCCGCTGATCTCGATACCCTCGGCCAGAATCCGGTCGGCCGCAAGGTCAAGGGGATTATCCATTGGGTTTCGGCGCGGCATGCGAGAAAAGTTCCAGTACGAATTTATGACCGTCTGTTCAATCAGGAGAATCCCGACAAGGCAGAGAACTACCTGACTGCGATGAATCCGGACTCTCTGCAGCTGACCGAAGCCCTGGTGGAACCGTGCTTGCTCGAGGCCAAGGCCGGGGAGACCTTCCAGTTCGAACGGGTCGGGTACTTTACTGTCGATACTAAGGATTCGCAGGCGGGTCAACCGGTCTTCAATCGTACCGTGACATTACGCGATGCCTGGGCAAAAATGAAATGACGGAGAAATGATATGAGTTTGCGCGTCTACAATACAATGAGCGGTAAAAAAGAAGAGTTTGTACCGCTGGTTCCCGGCAAGGTCAAGATGTATGTCTGTGGAGTGACGGTCTACGACTACTGTCATATCGGCCATGCGCGTGCCAATATCGTGTTTGATATTATCTACCGCTATCTGCAATTTTCCGGTTTCGATGTGACCTATGTGCGCAATTACACCGATGTCGACGATAAGATCATCAAGCGCGCCAATGAGCGTGGGATTAGCAGCAAGGAACTATCTGAGGAATTTATTCAGGCCTTTGATGAGGATATGGCAACTCTCGGATTGGCTATCCCCACCCATCAGCCGAAGGCGACTGAGTATATCCCGCAGATCATCGAGATCTGTCAGAAGCTGATCGATAAGGGTCTCGCCTACGCATCCGGCGGAGATGTTTACTACCGCGTCGGCAAATTCCAAAATTACCTCAAACTGTCGAAGCGCAATATGGATGAGATGCTGGCCGGAGCGCGAATCACTCCTGGTGAGCATAAAGAGGATCCGATGGATTTTGCGCTCTGGAAAGGCGCCAAGCCAGACGAGCCGAGTTGGGAATCGCCTTGGGGAGCAGGACGGCCCGGCTGGCATATTGAGTGTTCGGCGATGAGTTCTTCGCTGCTGGGGGATACTTTCGATATTCACGGCGGTGGACGAGATCTGATCTTCCCGCACCATGAGAACGAAATCGCCCAGTCCGAAGGTGCCAGCGGTAAGCCATTCGTAAATTACTGGTTGCACAACGGATTCGTTAATATCAATCAGGAGAAGATGAGCAAGTCGCTCGGTAACTTCTTCACCATCCGCGATATCCTTAAGCGCTACAATCCAGAAGTGCTGCGTTTCTTCATCTTGAGTGCCCACTATCGTTAGCCGATCGATTTTTCCGATCAGAACCTGGTTGATGCCGAAGCGGGTCTAAGCCGTTTCTACGAAGCATTACAGGCCGGAGATGAGGCGATTGAGGGTGCTGAGAAGGGTGTTGCCGCCGAAGAAGGAGCGAAGCTTGATGAGAGCTATCGTGCCGCGATGGACGATGATTTCAACAGCGCGCTGGCAATCGCCCACTTGTTCGAAGCGGTGCGCTCTGTTAATCGCCTGATCGCGACCAAGAAGTTCCGTAAAAAAGCGGAACTGGTGGCAACCGTTGTCGATCTTCTGCAACGAGTTCGGAGCTTTGGTGAGGTCCTGGGAATTTTACAAGCAGATCCATCAACCTGGTTGAATCAGCAAAGAATTGCCGGTTTGGCCGATCTGGAGATTGATGTCAGTGATATCGAGGCCGCGATTGAAGCCCGCCTGCAAGCTCGAAAAGATAAGGATTATGTCCGTGGCGATGAGATTCGTGACGAACTTGATGCGCGCGGTATTTTACTGCTGGATACTGCCAAGGGGACCAGCTGGAAACTTAAATAGTATTTAATCTGGAATAAAGTATGCAATAATCTCCATTCAACTTTATCTGCGCTGGAGGGCCTGATGATGAAGATAAGGATCGGTTTGATACTGCTTGTTGGGATGTTGGCCGGGGCCACAATCGTTTTTGCCGTTGAGCCGCCGACAGTTGTAACCATGCAGAATAAGCAGGGCGAAGTCTTTTTCCATCATGAGGAACATCTGGTCGCCGTTAATGACTGCATCGACTGTCATCATATGGGGCTGATGCCGCCAGCTTGCCGCGACTGCCATGGGCTTGATCGAGAGGTCCCACGCTTAAAGCATGCCTTTCATCGCCAGTGTCGCAACTGTCACATCAAGAATGGTGGCCCGACCGAATGTGATAGCTGCCACGATGTCGGTAAGAAGACGAAATCCGCAAAATGACCGAGAAGGCCGCCTCCGAAAGAGGCGGCCTTTTTTTTATTGTTCCATCACGCTAGTAAAAACTATGGACTTTAGTCCAAGTCTTTCAGATGCTACTCATATTTGATTTTCAAAGGAGTAGCTATGGTCGATTATCGATATGGCAGTCATACGGTCAGCCGTTTAACAGTTCATC
>JAJRQB010000078.1 GCA_024280485.1 Deltaproteobacteria bacterium
CAGTGCGTCATCTACGATCAGTACGCGCTGGGACATGATCACCTCCTGAAGCAAAACAAGTTTCTTTAACGGTTTTATGTAACTGCTCGAGATCAAGAAGACTGATCATCTGCCCATGCCAGTTGAGCACTCCACTGATACAGTCATGCGGGGTATCACTCTGGGTCATGGCCGTCTGTTCTAGATCAACACTCAGTATTGATTCAAGTCTATCTACCGCCAGCACCATCGGAAAGTTGCGCTGAGCCAAAACGATCATCCGCTCACTCCAGTGGACTGGGGGAAAACCTAATAACAAAGGCAGGTCAAGCACGGGCAGGATTCGACCATGAACGTTGACGGCAGCAACAATCGCTTCGGGGCCCGCAGGCAGGTAATGCCGCTCGGCCTCTTCTATCACTTCCTGAATATCAGTCAGTTTCAAACCGTAGCGTTCATCGCCAAGCATGAAAGGCAAGAGCAGCGTCATCAGCGGTCGGTATCCTCACTGCCGAGATTAAAACTGCTGACCGAAGTGAATAGCTCATCGGCAAGTTGTGCAAGCTTCTGGGAAGCAAAGGTCAACTCCTCCATCGACGCAGACTGTTCTTCGGTCGCGGCAGAGACTTCTTCTGTTCCTGCGGCGTTATCCTCGGCGACACGTGCAATCTCTTCAATAGCGGTGACTATATCTCGCGAACCAATATTCTGCTTTTCGGCCAGGCCCGTAATGCTATTTGCCTTGGCCTGGGCATCTTCTGCTTTTTCTATAATCGCCAAAAAGACCCCACTCGTGCTGTCTATCGCCTCGCGGCCCGCGTCCATTGAACGGATACTTTCGAACATCGACTGCTGAACCCGCTGACTCTCCTCACGGGTCGTGTCGATCAAACGGGTAATCTCACCGGCTGACTCACTGGTACTGTCTGCCAACTTACTGATCTCTTCTGCGACTACGGCAAAGCCATGGCCATACTCACCAGCTCGGGCCGCTTCGATGGTGGCATTCAGGGCGAGCAGATTGGTCTTCTGTGCGATTCCGGTAATGACGCCGATAATTGAGCCGATCTTCTGCACATGTTCACTAAACGACACCATCTGTTGACTGTTATTTTCGACGACACCCAGGATATGTTTCATCTTTTCAAGTGTCGTATCGGTCAGTTTTCCACCGTCCCTAGCTGTCTGGGTCGTCTCTTCTGCCGACAACGAAAGGATCTGACTTGATGCAGTAATTTTCTCAACCGAATCTGCCATCTCGCGGATAACCATTGAAACACGCTCAACCATCTCGGCCTGAGTTTCTGCCCCGCGACTGATCTGTTCAATTGCTCCGGCAACTTCATGTGAAGAGGCCGTCATCTCTTCAGCTGAGGCACTCAATCCCTGAGAGGACTCGTTAACACGTAGCGACGAACTACGGATTTTCCCAACCAGCTTACGCAGACTTTCAACCACCTGATTGAGTGAATCAGCAAGATCTTCGGTTTCATCCGACACCAGACTTTTTCGTAACTTAAGCTTACGGCTCAGATCACCATGGCTGAGACGATCAGCACCAGTGGTCAACACCCTTATGTTTGAGGTGAATGCTTTAGAAAAAATCCAGCCGAAAAGTAAACCGACCAATAGTGCTCCAAGAGTCGTCACAAATTGCTGAAATTCTTGAGGGATGAATCCGAGGGTAGGAATCAGATAGTCGAGAAAAACAATCGATCCAACTACGACGACGAATCCGAGGACAAACTTGTGACTAATTTCGATGCGCATGGAACTATCTCCCGCTCAGAGGCTTGTCACTTATGCACCAACTTATGCTTAACTTCCAGACAAAGGTGCGTTTTCATCACGCTTTCGGTAGATACGCTCTACCGGATCAACACAGGTAAAGAGTTCGCGACTTTCATTGACCATTGTTTCCGCCCGCCCCAGAACTAACAGACCTTCAGGGGCCAGAGAATTGGCCAGTGCTCTTAAAATTCGCTCCTGTTCTTGCCGCGAAAAGTAGATCAGCATATTTCGACAAAGAATCAGATCAATCCGAAGAAAAGGGCGATCCTGCAAAATATCGTGCCTTAAAAAGCGTACTTTTCTGCATATCTGTTCATTTAAACGGTAACGCATGCCTTCTTGACTGAAATATTTGGCTAAAACCGGATCGGGGACCTCGACCAATCGGTGTGTCTCAAAGACCCCACTTCGTGCTTTTTCAAGAATGTCGGCGCTAACATCGGTACCAATGATCGAGATCAGGTCGTTTGGTCGACACAACTCATCAAAAAGAAGTGCAATCGAATAGGGTTCTTCACCACCGGCACAGCCGATGCTCCAAACTCTAACCTCTCTCTTGTCACGATATTTAAGTAGCAGTTCAGGTAAAATTTGCTCTTCTAATACGGAAAAGGTTGTTGGATTGCGAAAGAATTGCGAAACATGAATGGTCAGAGCTTCAAGAAGTTGCTCCTGTTCAACGTCGCTATTCTCCAGTAGAGCAATATAGCCTTCGATGCGCCGATAACCGAGATTCCGAATCCGTGCGGCAATTCGTCGCTTGATGCAGCGGTCCTTATATCCATCAAGATCAAAGCCGCGACCCTGAAAGAGAATATCACGGATTTCGGTACAAGCCTCATCAGAGATGTCACTACCAACAAAGAGTTGTGCGCTACGATATTTTGAAAACGGCTCGCTGCCTTCGATCGATATATCATTCACGACTTCTATCCTTGGTCGATCCAAAATGATCAAAAGCGCTGCTTCGTGGTTGGTAAATCAGGCCATTTGCCATGACTAAGCTGAGTTCAGGAGTAGAGGTAACTTCACCAATCCGGCATAGCGGAAGGTTAATCGCAACGGACAGTTGCTCAAGCGAATCTCTCATCTTCGGTTTTGCCGTAAAAAGAAGCTCATAGTCTTCCCCACCACACAGAGCCAGATCAAGCAGACTTTGATCCATCTGCAACTCGTCTTTGAACTCATTCGACAGGGGCAACCGTTCGAGCTCAACGCGAGCACCAACAGCTGAGGCATTTAACAGGTGGCGTAAATCTCCACTTAAGCCGTCAGACAGGTCGAGCATCGCAGTCGCCAGGTTCTCAATCGCCAAGCGTTGCCCCAGCACCGCTCTGGCCTCAGGGCGATAGTGCCGCGCTGCCAAAAAGGCTGAAAGCGGTCGATTCGACTGTAAAAAATGTAAAGCCAGACCACTGTCACCCAAAGTTCCAGAAACCCAGAGATCATCCCCGACTCCAGCGCCACCACGTGTGATCACCTGATCCTTATGGCAGAAGCCTTGGACAGTGACCGAGATCACCAATGGGCCCACTGAGCGGCTGGTATCACCACCAGCGAGAGTGACTTCGTAGCGCTCCAGTCCTGCGAAGACACCATTCAAAAACTGCTCTACCTGTTCATCGCTGAAGCTGGCAGGAAGACCAACGGCAAGGTGCAGGGAGACAGGCTTGGCTCCCATGGCAGCAAGGTCACTTATATTAACCGCAACGGATTTAATACCAAGACTGTAAAGATCGGTCCAGTCGAGACAAAAATGAACCCCCTCAAGGAGCAGGTCAGTACTTGTTAACAACTCATAGTTCGGCGGTACAACAATTGACGAGCAATCATCACCGATACCGAGTCTGATTTCAGGGCCGACGCTGGCTCTTCGGCGAATTTTATTGATCAGCTCAAACTCACCGGCCCTCATCAGAAAGTCTCCAGCATCAAACCAAGGTTCTTAAGGAATTCCGAAACTTAGCTTTACATTATTATTTTTGTTTTAGTTTCTGTCAAGTTCGGCCTAGGAGGCTGTCGGACTATCCATAAACTGGCTGCAAATCCGGCTGGTTGGCCCATATTCCAGCTCCTTTTTGCTCCATAGCTATGGCTATGAGCCTGCAAACGAGCTAAAATCTGTTCCCAACCATCCAAATTTTCGCTTCAGCTCGTATAGTCCGACAGCCTCCTAGCTCCACATTAAAAAAGGCGACTGATCGTAATCAGCCGCCTTCTTCATTTTCTTATGCAGATCAAAAACTAGATTTGTGGCCCATGCTGAGTGAAGTCAACATCCCCCTCGATGAGGTATTTTTTGAAGTTGTCGACAAACATGCCAGCAAGCTTTTTAGCCATGGCATCAAAGCTATCCTTGTCGGCCCATGCATTCCTTGGATTGAGCAGGGTGCTGTCAACCCCGGGGAGTTCCTTCGGAATACTCAACTGGAAGAATGGTGTCTTGTCGAATTCAGCACTATTGATTGAACCATCGAGGATTGCGTTGATACAAGCACGTGTCGCCTTAATGCTCATGCGCTGGCCAACACCATAACCACCGCCAACCCAGCCGGTATTAACCAGATAAGCGTTGACGCCATGCTCATCCATCTTCTCACCCAGAAGTTTGCCGTAAACGGTAGGGTGCAGAGGTAAGAAGGCCTCACCAAAGCAGGCCGAGAAAGTCGCACTCGGTTCTGTTACGCCGCGCTCGGTACCGGCAACCTTGGCAGTATAACCGGAGAGATAATAGTACATCGCCTGCTCTTTGGTCAGCTTAGAAACTGGCGGCAGTACGCCGAAGGCATCGCAGGTCAAAAAGATGATGTTCTGTGGCTGACCAGCCTTGAGAGTCGGCTCATGATTGTCAATGTGATCGATCGGATAAGAAACCCTGGTGTTCTCAGTCTTAGCTGAACTTTCGTAGTCAATAACACCAGCATCGTCATAAACCACATTTTCCAGCAGGGCATTGCGCTTGATAGCACCGAAGATTTCTGGCTCATTCTCAGCAGAGAGATTGATAGTCTTGGCGTAGCAGCCACCCTCAAAGTTGAAAATCCCGGCAGCATCCCAACCGTGCTCATCATCACCGATTAACTTGCGCTTCGCATCGGTCGACAGCGTGGTTTTGCCGGTTCCTGAAAGACCGAAGAACAGAGCAACATCACCGTCTTTACCAACATTGGCTGAACAGTGCATGGAGAGGATCCCCTCCAGCGGCAGCCAGTAGTTCATCATGGTAAAGATACCCTTTTTCATTTCACCGCCGTACCAGGTTCCGCCAATGATAGCGATATTCTTCTCGACGTTGAAAATGACAAAGACCTCTGAATTCAGTCCATGCTTTTCCCATTTCGCATTCGGCATTCCAGCTGCATTATAAACGCGAAAATTGGGTGCAAAACCAAGGAGATCTGCGGCACCCGGACGGATGAACATATTCTTGACAAAATGAGACTGCCAAGCGATCTCCGTGATGAAACGTACCGATTTACGGGTATCGGGATTGGCGCCACTATAACCGTCAGTGACATAGAGATCTTTACCCGATAGATATTCAACGGTATCGGCATAGAGTTCGTCAAAAATTTCAGCGCTAACCGGCTGATTGATTTTACCCCAGGCGATATTGTCCTGTGACGGAGACTGCCGAACAAAATATTTGTCTTTAGGTGAGCGCCCGGTAAACTTGCCGGTATCAACCATCATGGTGCCATTATCAGAAACAGCCCCTTCCTGACGATCCTGCTCATGCTTGAAAAGTTCATCATAGTCAAGATTGTGGTAAAGGGTACCAACAGTCTTCAGCCCCAGATCTGCTGCCTGTAATTGACTCATTTGAAACTCCCTGAAGAAAAATTTAAAGAGAGCGGACCGATTTAAAACATCAACACCAGCCCGTGAAAACCCTTATTAGTGTAAACGGCCGAACTATAGCGTAAACCCGACCCTATGACAATGTATGGCCTGGTTTTTTTAGTCGGAATAAAATAGATGTTTTAATTCAGAAACAATTGAAGGGTGCTTTGACTCTAGTCGTCTGTCGGACTTGCCGGACCGAAGCGAAAAGTTGAGCGTTTGAGGCCAGGTTTTCGCTCACTTACAGGCTCATAGCCATAGCTATGGGGCAAAAAGGAGCGGGAATCTGGGCAAAATGAACGAATTTGCAGCTGGTTCATGGAAAGCCCGGCAGGCTGCTAAGACTCAGTTTTAATGTAAAATTGACCCACCGGCCCGCTCGTGAATAAAAACAACCAGTGCCCAGATCTGTTCCTCTTTTAAATATGCACTCCAGGCCGGCATGACCGAACCGGCCGATCGAAATGGTTCCATCTTCCTGCCGTGCGCTATCCGAAGATAAAGGTAGCCCGGCAACACCGTTCGATAGCGCAATTCTTGAAAATCTGGAGCTGCTGGATTAAATCTGGCGGCGGGCTGGGTGCGGCCTTCGGCAAGGCTGCCATGACATTCAGTACAATGTGCGACAAACAGCAGCCGACCAACCGTTATTTGTTCCGAATTCCCCAAAAAATCTGCAGGAGGAACTGGCAATTTATCCCTTTCTGAAGAGTTACAACCACTCAACAGAAATAACAACAAGACAAACAGAAAAAAAACACCGATTTTCAGCATGACCTCTCTCCGCTGAAAAAAGTGGGTCCACCATCCGGTGACCCCAACAATCTAAACAATTCGATTTTGCACGCTTATGCTACCTTTAGCGACTGACCCCAGGATTCAAGTTCAGCCAGAACCGCGGAGACAACCTTTTCAAATGCGGCTTCAACTGCAGGAGAAAGCTCCATCACCATCTCTATCTCAGCAGATTGGGCACCAATAACAACCAACTCGCTTGGCAAGTGGCCCTGAAGTTCTGCCACAGCCAGCAAATCCTGTAGCCCCATCTGGTGGACGGAGAGTTTATTGGCAAAAGCCCGCGGGACCTCCTCCCCTTCAAGACGAAAAACAAGGCCCGGTTCCACCCCCATCTGTAACGCATCGACGATCAACAACTTATCTACTCCTTCTAGACGCGGGAGTAAATCAAGGCCCAGAGTTCCGCCATCGAGTAAGTTGACTTCTTCGCAGGGCAAATAACGCTTTTCCAGTTCACTGATCACTCGACTGCCGAGACCGTCATCACTCATCAACAGATTGCCCAACCCCATCACCAGAATCGACATCAAAGGTCCTTCGGATCAATAAATTTATAACCACCAAAGATCGAACTTAAGGTTCCGTTCTTCTCTTTCACATCCATCAACCAGGCACTGTAAACATGGTGGATGGCAAAACCGATCAGTAACCAGGTAATCATGTGGTGGGTCAATCTCAGCACCTGATTGCTAAAGAGACTCAAAAATGGTGCGGTTACGCTGGCCCAGAGACCGTTTGGATCATACTGCCCGTAAAGCGAAAACCCACTGATGACCTGCACTGCAAAGAGCAAAAAGACAAAAGAGTAGGCCATCGCAGCCAAGGCATTATGCCCGACGACATAGGGGACTTTTCTGCGCAAAAAAGTATAGTAGCAAAAGGTACCAACGATATGGCTCCAGCCCTCTTTGGTTAACCAGGGCATAAAGGCCCTCCAACTTGCGTACTCGTTACCAAAAAACATCCAGAGCAGACGTACAATCACTGAAACGCTGAACAAATAGGCAAAACCGAAATGAACCACACGCATCCAACCCATGACAAAAGACCCGGTCTCAGGGACAGATATAATCGGATTGCCTATGTAGATCCCGGTCACCGCCAGGGCGATGATCGAGATGACATTGAACCAGTGGGTCAGGCGTACCGGCCATTCCCAGACGTAGCGTATCTGCAGCATGATCGATCCTCCTCGCGCTAAAGGGCCCTGACCTTGATGATTTCATTCCCTCGACCATCAAACAAATGAACGGCACAGGCCAGACAGGGATCAAAGGAGTGAATGGTCCGCAGAATCTCGAGAGGTTGCTCCTCGTTAGCGATTGGTGTTCCCACCAGTGCCGATTCGTAGGGGCCCATCTGACCGGAAGCATCTCGCGGTCCGGCATTCCAGGTCGAAGGGACGACCGCCTGATAATTTTTTATGGCACCGTTTTCAATACGAATCCAGTGTCCCAGAGCACCTCGTGGCGCCTCATGGTAACCAAAGCCCTGCGCCTCTTTCGGCCAGGTTGAAGGATCCCACTTTTCGGCGTTGTGAACCTCAAGAATGCCGCGTCCCATGTTATCGGTCAACTGCTTCAACCAGAGTTCGGTTTTTTGAGCCAACATCAAACAATCGATACCACGTGCCGCGGTGCGTCCAAGCGTTGAGAAGAGTGCCTCCACTCCAACTCCCAAAGTCTTGAGAACATGCCCGACAATCGCCTGTGCATCCTGATTGCCGCTGGCATAAGCGACCAGGACACGGGCCAAAGGACCGACCTCCATCGGTTGACCCATATAACGTGGCGATTTAACCCAGGAATACTTGCCGTCGGTATCGAGAAAATCATAGGGCGGCTGAGGGCCTGTATAGTTAGGGGTGGTCTCACCATCGTAGGGGTGCTTCCCGTTGTCGTCTCCGCCCGTATAGCTGTACCAGGAATTGGTGACGGACTCGGTGATTTTCTTCTCATCCATCTCCAGCACATTGGCAATATCCTTGCCCATGATTATACCGCGCTGGAAATAGAGATTGTCGGTTCCGCCACTGTTGTCCATCGGATAATCACCGAAAGAGAGATAGTTGCCGACACCTTCCCCTATTGCAGCCCAATCCTTGTAGAAAGAGGCGATCGCCAGCAAATCCGGAATATAGACATTTTCAACAAATTTACGGGCTTTTTTAAGTAGCTTTCCTATCAACGCCAGTTTATCGGCATTCAAGGCATTCTGACTATCGGGATCGATCGGGATCGCCATACCACCAACCAGGAAGGTCTGTGGATGCGGATTTTTAGAACCGAGAATTGCATGGATTTTGATAACATCCTTCTGCCATTCCAGTGCTTCAAGATAATGTGCGACCGCCATCAGATTCGCTTCGGCCGGAAGCTTGTAGGCGCTATGTCCCCAATAAGCGTTTGAAAAAGGTCCCAAGCGCCCGGTACCAACAAAAGCTTTGATCCGTTCCTGAATTCCCTTGAAGTATTTTACACTACTGAGTGGCCAGTCAGAGACAGACTGTGCCAATTGCGCGGTCTTCTTCGGATCAGCTGACAGAGCACTGACAATATCGACCCAGTCAAGGGCGTGCAGATGATAAAAATGGATGACGTGGTCCTGGACATTCTGAATACCCATAATGATGTTACGGATCAGGCGGGCATTGTCCGGAATCTGGATCTTGAGAGCATCCTCAACAGCACGAATACTTGCCATTGAATGAACCGTTGTACAAACACCGCAAAACCGCTGGGTAAAATGGTGGGCGTCACGTGGGTCACGCCCTTTAAGAATAGTTTCAATACCACGAAAGGCGGTCGAAGAGCTCCAGGCGTTCTGGATGCGCCCTCCTTCAACCTGAGCTTCAATCCGCAAATGACCTTCGATGCGGGTAATGGGGTCGACTACTATCTTCCTGGACATCGATTAGCCCTCCTTCTCAACCGGATCAGCATCCGAATTATCATCTTTACGCAGGGCGCTCGCGACACCATGGGCCCCGAAGGCGACTGCAGTGGCGGCCGCGATACCCAACCCGATCTTATCCGCCGTTGCCTCAACCCCAAAACCTGGAACATTTGGCAAGCGCTCGTAGAAGGGGGTCATCGTATCCCAAAACTGTGGTTCACTACAGCCGATGCAACCGTGTCCTGCCTGAACTGGCCAGCTAGTACCTTCGTTGTAACGTACGGTCGGGCAGTTGTGAAATGTTTCAGGACCTTTGCAGCCCAGCTTGTAGAGACACCAGCCCTGGCGATGTCCAGCATCCCCAAAACCTTCGGCATACTGTCCGGCGTCAAAATGAGCTCTACGCTCACAGTTGTCATGGATCCGTTTACCGTAAGCGAACTTGGGACGACCAAGACTGTCTGTTGCGGGTAATCTACCAAAGGTCAGAAAATGAACGATGGCTGCCGTTAAATTTGTTGCGTTGAGCGGACATCCCGGTAAATTCATCACAGTCGCACCAGGAACAGCCTTTGAAACTGAAATCGCACCTGTTGGATTAGGCGCTGCGGCAGGAATACCCCCGAAAGACGCGCAGGAACCAACCGCAATAGTCACCGCTGCGTCGCCACAAACCTCGCGCACAATATTCAGAGCAGAATTTCCACCAACCGTGCAGTGGATACCGCCTTCCGCAGTCGGAATCGAGCCCTCAACGATTGCAATATATTTCCCCTTATACTTCTCCATCGTCTGTCGCTTGGCTTCTTCGGCCTGGTGACCAGCGGCGGCCATTAGGGTTTCATGATAATCGATCGACAGATAATCAAGGATGATCTCGGTAGCCGTTGGCTGGTTGGCGCGCAGGAAAGCCTCTGTATCGCCAGTACAGCCTAAAAACTCCATCCAGAGCACTGGTGGCCGGTTGTCTCCCTCAATCGCCTCTGCGATCTTGCCCATCATGGTCACTGGTAGAGCCAGGGTTGCGGTCATCACCGAACAGAATTTCATGAAATCCCGTCGACTGACTCCTCGGGTCTCCCAACGCTGCAGAATGTCTTCTGGCACCATACCGTCGTGCACATGCTGCTCCTCTTTTTGCATCTGAACTTCTCCTTTCGCCACTCGCTCCAACAACCGATCAGGAAATTAGATAATACAGCTTTATAAAATTATTATTCCCGCCCTTATTTTATGACACTAGGCACTTAAAAAAACACAAGGAACAGCGTTCTATATACCGTTGAGAAACAGACGAGTCAAGAATAAATGTTACATAGTGTATACGTCATACAATATATGGTATTTGTTGCAAAACGATTAGCTCTGGTTATGCTTGAAGCATAACTGCTTTTGGGGGCATTCAACTGAAAATAGGAGCCTTTCTAATGAATATCTTTGTCACAGGTGGTAGCGGCTTCGTCGGCCGAGCCTTATGCCAGGAATTGATTCACCGCGGGCATCATCTCCGTTGTCTGATCCGTACCGGATCGACCGACAAACTCATCGACTCACCATATATCACGCCTGTCTTCGGGAGTCTGTTCTCAAACAAAGAATTGAGTCCCCTCATGGAAGGGACAGATGCTGTTATCCATCTGGTAGGCATTATTCGGGAGTTTCCATGGCGAGGCATTACATTTGAACGTCTGCATCACCAAGCAACATTGTCTGTAGTAACTGCGGCAATCGATGCAGGCATCCATCGTTACCTGCATATGAGCGCCAACGGTACTCGTAAGAATGCTCAATCCAACTATCACAAAACAAAATGGCGGGCTGAAGAAGTGGTGCGAAACTCTAAGCTCGACTGGACGATCTTTCGCCCTTCATTGATCTATGGTCCTGAAGATCAATTTATAAACCTGATCGCAAGCCTGATTCGTCGGTTGCCGCTGATCCCTGTGATGGGTAATGGCGAATATCAAATGCAACCCGTACCGGCTGATTTAATTGCAAAAGGATTTGCTAATGCTCTAGAACAGGAAATAGGGACTGGAAAAATCTACCTTTGTGGCGGCAAGAATTGCCTGAGCTATAACCGGTTACTCGACATTGTTGGTGAAGCCCTAGGTAAAAGATCGGTGCGCAAAATCACCCAACCCCTTGCCCTGATGCGCCCACTGGTTTCCATACTGCAGTATCTTCCATTTTTCCCCATGACCTCAGATCAACTACAAATGTTACTCGAAGGAAATTGTTGTGATACAAGCGAATGGCTTGAAGATCTAGGGTTGGAAGCACCAACTTTTCAAAAAGGGGTCGAATATTTGAAAATCCAATAAAAAAAGCTCCGACAGTAACTGCCGGAGCTTTTTTTATTCAATCTCAATTCTGTCTAAAAGTCGAAACTGATTCCAAACCTGACGGTCTCGTCAAGATCAACCCCGCCCCGATTTTTGAGATCAATCTGAATGTTTTGAAAAGCCAGGGTCACTCTGGCAGTCGGCAAAACTTGATAGCTCGCACCCATTCCCCACTCGATATAATCCTCACTATCCAAAAAGGTAAAGATCTTCGGTGAATAAATAAGGTGTCCCTCTAATCCGAAGCCACGTAGTGCTGGCGGGGCATATTCGGCCAAAAAACCAAGGCCGATGGCCAATACTTCGTGGTCGGCATCTGTCTCCCCACCATTCAGAGCAACATCAATCCCCAGCTTAAGGCCATCTACATTGCCTGGTGTACCAATAACGCCTATTGCAACCCCGGCCAAATTTGTCCTTGAGTCGTCATTATAGAGGTAACGAACCTTAGCAACGGTGTCACCGTAAGTCTGCGTGTTCAACTTCTGGGCAAAACCGATCTGGGTGCTGTAATCGTTGAAATCGAGCGAAAAGCTGCCCGCCCAAACAGGAGAGACGAAAAGAGAGAGAAAAACCAGGCCCAAAACTACAGATTTCATGTTAGCTCCTTCAAAAGACTCAGACATTAATGCGCTGGTTGAGAATCGATTCTCGACCATGTCAACCTTCGGCTTCCATCATTCCTTCAAGAAGGACCTGACCACCGATTGCAGCCGTCTTTTTTACCAGATTTTCCGCTTGAACTCCATCTTGATTTTTAAAAGCTTCAATTAATCCTTCGTGCTCAACCACTGAGATATCCATCCGACCCTTTACGGAGAGTGAAGCCATCCGTAATCGATTAAACTTCATCCCAAGTTGTTTAATCAATTCAGCAAGCTTGTGATTACCTGCCACCCGGATAAAAAGGTCGTGAAATTCATTGTGAACTCGGAAAAAGGCCTTCACATCCCCTTCGGCAGCTAACTTCTTTAGCTTTTCGTTAATCGATTTCAGCTTTTCAATATCTTTTTCGGTAAGTTTGGTTGCCGCAAGCTCTGCAGCATAGCCTTCGAGAATACTCTTGATGGCATAGAACTCCTGAACATCCTGCTCAGACAAAGCTGTAACCACAGCTCCTTTTCGCGGGATTACGGTCAGATAACCCTCAGATTCAAGTTGACGAAAGGCTTCGCGAATAGGCGTGCGACTAATACCGAAGCGCTCAGCCAGTTCAGGTTCAGCAACCTTTTCACCCGGTTTAAGAACTCCTTTAAGTATCGCTTCACGGATCGTCTCGAGAATCTTTTCTCTTAACGTCTGATGCCTCTCCATAATTTTATTTTTCAATGCAATTCTCCCTGACTCTAGCAGTCATGATAAATTGTATACAGTATACAGACCAAGTCAATCCTTTTCTTCTCTACATAAAAAGTTGGGCGCTCAAGAACCCTCTTTTCATTGTCTTTTAGCTTCTCTGCCGTTATATTTGATTTTTTCTTTAGAATATTTTCAAGAGATCCGGTCCGTAAACTTCGCTTTTCATTACTGACCCTGGTGTCTGTCATATGCGGGGGGACTGCTGGATACAGTCTGATCGAAGACTGGCCCCTCTTCGAGTCTCTCGACATGACAGTGATAACTGTTGCGACCGTTGGGTTTAAAGAGATCCATGAACTATCCGATCACGACAAGGTCTTCACCATACTGCTGATCATTTTTGGCGCCAGCAGTATGGCATATACCTTGGGCACCCTGTTTCCATTCATGGTTGATGGGCAGTTACGCACAATCTTGGGGAGGAAAAGGTGGTGGGAAAATAGCGGCACTAATGGGTCACTGCATCGTTTATGGATATGGACGAATTGGCCGTTTGACCTGCCGAGAATTTACTGCTAAACCCACCCCGTTCATTGTGGTCAAACAGGACATCGAACTCATTGCATTTGGAGCATCTTCTGCTTTCTGATCTTTACATCCACCTTCCAGTTGACAAACTAAAACAGAAACTTCCTGTTTTTCTGGATAAATGTTGGCAACCTGAGCTTGCACTCCAAACAAGTGATCTTGATCGGCTTGGATCACAGGAAATCGCAGCCCTGCATCATCTCCTTGAGCGTGACAATTTGCGCTCAACAATTCATGCCCCTTTTTTCGATCTGAACCCTGCCTCTGGTGACAGAGATATTAAAACAATCACTGCGCGACGCTTTAATCAGACTATCGATTTTGCGATTGGAGTTGACGCTTCACGGATTGTTTTTCATCCAGGGTACGATCCCTGGCGCTATGCCCGCAACCCAGAATCGTGGCTTAATAATTCATTAGAATTCTGGCCTGCTCTGATTGCAAGGGCCGAAAAAGAAAATATTTTACTTTGTCTTGAAAACATATTCGATACGCAGCCCGCGCCACTTGTCGAACTGCTTCAGACGATCAACTCACCGTTCTTACGGCATTGTTTCGATATTGGACATTGGTTTCTGTTCTCTAAGACACCGATACAAGAATGGTTCGAGATCCTCGGTCCATACCTCTCGCACCTGCACCTGCATGACAATCGTGGCCGTGGTGATGATCATCGACCCATTGGCGCAGGAAAGATAGATTTTACAGCCTTGCTTAAACAGATCAGCATCTTGAATTGTAAACCAACAGCTACCCTTGAAGCCCACAATCAAAAAGATGCAGAAAGATCCTTAAAGGCACTACAGGCCCTTATCCAAAAACAAAAAAGCGGGTAGTCCCTTTCGGAACTACCCGCCATTTTCAGAGCAATCTTAACTGTATTGTTACCGTCCTCCAGCAATCTGGATACGGACTAAGGCTCTTTGCAGAGCTGCTTCCATGACAGAAAATTTAATATCTTCTTGCGTTAGGGTTTTTAGTGATTCTTCAGCACGCCCCAAGGCAGCTTTGGCTCTTTCCAGGTCAATCTCATCGGCTCTTTCCGCCGTATCAACCAGAACCGTTACTTTGTCATCACCAACTTCTAGGTATCCCCAGTTAACTGCAACATGAAAAATCTTTCCATCTTGCTTATAGCTGAGCTCTCCTATTTTGAGAGTCGTCAGCAAAGGGGTGTGCCCGGGGAGGAGACCCAGCTCGCCAAGCGAACCTGGTGCGGTAATCTCGTCAACTTCTTGCGAGAGAACCTTCTTATACGGTGTCACCATTTCTAGTGTAAGCTTTTCAGCCATCAGGATAATCCTTTTTCAGCGTTAATCCTGTAATCGATTAAGCCGCAATACTTTTGGCTTTTTCGATTGCATCCTCAATGGTTCCAACAAGGTAGAAGGCCTGCTCTGGCAAAGAGTCATGCTTACCTTCGATGATCTCTTTGAAACCCTTGATGGTGTCCTTGAGCTCAACATACTTACCTGGAGCTCCGGTAAAGACCTCTGCAACGTGGAACGGCTGCGAGAGGAACTTCTGAATTTTACGCGCGCGGGCTACAACGAGTTTATCTTCTTCAGAAAGCTCGTCCATACCAAGGATGGCGATGATATCCTGAAGATCTTTATAGCGCTGCAGAATGAACTGCACATCACGTGCGATCTTGTAGTGCTCTTCACCGATAACCTGTGGATCGAGGATCCGACTGGTCGAATCGAGGGGATCAACCGCAGGGTAGATACCAAGCTCAGCAATCTGCCGCGAAAGAACCGTTGTCGCATCCAAGTGGGCAAAAGCAGTTGCCGGTGCGGGGTCGGTCAAGTCATCGGCAGGAACATAGATCGCCTGAACCGAAGTGATCGAACCTTTATCGGTGGTAGTGATCCGCTCTTGCAGCTCACCCATCTCAGTTGACAGAGTCGGCTGATAGCCAACGGCCGAAGGAATACGGCCGAGGAGCGCCGAAACCTCAGAACCAGCCTGAGTAAAACGGAAGATATTATCGACGAACAACAGAACATCCTGGCCTTCTTCATCACGGAAAAATTCAGCAACAGTCAGAGCCGACAGCGCAACACGGGCGCGAGCTCCTGGGGGCTCGTTCATCTGACCGTAAATCAGAGCGGTCTTGCTGAGAACGCCAGACTCTTTCATCTCTTCCCAGAGGTCGTTACCTTCACGGGTTCGCTCACCAACACCAGCGAAAACCGAGAAACCACCGTGCTGCGAGGCGATGTTATTGATCAGCTCCATGATCAGAACGGTCTTGCCAACACCGGCGCCACCGAACAGGCCGATCTTACCACCACGTGAATAAGGTGCGAGCAGATCGACGACCTTGATTCCGGTCTCAAAAGACTCAACATGGGTCGACTGGCTGACGAAGTCAGGAGCAGGACGATGAATTTCCCACTTCTTTTCGGTCTCAATCGGACCGGCTTCATCGATCGCTTCGCCGACAACGTTCATGATCCGTCCAAGAGTGTTCTTACCGACAGGCATAAGGATCTGCGCGCCGGTATCGAGAACATCCTGACCACGGACCAGACCATCAGTCGAATCCATAGCAATGGCACGAACTGTATTTTCACCAAGGTGCTGGGCAACCTCTACTACCAGGTTCCACTCATCAGAGGAAATCGCTGGATTGGAAAGTTTAAGTGCGTGATAGATCTCCGGCAGTTTGCCGGGCTCAAATTCGACGTCAACAACAGGGCCGATGACCTGTGTGATTTTTCCCTTGTTCATGGTTCCCTTTTCCTCCTCTATCCTGCCGGAAAAAACTCTTTATCTTTAAGGATCTAAACGTTTGTTTATTTGGCCGATTCAGAACCGGAGATGATCTCCATCAGCTCTGTGGTGATCGCAGCCTGACGTGCACGGTTGTACTTCAGGGTCAGTTTCTCGATCATTTCAGTAGCGTTGCGACTGGCACTATCCATCGCAGCCATTCGTGCACCATGCTCTGAAGCATTCGACTCGAGCAAGCCGCGGAAGATTTGTACATCAACCATCTTCGGCAGAATCTGCGACAAGACCTCTCGTCGGTCCGGCTCGTAAACATAATCGGTTGTGTTCTCTTCCGTCTCCTGCTCTGTTTCCGTCTTGATCGGCAACAACTGCTCAAGAGTTACAATCTGACTGATAGCACTCTCAAAAGCATTGTAGATCAGATAAACAGCATCATAAGTCTCATCTTCGAAAGAACTGACGATCTCCTGGCCGAGCAGCGAGGCGGTCTTGTAGCTGAGATTTGCACTAAGATTTTCATGGACCTTGACGATGTTTTCACCGACGCGGCTTCGCAAAAATTCTTTCCCTTTGCGACCGGTGATCATCAGATCTATTGCTTCGAAGCCCTGCTCATTATCCCGGATAAAACGCTCTGCGGCCTTCGAAACATTGGCCGTAAAGCCACCACATAAACCACGATCTGCAGTGATTAGCAGAATTAGTGCGCGTCCTTTACCACGTTGAACCAGCAAGGGATGAGCATCAGCCTCTTCACGCTGAGAGAGGTTAATGAGAACCTGTTCTAGCTTTTCTGCGTAAGGCCGTGCCGCTACCGCAGCTTCTTGAGCCTTGCGCAACTTAGCCGCCGCGACCATTTTCATCGCTTTGGTAATCTGCTGGGTGTTTTTTACCGAGCCGATCCGTTTTTTTATGTCTTTAAGACTAGCCATGCGTTCAAACCTTCTGTCTGCAGTTTAAATCAAGCGCTGAACTGGCCTTTAAATTCTACAAGAGCCTTCTCGATACGTGCCTTGAGATCATCATCGATCGCCTTCTTCTCAGTCAGATCTTTGATCAAATCAGACTTTTGGCTATCCATGAAGGAGATCATCTCCTGCTCATAGCGTTGAACCGCCGAAGCCGGGATATCATCGGTATAGCCATTATTGACGGCGTAGATCGCTAAAACCTGCTTGGCAACAGGCAGTGGCTGATATTGACCCTGCTTGAGGATCTCAACCAGACGCTCTCCGCGAGCTAACTGCTTCTGGGTTTCAGCATCCAGGTCGGAACCGAACTGGGCAAAAGCCGCCATCTCACGATACTGAGCCAGAGCCAGACGCAGGGTACCGGCAACCTGTTTCATCGCCTTAACCTGAGCCGAGCCACCAACCCGCGAAACCGACAGACCGACGTTGATCGCCGGACGCACACCCGAGTAGAAGAGGTCGGTTTCAAGGAAAATCTGACCATCGGTAATCGAGATAACGTTGGTCGGGATAAAGGCCGAAACATCGCCGCCCTGGGTCTCGATGATCGGCAGAGCAGTCAGACTTCCGGCTCCGAGTTTGTCGTTAACCTTACAGGCCCGCTCTAACAGACGACTGTGTAGGTAGAAAACATCACCCGGGAAGGCCTCACGTCCTGGCGGACGACGCAGCAACAAGGAGAGCTGACGATAAGCAACAGCCTGCTTGGAGAGGTCATCATAAATGATCAGAGCGTGCTTGCCGTTGTCACGGAAGAACTCACCCATGGTGACGCCGGTGTAGGGGCTGATAAACTGCAGTGGAGCCGGGTCGGACGCAGTCGCAGCAACAACGATGGTGTAATCCATGGCACCGTGCTCGCGCAGTTTTGCAACAACCTGAGCAACCGTCGAGCGCTTCTGGCCGATGGCGACGTAGATGCAGACAACGTCCTGGCCCTTCTGATTGATGATGGTATCGGTCGCAACGGCAGTCTTGCCGGTCTGACGGTCACCGATAATCAGCTCACGCTGACCACGACCAATTGGAACCATAGCGTCAATCGCTTTGAGTCCGGTCTGCATTGGCTCATGAACCGACTTACGTGCGACGATTCCTGGGGCCTTGAGCTCGACCTGACTATAGGTCTCGGTTTCGATGTCACCCTTGCCATCAATCGGGATTCCGATTCCGTTAACAACCCGCCCAACCAGGGCATCGCCAACAGGTACACGAACGATCTGCTCGGTTCGCTTGACCAGGTCGCCTTCCTTGATGTGTTCGGAATCACCAAGAATGGCGGCACCGACATTGTCGGCCTCAAGGTTAAGGACCATTCCCATGGTACCTCCAGGGAACTCAAGAAGCTCGCCAGCCATAGCTTTGTCGAGACCATGAATCCGAGCAATACCATCACCTACGGAGATGATAGTCCCAGTCTCACTGACTTCAACCTCACGGCCGAAACCTTCGATCTGCTTTTTAATAATTGCACTAATTTCTTCTGCTCTGATTTCCATGATATTAGGTCATCCCTTTGCTAAGGTAGCTGCGATCTGCTTAAGCTGGGTTTTCACGCTTCCGTCGAAAAGCTTCCCGCCCATCTCGGCTTTAACTCCGCCGATCAAATCCGGGTCAACCGATAGGTTGAGAACAACCTTTTTACCGGTCTGCTTTTCGAGGCCGCTGCGAATCGCCTCATTCGTCTTGTCATCAAGCGAATGGGCCGAGGTCAGCGTTGCGCGGACAATCCCCGAAAGGTCATCTGCAAATTTACGATAGTTTTCTGAAATCTGAGGCAATTGACTAATGCGCCCTTTCTCGACCAACAGCCCGAGAAAAGTAACCATTCCGTCACTTAGTTTCATCGCCGCAGCAACGTCATTCATGATGGCGCTCTTCTTTTCAACGGGAAAAGTAGGGCTATCAAGGAGAAGACGCAACAAGTCTTGTTCACTCATGACGGTCGCGAC
>JAJRQB010000079.1 GCA_024280485.1 Deltaproteobacteria bacterium
AACGAGCTGAAGGCAAAGGGCACAATCAGGCAGTCAGAGCCTTAGGTCGACACCTATGCCGTATCATCTTCAAAATGTTCAAAGAGCAGAGAGCTTATATACCGCCAAACTGAAATTTATACTTGAAAATCCCAGCGGGATTTTCAAGTATAAATTTGGCTTTTGTGCAGGAGTCTGTAAAAAAGAATCAGACATTATGTCTGATCCTTTTTTACTTCTAGTTTGCGCCAGCTGGCGTTGAATCAGCCTCTGACACTGATATCGACATGTAGTTCATCAGCTACCGTAGCCAAACTGTCTTCAATCTCTTCAGCAGAGGTTCCAGTCTGGGTCTGAATAAGAATCTGCATCTGATAAAGAGCCGTGCCGCTTTCTGGTGAGCTTTTGACTGTTGATTTGAGATTAAGAATATTCAGCCCCTGATCTGCAAGGTGTTGGCTGATCTGATAGACAATTCCGGACTGATCAAGCCCTTCAACCTCAACCACATATGTCTGAATACTGGCCGAGGGAAGGTCTTTACGTTCACCGAGAGGACGGATGAAAGCTGAAATTCCACGATCTTTCTCAAGCCGTCGACACTCGGTCAGAAGCCGTTCTTCACTCCCCTCTTCCCCTGTGGAAAAAAGCAGGATCAAGGTAAATTCATCGGCCAGCAAGGTCATGCTATTCTCTTCGAGATTACAGCCGTTCTCAAAGAGGACACGCGTCACATCGGCAACAATCCCTGGACGGTCCTTACCAAAAGCAGTCATGATATAGCGTCTAATCATTTTAATTCTCCTTTGGCCAGTCATTAATAAGTTGTGTAAGCCTTTCCTGCCCAAGCAGTTTAACTGTTTACAGATTGATTTCATATCGTTAAAAGTGGAAAAGATTGGAAGTATTTGTTTTTACAGCTCCACGAAAAAATGGTATCAACATAGATGAATCATCGCCTTGTCATTGAATCAAATCCTGCTAATCTGTCGATCGTTGCATTTCGAGGACACAGAGGGATCTCACCATGATACGTATCGTTTACCGCACAGGTGAAGAAGGACTTGTTTCCCCCAAGTTTCTCGATATCCTTCTCTATCTTCAGCAGGTGCAGCTATTTAAAAGGACTGATGGCTGGGTAATCGTCGGTGTCGATAAACTCCGCAATTCGAACTCTGACCATTATTGCGGACCCAATACGCGGAAACATGAGCCGACCCCTTTACCTGCTCCGATCAAGACGACATTCTTGGTTGGTAACCAAGCGTACTATCAATAAAACCTATCCAAACTCTTTGATTAAACTAAAATGAGGGGCGCAATTTATGCGCCCCTCATTTTTTCATTTTTCCATCAACAACCTGACCATACGCCGCAACGGCTCGGCGGCGCCCCAGAGGAGCTGATCGCCAACCGTGAAGGCCGAGAGATACTCGCCGCCCATTCGCATCTTGCGCAGACGGCCGACCGGAACCTTAAGGGTGCCGGACACTGCAGCGGGAGTCAGTTTTTGTAAAGTTTCTTCCTTGCTATTCGGCACCAGCTCGACCCAATCGTTCGCTCCGGCAATCAGCTTCTCAATCTCAGCCATAGGAAGGTCTTTATTGAGCTTGATCGTCAAGGCCTGACTATGGCAGCGCATGGCACCGATCCGCACACAAAGGCCATCAATATGAATCGGTTTTTCACTGCCAAGGATCTTATTGGTCTCGACATGTCCCTTCCACTCCTCTCGGCTCTGGCCGTCTTCAACCGCACGATCGATCCATGGCAGCAATGAACCTGCCAGCGGAAAACCAAAGTTCTGAGTCGGAAGGTCACTGCCACGGAGAGCTTCAGTAATTTTCTGATCAATACCGAGAATCGCCGAGGCCGGATCGGCCAGTTCTGCTTCGACGCTTTTATTCAATCCGCCCATCTGACTGATCAGTTCGCGCATATTGGGTGCTCCGGCACCACTGGCGGCCTGGTAGGTCATTGAACTGATCCACTCAACAAGTCCAGCCTCAAACAAGCCTCCCAGCGCCATCAACATCAGGCTGACAGTGCAGTTGCCGCCGATGAAATCTTTCTTGCCGTCTGCCAGCGCTGCGTCGATAACCTTCCGGTTGACCGGATCGAGGATAATTACCGCATCATCTTCCATACGCAGACTGCTGGCGGCATCGATCCAATATCCTTGCCAGCCAGCAGAACGCAGCTTGGGATGGACCCCCTTGGTGTAATCACCACCCTGACAGGTAACGATTGCATCAAGCTTCTGCAATTCCTCTAGATCACTAGCATCCAGTAAATTTCCGGCATTGAAGGGAGCAGGCTGCCCAACCTGAGAGGTCGTAAAGAATACCGGCTCAATGCCAGCAAAATCATTCTCCTGTTCCATCCGCTGCATCAGCACCGAACCGACCATGCCTCGCCATCCGACAAATCCAACTTTCATTGTTGTTACTCCTTTGTACTCCACCTGCGGAGGTTGAATTAAAAAAAAACGGCCGCAAACTTTCGAAGTCTGCGGCCGTCTGAACACTTGGGTAATTGGTCTCTACCTTGTTCTGTCTTCGCCACAAACCTCCGTCCGTACAAACAGAGTTTTCTGTTTGCCGGTGGTTATTTTCAAGGTTGTAGTCGTAGTCAGTTTTTGCATAGTGATTCGAGAATGCCGTAATGAACGATTGTTGTCAATAGTAACAAGGCAGCCCTAACCTTTCTTAAATACTTTCAACCCCGCCGAGGCCTGAGTGACCGGCATCATTTCAATATGATTGATATTCAAATGTGCCGGCTGATCGGTCACGTACATGACCGCATGGGCAATGTCGCTGGCGGTCATGGCATCACTCCCGGCATAAAACCTGGCAGCCTTTTCAGCATCCTGTTTAAAACGAACGAGTGAAAACTCGGTTTCAGCCATCCCCGGTGCGATACAGGAAACACGCACCTGCGTACCGAATAAATCAGAACGCAGGTTCGCCGAGAACTGATCCACAAAGGCTTTGGTTGCACCATAAACATTGGCGCCAGGGTAGGCATAGCTGCCTGCCGACGAGCTGATGTTCACGATATGTCCCCGATTTCTCTCCACCATTCCAGGCAACAACGCCCTGGTACAGTAGGTCAAACCTTTACAGTTCGTATCGATCATAGTGTCCCAGTCATCAAGATCAGTCCGATGCGCGGGTTCAAGGCCCAACGCCAAACCAGCATTATTGATCAGGATATCGACTTCAGCGAAATCAGCAGGCAAGTTTGAGGTTACCTGTTCAACCGCATTGCGATCTTGTACATCCAGCTGCAGAAGATGAATTTTTGCACTCGATTCAAGTTCAGCCTTTAATTTCTCCAGGCGGTCAATACGTCGGGCGGTCAAGATCAAACGGTCCCCCTTGACGGCAAAGTGGCGGGCAATCGCTGCACCAAAACCGGATGAGGCTCCGGTCACCAGAACAATTCTCGGCATGGGATGTGCTCCTTTTTAAACGTTCAAATGACGGGGTAAAATTTCACTCTCAGAAAACCATACCAGACCTTCACCCAAACTACTGAACTTCGTAGAAATCGCCTGTCCCCAGACGATGAATCTTGATCAGGTTCGTTGTACCAGGTGCCGAAACCGGACTCCCCATAGTAATCACAACCGTGTCGCCGCGCTTCAGCTCCCCCTCAGCCAACACCGCAGTCTCAACTGATTTGATCTGCGCTTCAGTTGTTCCTTCAATATCAACACGCAAGGAATGAACGCCACCAAACAGAGCCATTCGCCGACGCACGTGCTGAGTCGGGGTCACCGCCAACACGGGAACACTGGGACGAAACTTAGCCACCAGTGCTGCAGTCCCACCCGTTTGGGTAAAAGCCAAAATCGCACTGGCTCCGACGGTATCTGCAATCTGGCACGCGGCACGCCCAATCGCTTCGGGCTGACGACGATGCTCAACCGCTTTTTCAGGGGTTGCGGGACTACGCTGCAACATGACATCTGCTTCAACATCTCGTGCCACTCGATCCATAACAGCCACTGCCTCAAAGGGATAATCACCCGAAGCTGTTTCGCCTGAAAGCATCACCGCGTCGGTCCCATCCAATATCGCATTGGCAACATCAGAGGTTTCAGCACGGGTCGGACGCGGGTTACTGATCATGCTCTCTAACATCTGGGTAGCTGTTATAACCGGCTTACCACGTACATTACACTTATGAATGATCCGCTTCTGAATCAGCGGCACGCGCTCAGGCTGAATTTCGACCCCCAGATCACCGCGCGCAACCATGATGCCGTCGCTGGCCTCAAGGATCTCGTTAAAATTCTCGACCGCCTCCGGTTTTTCAATCTTGGCAATAATCCCCATCAAGCTCTTACGCTCATAGAGGCGTCGTTTCAGATCGTAAATTTCATCGGCATGGCGCACAAAGCTTAATGCGACCCAGTCGAGATCCTGATCAATGCAGAAGGCCAGATCGGCCAGGTCTTTTTCGGTTAATGCCGGGGCTGAAACATTGACGCCCGGTAGGTTAATCCCCTTGCGATCTTTGAGCAGTCCACCAATCACGACTTCACAGCGCACATCCTCGCCATCGATCTCGACGACTTTCAGTTCGAGATTGCCATCATCGAGCAAAATCTGATCACCGGAACGGACATCCTGCGGCAGGTTGCGATAAATCGTCGGGATAAAGCCATCTGCCCCGATCAGGTCGCGTGTTGTGACCACGACCTGTTGCCCGACAACCAGCATCTGACCACCATCCTTCATCAAACCACAGCGGATTTTAGGTCCCTGCAGATCGCCCATAATCGAGACCGCTCGGGCGACTTCTCGCGACAGCTCACGAATGGTCGCAATCCACTCCGCTTTCTGCTCCTGAGTCCCATGGGAGAAATTAAGGCGGAAAACATTGACGCCGTTTTCGATCAACTTCTTCAGGCCAGCAGCATCACAACAGGCCGGACCGACCGTGGCCACGATTTTAGTTCGACGGTACATACAGATCTACTCCTGATATCTTAAAAATCGACCCCCTGGGATAGGATCAAAAACGTATTAGCCACCAAGGCACCAAGGACACCAAGAAAAAGTTAAGGTCATCTTGACGCAGAGACGGAGAGAAGGAGAGCACGCAGAGAAAATTAAAAACTTTTTTGGGTTAAAATCTAAAACGAAAAGCGGCCCTTCCTCTCCAACTCTGCGTTAAAATTGATTTTGACCCTCATTGGTGTCCTTGGTGCTTCGCCTAAGAGCGCCTAATTCTGGTGGTGGCCAAAATCAATCTTACAGTTCCTTAGTGTGCCTCGCTCCAGTTAGCACCAACACCGATATCGACCACCACGGGCACCGACAAGGGAACTGCATTTTCCATCTCGACTTTAACAAGCTGCCTAATCAGTTCAAGTTCGGCCTGCGGCACATCGAAAACCAGTTCATCGTGAACCTGCAACACCATGCGAGTTTGTAATCCCTCGGCACGCAGGCGACGATCGATATTGATCATCGCAACCTTGATGATGTCGGCGGCGCTCCCCTGAATCGGATAGTTGATCGCATTGCGCTCTGCGTAGCTACGCACCGCACCGTTCTTGCTATTGATTTCGGGGATAGCACAGCGTCGTCCCAACAGAGTGGTCACATACTGATACTCGCGCGCCTCCTCTTTACGCTCTTCCATAAAGCGCAGCACGGCCGGATAACGTTCGAAATAGCTGTCAATGAACTGCTGGGCTTCTTTGCGCGAGATTCCCAAATCTTTGGCCAAACTGAACGCGCCCATGCCATAGAGTACACCAAAGTTGATGGTTTTGGCCTGGCGACGCATTTCGTCACTAACCATGTCAGGAAAGACGTTGAAAATTTCGCTGGCGGTCCGACGGTGGATATCATCCCCAGCGGCGAAGCTCTCTTTAAGTGCCTCAACATCAGCAATATGTGCCATCACCCGTAATTCAATCTGCGAGTAATCAGCTGCCAACAACAAATTTCCTTCTGCCGGCAAAAAGGCTTCACGGATGCGCCGTCCGTCGACGCTACGGATTGGGATATTCTGCAGATTCGGTTCACTCGACGAGAGGCGTCCGGTGGCGGTTACCGCCTGGTTGAAGCTGGTATGAATCCGTCCACTCGCCGGATTGA
This sequence comes from Deltaproteobacteria bacterium, assembly GCA_024280485.1. Taxonomy (GTDB): domain Bacteria; phylum Desulfobacterota; class Desulfuromonadia; order Desulfuromonadales; family Geopsychrobacteraceae; genus Geopsychrobacter. The sequence goes on from JAJRQB010000079.1 coordinate 6,102, forward strand.
TCAGCTGCGGCAAAGCATCCGTATAGGTACTGATGAGCTTGGCGAGGGAACGATACTCCAGAATTTTAGAAGCAATCTCATGTTCTACGGCCAAGGTCGTTAACACTTCAACATTGGTCGACCAACCGGTCTTGGTTTTCTTGCCACGCGGCAGACCAAGCTTTTCAAAGAGGATTTCACCCAACTGCTTGGGCGAATTGATATTAAATGGACCACCAGACAGGCTATGGATTTCACCCTCGAGACGGTGCAGGTTCTGGCCCATCTCTGATGACAGCCCGGCCAAAAAGGCGGCATCGACCCTGATCCCCTGCCATTCCATCCGTGTCAACACATCAACCAGAGGCATCTCGATCTCGCGGTAGAGTTTTTCAGCCCCGCTAGCCGGTAGTCCAGGAAGCAACTTCTCGGCTATTTGCCAGGTAATATCCGCATCTTCAGCCGCATATACGGCTGCCTTCTCAACCTCGACCTCGGCAAAGCCGATCTTCTTTTGGCCGGTCCCGGTCAATTCTTTATAGGGGATCATTCGATGGTTCAAATGATCACTGGCCAACGCGTCGAGACCATGGGATTTAGATTCTGGATGAGTCAGATAGGAGAGAACCATGGTGTCATCGGCAATCCCTGCCAACTCTACTCCCGCATTACGCAGCACCAGCGCATCGTATTTAATATTCTGGCCGACCTTGGCGATTTTCTCACTTTCGAGAAGAGGCCGAAGGGCATCAAGAACCCGATCAAGGTTCAACTGTTCGGGTACGCCGAGATAACGATGCCCCACAGGAACGTACCAGCCGCTGCCGGCAGACAGAGAAAAGGAGAGTCCGACTAACTGAGCCTGAACCGCGCGCAAACTGGTCGTCTCCGTATCAAAAGCGAAACGTCCCGCCACACGTAACTGCGCAATCATGGCCTCCAGATCAGCAAAGGTCGTTACCGTCCTATAATTACCGACGATGGCGCTGCGTTTATCCGTTTTTTCACTTCCGGCCAAGCCCTCAAGCAGTTGATGAAAATCAAGCCGCGTATAGATATCCGCCAACTGTTCGTTATTCGGAGCAGAAATCGTCAAATCCGCATAGTCGATCTCGACCGGCAGATCGTAAATCAAATCTGCCAGTTTACGCGAGAGACGGGCCTGATCTCCGAATTCACGCAGGTTCTCCTGACGCTTCTTCCCCTTGACCTTATCGATATTCGCCAACAGGTTTTCGATATCGCCAAATTCCTGAATCAAACTGCTGGCGGTCTTCTCACCAATCCCCGGAACTCCGGGAATATTATCCGAGGTATCACCTGCCAGCCCAAGAATCTCAAGCACCTGCCGTGGCGGCACACCGAAACGCTCAATCACTTCAGCTTCACGTGAACGCTTCCCCTTCATGGTATCGAGCAAACTGACTCGATCACTGACAATCTGCATCAGGTCTTTATCACCGGTCACGACCGTGACATCCATCCCCAGTGCAGCGTAGCGTCTGGCCAAGGTGGCGATGATGTCATCGGCCTCATAACCCTGCAGTTCAAGCTGTGGCAGATTAAAGGCACGGACCACCTCTTTGATCAAAGGGATCTGCGGCACCAGATCTTCCGGCATCGCCGAGCGGTTAGCTTTATATTCGGGATACAACTCTTTACGAAAGGTCGGCCCCTTGGCATCAAAAATCATTGCCAGATGATCAGGCTTCTCCTGATTGATCAAAGTCAGCAACATTTTGGTAAAGCCGTACACCGCGTTGGTCGCCTCCCCCTTGCTGTTTGACAGGTGACGAATCGCGTAATAAGCCCGGTAGATATAACTGGAGCCATCGACCAGATAGAGACTTGAAGTGGAAGTTGACATCTATTAATCCTCATATAAATTGGTACGTTCATTCAGAAGGGTATAATCGCCGACATTATTCCACAGAAGTCATGCAAGTGAAACCCTAACAAATTAACTAAACCAGCCCATTGATTCATCACTCCCTGCTCAAACCTAAATTTCTGAAAAAGCTCAAGAATATATCGGACCGGCGCTCAGTCGTTAATGAAGAAACCTTACTCAAGATCCACAAAATCCCGATTCATTACCGAAATAGTCATCTTAAGTACGTGGAATATGGCCGTTTTTGCATTATCAAGAAATTGTCATTGGAAATTATTATACTTGTTGCATTTCTAATTTTAAGTGATATAACTCACAAAATAACTAACAACACTCTAATGTTTTATAGCTCATTTGAAATTTTCATCGCTTTAGGTCCGGGTGTTTTGAGATCTACTGAACAGTCTTTTCCCCGCAAGGAGGTACTAATGAACAAGTGGCAGAGGTTGACGCTGATACATCTGGCGTTGCTTGTCGTGGTTGGTATGTTGTGCAGTCAGGCTGTGGCCGCCAACACTATCACTGGCCGTGCCAGCACTGTATTTGAATGGTTTGACGATCCAAACGGCGACGCTGCCACTCCGGTCTACCAGTATCTGCAGTTCAATGCGCTGGATATCGCGGGCAAGGGTTGGGATTTCCGCGGCTACGCCCGCGCAGCGAGCGACCTATCGAACAAGATCGATGCCGACTCACGACTCTATTACGCCTATATCCAAAAGAAGGGCCTAGCCGAAGGTCTCGATCTAAAATTAGGTCGACAGTTTATGTCGACCTCGGCCGGGGCATCGCTGATGGATGGCATCTCCCTCGACTATGTCCTCCCCTTTGCCCAAAAGATCCCGCTCAGTTTCAGCCTGTACGGCGGCGGCGATGTCTCTTATTACAGTAACTACAATGAGGAAGATCTGATCTTTGGCGGTGAACTGAACGGTAAGTTCTTCGGTTCGCTGGATGCCGGGCTCTCCTACATTCAGCGCTGGGGCGACGGCGAACTCGCCAACGAAATATTCGGTCTTGACCTCGATTACGACTACAAGAACCTGCTGAATCTATACAGCGAAACACAGTACGACTACCTGACCGACAGCATCTCCTACTTCCTCGCTGGCGCCAACTATCACCAGAGTAATAAATGGTCGGTGCGCGCCGAGTATCTCTACTCGCTGCCAGTTTTCTCTTCGACCTCGATCTACTCGGTTTTCGCAGTCAATGAGTACGAAGAGATGATGGCCGAACTGAACTACCGAATCGCTGCGGGCTTAAAGGCCTTCGGCCGTTTGACCTATGAGATGTACCCGGATTTCGACAATGCGGTCGTGGCTGAGGCCGGGATCGAAAAAATTCGCACCGACAGAATATCCGGTTACCTCTCAGGGGTCTTGCGCGAAGATGGCGATGGTGGCCAGGATCTTATCGGCGCCAAGGTTCGCGCACGCTACATGATCAACCAGATGTTCCAAGCGGGAGTCGGCGCCGAAATCGATGTATTGCAGCGGCGGATTGAGGATGACCGCGACGACACCCTCAGTTCGCGCTACTGGCTCGACCTGACGGCCTACCTGACCAAGAAGGTCAATGTCGAAGCCAAGATCGAAAGATCTAAAAGCGACCTCTGGAATGAGTATTACGAGGGTCGGGTTCGCCTGAACATCCTCTTTTAGCTAAAGGAGCCTATGAATATGATTCGATATCTTCTTGCCTTAATGGCAATCACCCTCCTCTGGTGCTCACCGGCGCTGGCGGTAGAGTTCAACCACACTCAGCATTTGACCTTCCCTGACGAGGTGAAATGCGAAACCTGTCACCTTGAGGATGCCGCGGAAATCGTCCCGGCCGCCAGTGTCTGTCTGGAATGCCACGATCAGGCCTTTGTCGATACGGTGACCATACCCGGAACCAAGACCCACGGTCTGAACTGGGCAACCAACCACCGCCCCTGTGCCAAGAACCAGTCCGCTGACTGTGCGGCCTGCCACCAGCAGAACTTCTGCCTCGATTGTCACACCTCCGGCTTTGCCGACGAGCAGGGAGACTTCGGCAACAACATGATCAATGTCCATCGTGGTGAATTCCAGGTCTCTCACCCGATCGCCGCCCGCACCAACCCGCAACTCTGTGCCAGCTGCCATGAGCCGGATTTCTGTTCGGAGTGCCACGCGCGGTTTGCACCGGCAGATTTGGCGGTTACCTCGCACCGGCGCGGCTGGAGCGATCTCGAAGGCGCCACCGGCGTGGCACACGAGACCTTCTCGACGAACAATTGCCAGACCTGCCACCCCGGATCTGTGATCTTAGGTGGCAGTTGGTCAGCCAGCCATGCCAGGGAAGCCCGTAAGAACCTGGCCACCTGCCAGGCCTGTCACCCCGAAGGAGATATCTGTCTGACCTGCCACAGCACCAAGTCGGGTCTCGGCATTAATCCACACCCCAAAGACTGGAACGACATCAAAGATCGACTGGATAACGCCAGCAGTGGCCGTACTTGTCGCAAGTGTCATTAATAGCTTCGATCATTCCAACACACAGGAGGAACGCATGAGAATCAGATTATTCACACTACTAACCCTGGCTGCTGTTAGCCTGCTCGTTGTGGGCTGCGGAAGCAGTCGCGACTCGGACGGCGCCACAAGCGCCGCAACCACACCTGAAGCTATCGCTAGAGCGACCGCTTTTGTTGGTGCCGACCGCTGCGGCGGCTGCCACGAGACAACGCACACCGGTTGGGCTGCGACCGCTCATACCAAGAAGCTGCGCGATGGCAGCCTAGAGAAAAACTATTCCAACGATATGCAGGGCACCACAGCCTCTGGTCGCTCCGACTTTTTCGACGGTACTGACTTCGATCTAGGTACCGCCACCAACGCTACCGCTTTTGCGGTTTACAGCGCGAACGCACCGGTTCTCGGCAGCGCGAACGGCCAAGCCTATGTCAAAATTGGCGGCGTGCAGTATGACATTACCTACACCCTGGGTGGCGGTAGCCATAACGAAGACGATGTCAACTCAGACGGCTTCATCCTGAATGACGAAGCAACCTGGAAGCAGCGCTACATCACCACCGTTGGCAAAAGTAACTACATTCTGCCGGTTCAGTTCAATCAGCAGACTCAGGAGTATGTGGTCTATCATGGCAGTGATTGGTATGACACTGACAATCTCCCACTCGCGGCAGTAATCAAGAACCAGTCTTATGAGCGTCGCTGTGCCGGTTGTCATGTGACCGGCCTCGAAGTCGCTCTGGATGGTGATGAGTGGACCATGCAGTTCTCCGACATCTCTGTCTCCTGCGAAGCTTGTCACGGTCCCGGCGGCCAGCACGCAGCGTCCCCTGCCAAAGAGAACATCGTCAACCCAGCGACTATGACCACCGACATGGACCTCAACAATGATGGCGTAGTCAACACAGTTGACAACCTGATCGTACGCAACTATGTCTGCTATGCATGCCATACCCGTGGTAGCGGCTACTCCAGTGCGGCCGCTGGCACCTCCCTGGGCTACCCCAGCAAGGGGACCTCTGACAGCAATATCCAGATGTATATCCCAGGCACGGACTGGAAAGAATACTACTCAGTCACCGAATCAACCGGTAGCTACTTCGGTGGTACTCCCGATACCGGTTTCATCACCTCCAAACAACACCATCAGCAGCAACAGGACCTTGACAACGGCCCTCATGGACCGGACAAGGCCTGGGATCATGAGTGTTTCGTCTGTCACGACATGCACGACGGCACCAATGATGGCATGGTTGTCAGAACCCTTGAAAGTGATGGTCTCGACGTTGCCATCTCCAGCGCAGATGACAACAGCCTCTGCCTCACCTGCCATGCTACCCATGGTGATTTTGCTGATGTCGAAGTTTTTGATGTTAAAACCGGTACTGCCGCTGCAACCAATGCGGTTGTCGCTCACGCGGCAAAGCGTGCGGGCAAAGTCGTAGGCACCTGGATTAAGTGTACTTATTGTCACATGCCTAAAACTGCCAAATCGGCTGTCTATACTACGAAAGACACCGGTGAAGTCGATGGTAATGGCGATCCGATCATGGAAACTATCGCCGGTGATGTTTCTACCCACACCTTCACCATTATCTGGCCGAGCCTGAGCGTGTCCACTCCGGGTCTGGCAAACTCCTGTAACGGCTGTCATAACGGCGGCGGTACAGACGATCCATTCACTGCGGGCGCCAGCAGCAAGGATGACGGTACTGTTATCCTGCGTGACTGGGCAAGCTCAGGCCATGGCGACGAAACTGCCGAGGCCTGGAAGCATTATGACTGGGATGAGAGTGATGCCGCGACTACTGCGGGCAGCCGTCAGTCTTGCCAACGTTGTCACACCGCCACCGGCGCAATGAACTACCTGACCGACCCAGCCAACTACGATCAAACTGCCAACAGTTTCGGTCTGCGCGAAGGTGAAAATCAGGTTCTCTACTGCTACGCTTGCCATAGCGAAACTCCAAACGGCACAGGCTTCGGCACCGCCTTGCACACACCCGGTGCCATCACCGCCGACTACACCGATGCTCCAACGGTGTATCCAAATGCCTCAACCTCCAACGTTTGCCTGTCCTGCCACACCGGGCGTGAAAGCGGAGATTCGATCAAAAACTCGACTGCCGACTTCGCAGACAAGCGCTTCGTCAATTCCCACTACCTGACAGCTGGCGGTACGGTGTTTGCTAAATCCGGCTATCATTTCAGCACTCGGGATTACACCATTCCCGTCGGTGACACCCATGACGATATCGGGCTGGGCACCACCGGAAACGCTACTGTTGATGCAGGATTTACCGCTGGTCCTTGCGCGACCTGTCACTTTGGCAGCAATGATGGCTCGCATACCCTGAGCCCATTCACTCTTTATTCAGTGGGCGACCTGTCGCTTAACCCCGTCTGCGTCAACTGCCATGCATCGCGTGGTGCCGGTACTGACGCAGCAAACGCCTGGCTTGGCCACGAGGTCACTTTGGCAGATCTGGTTGCCGGTGTCGTGGCACCGCACAAAGGCCGCTACCTGGCCGCCCTGGAGGTTCTGAAGGTCCAACTTGGCCTGAATAGCTTCGACTTCACCGCTGGTTATCCTTACTTTGCCAACCGGGATTGGGTCACAGTGGCTGATTCGACTGGCAAGCTAAACATGGGTGCCGCTTTCAACTACAACATGCTGATCCACGATCCGGGCGGTGTGGCACACAACCGGCGCTATACCCGCCGTTTGATTTATGACGCCATTGATCATCTGGACGACGGCGTTCTGAATTACTCGGTTTCAGCCACGCTCAACGCATTGGACGCTGCAACAACCTACAAGACCAGCGCAATCAGCTACCTGCTAAATGCTCAGCTGGGGACTGCTGGCGATCGATACTGATCCAACTTTGATTTGATACTATAAGATGTAAAGCCCCTGCTTCGGCGGGGGCTTTTTCTATAGATCCATGGGGCTTATAGCGGCATTAGAAAAGGGTTTAATATCCAACTCCTGAACAAACCAAGAAGCACATTTATCAACAACATCGGCTATCCTCAGTCTGACACCATGACATAGCAGAACAAACAGCATAAACTCCCTATTTCCTTGATTTTTTTTCTTCAAAAAGTTAAAAATAATACAGATTTTCATTGTGTAATGAGAAGTCATAATCAAGCATAAGCACAACAATCCTCCTTCCCTGTATGGGTACCGATGCTGATCAACCTGCTGCAACGACATCATCTGTGGGTTTTCATCCTTCTGAGCGGACTCAGTGGCCTTGCATTGGGACATCTAGGAGCAACGAGCATCAGTATTCTAGCAGCGCCCGCCTCCGTACCGATTTTATTCCAACAAGCGGCTCCAGAAAAAAAACAGCCTAGAACACCTCTTAAGAGCTATCAAACAATATTGAACCGCGACATATTCAATTCTGCTGGCGGAGCCCAGAGTTTGGAAAAAATCGTCCCTCTCCCGCCGGCACAACAAAAACCAAACAAAGCCGCTTCAAAATGGGGTCTGATCGGTACGATCAGCGGGGGCAAGGTTCCATTGGCGACCCTCTTCGCTGATAGAGAGACAGCAGCATACCGATTAAACGAAACGCTTCCCGATGGAGCTATTTTATCCATCATTGAACGAAATCGCGTTGAGTTGAAGTACCAGGACGGGCGAACGGTAGTTGTTGAAATCTTGATGGAGGGAACACAACACCCCACCCAACCGAAACCAGTGACGTCTAAAAAGACTGGTTCAAAAACCGTAAGGATTCAGGTTGAAGACCTCGGAGAAAATCGCTGGCATATCCCGGCTGAGGTTGCCGAAGATGCAAGATCAAATATCGGAAACCTGCTAACTCAAGCCCAAGCGGTCCCTTTTCTTGAAGGTGGCAAAACAACCGGTTTTCAGATCCGCATGATCCAGTCCGGCTCGCTGATAGCACAACTCGGGCTGAAAAAAGGTGACATTCTCCGTGAAGTCAACGGCGTCTCACTGAATTCGCCAGAAAAAGCACTACAAATCTTTGGCCAACTGCGTCAGGCAAAACAGATCAGTATCGGCCTTGAACGGAGGGGCAAAGCCATGACCTTTGCT
>JAJRQB010000080.1 GCA_024280485.1 Deltaproteobacteria bacterium
ACAGACCGTCGATCAGATCATTCATATCGCGGCTTCCATCCTGCAAATAACGCAGATAGGTTTTACCCTCCTCATCTAGCTTGTCCGCGTAATCCTCCAGCAGCGCCGCGCTGAAACCGTCGATGGCCCGCAGAGGCGCCCTCAGGTCGTGGGAAACCGAGTAGGTGAAGGCCTCCATCTCCCGGTTAGCTAGTTCCAACTCTCTGGTACGTTCGATAACCCGCGCCTCCAAATCACGGTTCAACTCATGAACCTCTTCCACCGCCCGTTTACGTTCGGTAATATCCTGGATGGTACTTATAAATAAATGCCTATCAAACATAGGGATATCAACAGCCAAAACATCAACCTTCTCCCCATTTTTTTTTGTAAGTTGGTATTCATCGACGAAATTTTCATGGATCTCACTACGAAAGGTGCGATCTGCCCAGATCTTCATTTTCTTTCGATAAGCCGGATCGGGAAAGGCGCATTTAAAAAAAGCCTCCATATCAGGCCAATACTCCTTTGGCCAACCCGAAATCTCTTCCATTTTTCGATTTATATAACGCACTTTTTGCCCTGAAAAGGAAACCTGTTCAATCGGGCGGCTATCGAAGGAGGTAACGGCAAGACCGATGGGCAAGTTGTCCATAACCGTTTCAATGAAATCGTTTCTCTCCCGCAACTCTTCCTCGGCTTGCTTACGCTCAGTAATATCCTGAACCGTAAATATCAGCTGGTTTCTCTCAGGCAAGGGAATTCCAGCAAGTAGAATCTGGGCAACTTCACCTGAACTTTTGACAATTGGAAATTCCCATACCATGCGCGCTGGATCGCCACTCCTAAGATCGACAGGAATATTCTCTCTAATCTTCTTGCGGAATTCAGGATCGAGAACGGCCAAGTCCCAAAAAGCATTTAGGTCCGGGATTTTTCCAAAAGACCAACCGGTTATCTTTTCAAATTTGGGGTTCAGATACTGAACTCTGAGATGATCGTAGGTGAGCACGACAAGACCGATCGGAAGGTAAGTCATGATGGCCTCAATGAATTCATTCCTTTCCTCAAAAGACTCCTCTGCCAGTTTGCGCTCAGAAATGTCGGTAATTGCCCCAACATACCTTACCAATTCTCCGCAATTGTTCCTTTCTGCCTCTACCTGACCATAAACCCAGACAATAGAGCCATCGGCGTGCCGAATCCGGTACTCTGACTTGACAGGCAGCCCCTCCCCTGTAGCCTGATACCACTCATTGAGGACAGGTTCCCGGTCTTCGGGGATAAGCCCAAAAGTCAGCCCCTCACTCAGGACCATTTCACGTGATAACCCGACAATCTCACACCATCGCTGGTTAACATATTGAAACTTGCCTTTAGCATCTGTATGAAAAATACCGATCGGTGAGACCTCTGTCAAAGTGCTATATAGCGTCCTTTCCTTGCCGCCCTCCTGCTCAAGTCGCTCAGCTTCAGTAATGTCACGCATGCTGATCAGCAGAACTGTTTCATTGTCGATCTCGATGGGCTTCATCGAGATCTCCACATTTATTAAGATTTCATCAATCCGTTGAACCTGCCATTGAAATACTTGTGGGGTTCCTGAAAGAGCAGCCTTTATATGTTGTTGCTCGGCATCCGTCGAATCCTGCCCGTCCGACTGCACCGACGGTGAGAACTCCAACAAGGAATGGCCAACAATCTCTTCACGCCGCCGCCCCAAAAGAAGACAGGCCTGCTCGTTACACTCCCGGAACACGCCCTGAAGCAGAAATATTCCAGTGAAAAATCTCTCAAAAATACTGAGGTATTCCATGAATCACTCCACTCTATCCAACTCATCAAAAAATAACGGATAAAATAATTCTGTTAGCAGTTCAATCCTATCAAAATATTGAGTCGCCATCCCAGATCTTCACACCAGCCAGTACAATACCAATGAGTGAGAGCGGGGCAAAAACCCTGACCAGTCAGAAATTGATTAGAGGAGAAAACGACTATTAGGAGGTGAAGCGTATCGGGACACTACGTAAAACGTTGGATAAGAGAGGTGAGGGGCCGTGTGAAAATGTCTTGGAACTTGGCCATGCCAAAGGTCACTAAATATCCCCCAATCAAACTGAGGGATTGACGATTGCTAGCCCCTCAAAGGGGCTTTAACGCAATCGTTAAGTCAAAAAGATTAAAACCGTAATGCCTGGGTGGTACACATTCCTGAAAACGACATACCTTCAGGGGCCACCATCAAAACTGGGGGTGGCTGTTGTACTAAATCTTATTCATCACATAAAAAAATCCACGGGACGGCCGAAACTGCAGGAGAGAGAACAACTACAGCCTTTGTAAGGAGGATCTACCGCCCCGTGGCAATTCAAACTTTGACAGATTTAAACGTTCACCAATACTTCTGCGATATCCTGCAGACGTTGATACCTGCTAGTCTTCTTAACCAAAACCATACAAATGAACAGCACCATCTATCAGCCTCCGTCTATGGTTCGCTGGAGTACCGCCCCTTCAACGCATAAACATGCTCATGCCAGATTTTGTCGAAACGCTCAGCGTCGGCAATCGGAGCACGGATGATCTCTAGAGCCAGACGCTTCTGTTCTGCGCTACTGCTCGGTTTGCTGTAGATGTTCAAGGCGTAACGGGACATGTCACGCACCTTGAAGTCGAAGATCTGATCGAGCAGCGCGTCCTCGACCGCGAAGTGCGGTGCGTTTTCTAGAATGAGCTGCCCGTAGGCGATGAGACAGAAGCACTCCCCCAGAGCCAGCAGGTAGTCGATGTCCTTGGACTGAGATTCGTCCGGGCCGGCCTGAACCAGCAACTGCCGAAAGGCCTCAATCTGCTCCTTGAACAGGTTGACATTGGGCAAGTCGACTGCGTCGTAGGCGAGTCGGTAGGCGTGGAAACTGATCTTGCCCAGGCCGCGGGTCGGTCCCTGATCGAACAGGAAGCTGTCGTCGGCCGCATCATTCTGCTTGCCGATCTCAGGGTACTCGGTGGGGGCGAAGAGGAAGTTCTTCATAAACTTCACCACCAGCGCCATGTTGACGTGGACCGTGCCCTCCAGTTTGGGCAGCATACCTATCTCATGGGCGACGACCTCGAAGAAGGGCTCTTTCTCAAAACCCTTGGCGGCGATCACCTCGTGGAGCAGACGGACCACCTCTTCACCCTGGGTGGTCACCTTCATCTTGACCATCGGGTTATAGAGCAGATAGCGCCGATCCTCAGCAGAAGCCGAGCGCATGTAGTCAGTGGCACGGTCGGCGAACAGACGCATCGCGACCAGACGACAGTAGGCATCGGTCAGCATCTGGCGGACATGGGGGAAGTCGGTAACATAACCGCCGTAGAGTTTGCGGTTGGCGGCATGATCGAGGGCTTCGTATAAAACATGGGTACCCATGCCGATCGAGCACCAGCCAAGGTTGAATTTACAGACGTTAATGGTGTTGAGCATGTTGTCCCAGGCCTTTGGCCCGCGCTCCATGATATCTTCATCGCTGATCGGGTAGTCGTGCAGTGCGATCTCCGCGACGTAGTTCTGCTCGTTAACGGTATTCTTCACACACTCGTAAGTTTCATGTTTTGAATCGGTGGCGAAAAACACGTACTCGCCGCTCTCTGCCTGCTTGCCGAACATTGAGGTGATGGCGGCCTCGTTGCCGTTGCCGATATAGTACTTGTGGCCCTTGGCCAGGTAGTTGCCATCCTGCTGGGCATGCAGTTCCATTTCGGAAGAGTAGATGTCGGCCCCGTGCTCCTTCTCGGAGAGACCGAAGGCGAAGACCCCACCCTCCTCCAGCAGCTTCGCGGTTTTATGCTTGAGCGCTTCATTATCGCCCATCCAGACCGGGCAGACCCCGAGCATCGAGACCTGAAAGGTGTACCAGTAGGTGAAGCCGTAGAACCCGGCGATTTCAGCGAATGCGGTGTTGCGCGTGGTATCCCAGCGGGAATCTTCAGCGCCGTAGCCGGCCGGGGTCATCAGGGTGGCGAGTACCTGATTCTCCTGCATAAACTCGACGAAATCGTGGTTCCAGACTTTATCGTGCCAGTCAGCCTTGATCTTCTCCAGTCCCTTGGTCTCGAAGAAGTCGATGACCTTCTGCATCATCTCGCGGGTTTTGGGGTCGGCGTAGGTACGCTTGTGATTTAAGGGGTTCAAGAGCAACATGAGTGGAGTTCTCCTCTAGGTAAAAACCGAAGCAATAGTTTATAGACAAACGTTAGATCTGCCAGCAGTCCCCTTCTTCATCACCGGGGAGGCCGGGTATGGTGAGCAGTACGGCCCGGATCGCTCATCGCATATCTAATTCTCAGAAAATATACTTTTCGCTGTCGATGGCCGCTTTAGCCAGGGACCGTTTAGCCCTCAACAAACCGGTCGCATCGTAACTGCCCAGTTTATGGATGCCTTCTATAACTGCAGAAACAGAAACAGCTTCGGCCATAAAATATGTGGCTTTCTTAGCTGCCGTGATCAGTTTCTCACTGGCGTCAAATGCACAAATTTTAACTATGGAAACAAGATTTCCCTGTTTGGCAGCACTGACTTGTGCATAGGTCTTTTCTGCTCTGAGAACTACACTCTCCAATGCATAGATCTGTATGGCAACATCGGCAACCGCCATGAGAACTTCCTGCTCGTTCTGCAGCTCATTCTGATAAGTCTGAACAGCAGTGCCGATCACAACAAGGAATAGTCTCTTCAGATCAACCAACAATGCGTTTTCTTCAGCAAAGACGCCATCACCTGTTGAGGTGTTGGGACCGGCAGCAAGATCATTGAATGCGGCAACAGCGGCCTCCTGTAGTGGCAGTTCGCCCTTCATCTCCTTGCGCAGGAAAACGCCCGGAATCAGTATCCGGTTGATTTCGTTAGTTCCTTCGTAAATCCGCTGAATTCGCTCGTCACGGTAGAATCTCTCGGCCGGGTATTCGCTGACAAAACCATAGCCACCGAAGACCTGAAGGACTTCATCGACAACCTCGGCCAGAACTTCACTGCAATAGACTTTAGCGATAGCGCATTCGGCAGCGTACTCCTCGATCCCTTTCTGATACTCGGCGTAGTAGTTGTCAGACCCTTTGTCGAGGGTGGCCAATCGATCATCAATCTGCCCCGCCAAACGATAAACCAGCGACTCCGAAGCGTAGGTTGCTGCAGTCATGTCGGCCAGCTTTTGCTGAATGGCTCCGAAACTGCTGATCGGGCGGTTAAACTGCTTGCGCTCGTTCGCGTACTTGATCGCTTCGCCGATGGCGTGCTTGGCCATCCCGGTCACCAGGGCTCCCAACTTGAACCGACCGACGTTGAGGACGTTAAACGCGATCTTGTGCCCCTTGCCGATTTCACCGAGCAGGTTCTCGACGGGAACCTTGACATTGTCGAAGATTACCTGGGTCGTCGAAGACCCTTTGATTCCCATTTTCTTTTCTTCGGGCCCGATCGAAACACCTTCAACGGTGCGCTCAACTAGAAATCCGGTGAAATGCTCTTTGTCGACCTTGGCAAAGACGGTAAAAAGATCGGCAAAACCAGCGTTGGTAATGAACTGTTTGGTGCCGTTGAGGATATAGTGCTGTTCATCCTCTGAAAGAACCGCATTCGTAGTTGCGCTTAAGGCATCACTGCCAGAACCGGGCTCGGTCAGACAGTAGGCGGCCATCCACTCCCCGGAGATGATTTTTTCAAGATATTGCCTTTTCTGCGCGTCGGTGCCGTAGTAAACCAATGGTAGAGTACCGATCCCGTTGTGTGCCAGGTAGGCAACAGCAAAGGAACCGCCTGGTGCAATCTTTTCCGTCACCAGCATACTGGTCGCCTTATCCAGATCGAGACCACCGAATTCCTCTGGGGCATCGATCATCAACAGACCCAACTCTCCGGCTTTTTTCAGGGTCTCGACCACCAGAGCAAAGTTCTGCTGATCGATTTCTTCTATCTTCGGCAGCACTTCATTGGTTATGAACTGCTCAGTGGTCGCGGCGATCTGCCGCTGCTCATCGGAAAAATCTTCCGGGGAAAAGATATCCCCACACACGCTCTCGCTGACCAGAAACTCGCCACCCTTGTAGACTTTTGCCATAATTTAAACCCCGACACGCTAAATGAATTGTTTGTTTTAAATTTTTTCAAAAATTCCGGCTGCACCCATACCGAGACCGATACACATGGAGACCATGCCGTACCGGGTGTCCGTACGGCGCATCTCGGAGAGCAGCGTGGCGGTGAGCTTGGAACCGGTCGCTCCCAGTGGATGCCCCAGGGCGATGGCGCCACCGTTGACATTGATGATTTCCTTGTTCAGCCCCAATTCCTTGGCGACCGCCAGTGCTTGTGCAGCGAAGGCTTCATTGAGCTCGTAAAGACCAATATCTTCCTGCTTGAGGCCAGCGGCCTTCAGAGCGGCGGGAATCGCTTCGACTGGGCCAATCCCCATGATTTCTGGCGGCACACCGCAAACGGCAAACCCGGCAAAACGAGCGATGGGATCCTTGCCGATTCTCTTCAGGTAAGCCTCGGAAACTACCAGTACTGCGGCAGCACCATCGGTCATCTGCGAGGTATTGCCAGCGGTGACTCTGCCTTTAAGTTTAAAAACCGGCTTGAGTTTGGCCAAAGATGCAGCGGTGGTAGCAGCGCGAACGCCGTCGTCGGCAGAGACCAGTCCGGTCTTCTTCTGCATGACCCCATCCACCAGAGCGGCATACTCAACTTCAACCGGAATGATTTCGTCGCTGAATTTGCCTGCGGCGATCGCTACGGCAGCTTTCTGGTGACTGGCGGCGCCGAAGGCATCCATTTCCTCACGTTCGATGCCGTATTTCTCCGCCACCAGCTCGGCGGTCATTCCCATACCGGTGAAGGCTTCAGGATAGTTCGCGACCAGATCCGGGTTGGGGGCAAACTTGTTGCCACCCAAAGGAACGCAAGTCATCGACTCGGTACCACCGGCGATCAGGCAGTCGGCCTGACCCGCGTTGATCTTCTCGGCTGCCAGAGCGATGCTCTGCAGACCGGAGGAGCAGAGACGGTTGATGGTCATACCGGGAACCTGATAGGGCAGTCCCGCTTTAAGCGAAGCGACTCGCGCAACGTCCCAACCCGCTTCTGCTTCGGGGAAAGCGCAGCCAAGGATCACATCCTCGACATCCATGGGATCGATCGCGGTACGCTCGACCAACCCCTTGATTGCCGCAGCAGCCAAATCATCGGGACGCACGCTCTTGAAATTACCTTTATAAGCCCGGCAGGCGGGTGTTCTGAAGGCAGCCAGAATATATGCTTTACTCATGTTTATGTTCTCCCCTTAGTTTCTTAGGACCTTGCCGGTCTTCAGCATGTTTTCGATCCGTGCGACGGTCTTGTCATTGCCACACAGTTTGAGGAAATTCTCACGCTCCAGATCGAGCAGATACTGCTCGCTGATCAGGGTGCCTGCAGGAACATCGCCGCCGGTGATCACTTCGGCGATGCTGCTGCCGAGTTCCATCTCGTACTCGCTGATAAAACCGCCAACCTGCATAGTGTAGAGCTGGCTCTTGAGCACCGCACCAACGTCACGGCCGGGCGCTTTGAGGTTTTGCGGTGGCTGCGAAGGACGATATGTGGCAGACAGCGACAGTACCCTCTGCTTGGCATCGGCGATCAGTCGGTCGATGTCCATGGTGACCGCATCGCCGGGGCGCATATAGTTCATCCCTTCGAGTTCGGCGGCCGCTCCGGAGACTTTGCCCATCAAGATGTTCTGGAAGTGTTTGCTGATAAAGGGGGTCACATCAGTGCGATAGGCAGACGCTTTTTCAATGGCGCGAAGCGCAAGCTCCTTGGTGCCACCACCGGCCGGCAGCAGGCCGACCCCGATCTCGACCAGGCCCATGAAGGTTTCCGCGTGGGCGTTGATTACATCGGCATGCAGCGCTACTTCGGCACCGCCGCCCAGAACCATACCGAAGGGCGCGGCGACCACCGGGACGCTGGCATATTTCATCCCCATCAAGGCATTCTGCAACCGGATGATCAGTTCTTCGATCTTGTTCAGTTCTTTGGCCTTGATCGCCTCGAGGAAGTAGGCCAGGTTGGCGCCGGCAGAGAAGGCACTGCCTTGGTTACCGACCACCAAGCCAACCCCACCTGCTTCGGCGCGTGCAACTGCCTTTTCGATCATCTCGATGGTGCCCAAGTCGATGGCGTTCATCTTGGAGTGGAACTCAAGGCAGATGACGCCATCACCGATATCGTGAATCGACGCGTCCTGGTTGCCTTCCAATACCGAACCGGCCTGACGCAGTCTATTCAGGTTAATCTGGCTGGCTGACACCGGGATCTCTTCATACTTGCCGGAGACCAGATTCAGTGCGAACTTTTTGCCTCCTTCACTCTTGTAGAAGGACTCGATCTCCCGCATAGCCGCAGGAACAACAACACCGTCGCTTTCGGCGCGTACGACGAACTGCTGCACACCGATGGCGTCGAGCATCTCGAAGGGACCAATCTCCCAACCGAAGCCCCACTTCATAGCGTTATCGACATTAATCACGTCGTCGGAAATTTCCGGGATCCGGTTGAAGCTGTAGATCAAGGTATCGCGCAGGTTGCGCCAGACAAACTCGGCCGCTTTATCGTCACCGTTAACGGCAGCCTTAACCTTGGCAGCCGCGTCACCAGCCTTCTTCGCCACTTTAACCGAGCCGAATTTTGGGACCTGGGGAGCCCGATACTCGCCGGTTTGATAATCGTAGTAGTGGATGCCGTCCTTCTCCTTCTTGAAAAAACCCTGTTTGGCTTTCTGGCCAAATAGACCTTTTTCGATCATCGCTGAGTAGAAATCGGGGACTTGGAACATCTGCCGTTCTTCGTCGTTCGACAAAAGTTCAAAGCTATTCCTGCAGACGTGCGCCATGGTGTCGTTACCGACCAGGTCGCAAGTACGAAAGATGGCGCTCTTGGGTCGCGCACTCGAAGGACCGGAAGCAGCGTCGGCCTCTTCGACGGTCAGGTCGAGATCGACCAGGTGTCGCATGGCATTAAACATGTTGTAGACACCGATTCGGTTGGCGACGAAGTTCGGGGTGTCCTTGCCGTAGACGATCCCCTTGCCGAGTCGCTTGCTGCCGAACTCGGACATGAAGGAGACAACCTCGGGATCGGTATACCTTGAAGGGACGATTTCCAACAGGCGCAGGAATCGCGGCGGATTGAAAAAATGGGTGACGAGGAAATTCTTGCGATGCTGCTCAGGCAGCAGTTCGGCCATCTCGTTGACCGACAGACCGCTGGTATTGGTCGAAAGGATGGTCCCCTCGGTCAGGTTAGGCAGGATCTTTTCGGTGATCAAACTCTTCTTGATCGCCATGTTCTCGACCACAACCTCGACCACCCAGTCGCAGCTACTGATTTTCTCCATGTGGTCTTCGAAGTTACCGACACTGACCTGTGCAGCAAAATCTTTGAGATAGAAACCCTTGCCCTTGATGGCTCCTTGCTTACCCTGGATCGCATATCGGTTACGTACTTCCGGACTTCCAAGAGTCAGACCTTTAGCTTGTTCCGCATCACTCAGTTCCTTGGGTACCATGTCGAGCAGTAGAACATCCAACCCAGCATTTGCTAGATGGGCAGCTATTGTTGCCCCCATTACACCTGCACCGAGCACAGATACCCGCTTAATCTGTTTCATAATTCATCCTCCAGATTGTTCCTAATTTGTGTACTTCTATTCGCGTTAACGGATTAAATTAATGCTAATTGGCATCAAGCCACTTCTTCCCCTTCAAAAAATCTCTATTTGAGACATGGGAACCCCATAGAGTCAGATACAGACAGCTACCTTAGCAAGAAGCGTACCTCACTGAAACAATACCCGTACACATCACCAAGTAGCTGTTATATATGGATTTTCTGGTAGCGCCGAGACATTCAGACGCGACAAAATAGACCTGACACACTCAAGAGCAGGCATGCCGATGATAGTTTTCATCAGTTTGATTGACGATGGCATTGCGCAACTACTATTCCACGTGGTTACCAGGACAATAGAAACGAGCTAGACAGTGGGGGGGGTGTCACATAAGACGACAGTAAATGCAGTAGAGAGATTCAACCAAAGGAGGTAGGGACTATTGAGAGGACGCCCAAAGAGACCGTCTGAACAATAACTGTCCTGACGGTCGATCGAAATTATTTACTAATAAAAGGGTTACTTCAAACGATGAGCGTACAAGGGGAAAGTCCGACAAAGCTCCTTAACTTCACCTCTGATCTTGGCCAGTTCATTCTGGTTACCGATATTTTGGAGGGCCCGATCGATCCATTCCGCTACCTGAACCATCTCTGTTTCCTTGAGACCACGGGTCGTTGTTGCCGGAGTACCAATACGGATTCCACTGGTTACGAAGGGGGAACGGGTATCGAAGGGGACGGCATTTTTATTAACAGTGATTCCCGCCTCTTCCAGAGTCGCCTCGGCAATTTTACCGGTAATTTCGCTACCCGTAAAATCAACCAGCATCAAGTGGTTGTCAGTCCCACCTGAAACCAGGGTAAAACCACGACTAACCAATTCTGCCGCCAAAGTCTGGGCGTTTTTCACAACCTGTCCGGCATACGTCTTAAATTCTGGAGACAAAGCTTCCTTAAAAGAAACAGCCTTGGCAGCGATCACGTGCATCAGGGGCCCACCCTGGATGCCGGGAAAGATATTGCTGTTCAGTTTCTTACCCCATTCTTCGGTGCAGAGAATCATGCCACCGCGAGGACCACGCAGAGTTTTATGCGTTGTCGTGGTCACAAAATCTGCATGAGGCACTGGGTTGGGATGCAGACCGGCTGCAACCAGTCCGGCGATATGAGCCATATCGACCATTACCACGGCGCCAACTTCATCGGCAATCCGGCGAAATGCCTCGAAATCGATAATACGTGGGTATGCGCTGGCACCGACGACGATCAGCTTCGGCTTGTGCTTTTTAGCCAACTGCCTGACTTCGACATAATCGATAGTGCCAGTCTCTTGTGTAATACCGTAAGGGACAATATTGTACAGCTTGCCAGAAAAATTGACTGGGGACCCGTGGGTCAGATGTCCTCCATGTGCCAGATTCATCCCCAGCACGGTATCTCCAGGCTGACAAACGGCCATGTAAACCGCCATATTAGCCTGGGAGCCTGAATGGGCCTGCACGTTGACATGCTCGGCTCCAAATAATTCCTTGGCCCTGTCAATAGCCAACTGCTCGGCCTCATCGACCACCTCACAGCCGCCGTAGTAACGCTTGCCAGGATAACCCTCGGCGTATTTATTGGTCAGAACCGAACCCTGAGCCTCAAGAACTGCCTCGCTGACAAAGTTTTCCGAAGCGATGAATTCCAGGCTATATTCCTGGCGTTCAGTCTCCCGGACCAGGATGTCGGCAATTGCGGGATCGGATGCGGCAAGATCTAATTGTGCCATATGTTTTCTCCAGACTGTTTGCGGATTCAACCAGCAGGTATAAATAATGACCTGCTGACAAAATCTCGTTAATTATTTGACCCCCCAGCCTCTTTCGAGACCGTTATTGCCTACCCTCCTCCCACCAGAGGGAGCAGAGAGACCTTGTCCCCCTCGTTCAGCGACTGTTCCAGGGTGCTATGGGTCCCATTCAGCAAAATGACACCAAGGCTTCTTTCCGATAGTTGAAGCTCTTCCACTATTTGGCCAATGGTCGCTCCTGGCGGGTAGTCCCGGATTTCATTCTTGAACCGCCCGATGCAAAAGGAGGCAAAAAACGTCACCTTAATTTCCATATCGCACTTCCCCCAATGGTGAAAATCCTGGTAAAGAAATCCTTGGCGAAATCGTTCATAAAAGTCCTATACCACTCAGGTGCCTCTCGACCCTCTGTTGGTAATCCTCATGCCCGTTCCCCTGATAGACCATCGAAGAAGCAATTTCACTGGCCAGAATGGCAAACTTGATCTTCAGGGGCAGGCCGTCGATCCGCTTGCTGAAGCGCTCCTCCATGGCGAGGATCCGCGGCAAATGATGCAGGATCACCTTGCGGTAGAGTGGTCTATTGCAAAGATCTGGATTGCTCTGAAAAAAATCGAACAACCGGGAGTAATGCTCATTTATCTCCGTGCTGATGGCATTGGAAATCTCGGTATAGAACTGACTGCCCCCCGCGTGACGATGCCGCTTGAAGATCAGCCGCGCCTCCTCCTCAGCCCGCCGATTCAGAATATAAATAACATCATCGACATACTGTGTTTTATTGCCCAGAAACTCCTGATCAGTCAGCAGCAGATTGGCGATGATTTCGTAAGAAGATGAGATGACGCCGCACTTATTGGCCGAGGCATCACGCAGGATGACGATGCCCTTCTTCTGCAGTTCGACCCTTGCTTCAGGGGTGATAAATGAATTGGCCCCTTCCACTATGACACGGGTGTTGGGGTAGCCATCCTTGGATAAGAATCGATGGCAATTGTCTTGATTGACGGACTCCGGCCGTCCGCCGGAAGGAATGAACAGGTCGGCAGGGACGGTAAAGATGAGGTTGTTATACTCACGGTAGAAATCGTCATTGGAAACCCACGACTCTACAATTCCACTTTCTGTGCTCACCAGCTTCTGGAACAACTCGCGCACCCCTTCTCGTCGAGTCTGGTCGCGGTAAATGATAAAGCCGCCGGGATGCAAAGCCTCTGGGTTAAAGGCTTCCAGATCCTCCTTCAGCACGATGCGTGAAAGAGCCTCCCGGTTGATCCCTGCGGGGTCGCAGAGTGCGCCGGTTCCATCCACGATAAGATTGATCCTGACCTGCGGACAACGTTCGAGAAGTAAACGCATGGCATTGCCTGCCACATCACCGTTAGGGCCGCCGGTAAACTTGACGGTGAAAGGGTCTTGGTGCATATCAATGCCAAGTTCCTGCATGGCAACCTCGGCAAACTTGACGACGCCAATCGAGGTGACACCGAATTCCCTGTGATTGATCCCGACCTTTTTGCTCGACATAATCCCGGCGCCAAGCAGGTATCCCTGCTTGACAGCCTGGCGGGCGATCAGCTCGACCATAGTATCGTGCATGTTCTCGTCGGGACCCAGTTCGATCGGCTCATCCTCCCCATAGTAGTCGATCACCAACGGGTCCTTGGCCTTTCCGTCTTCGGTAACGTAGATGTTCAGGAAGGCATTGATGAAACCATATTGAAGTTTGTATAGACGCTGTTTGACCGCTTCGGGGTTCTTCTCCCCTCCCGCGTCAAGAACCGCCACCATTTTTGAACCGCCCTCGTAAATATCCTTATTCTTGAGGTGCTGGGTATGGGCAAGAACGTAGGTCTCCCTGAAGAGAGTATTGGTACAGGAAAAGTAATCATCACGTCCTTGAGTGATCAGAGTTCGCCAGCCACCCCGGGCAATATCTGAAAAACCAATGTGGTAGCCTGACCCAAAGCGTCCAAAAAAATAGGTGATACGAAAAGGCCGCTCGGGCGGCAGGTCGCCGGTGAACTCTTCATCCAGATCATCCAGATAGGCAGGATCGATTCGGAAAGCCAAGGCATGTTTTTCCGGAACGAAGAAGTTGGTCTTCAGGGTATGCCGAATAAAGGAGAGACAGCAGCGAAAAATCGTCCTGCGAAACTCATCCAGAAAGCATCGGCCGGTATTGTAGTTCTCCACTACCCCGACTGTCTCTTCCAAGGCCTTCCGGTACAGGTCCTGACGCTCGCCGATGGCAGGATCAAATCGGGTTCTGAAAAGCTTAACGAACTGAAGAGCGATGTCGGGATGGTGGAGAAAGGCTCGCCTGACCCCTTCCAGATCGGAACTTTCGGGATAGGCGTGCGCCAGATTGGTGTGGCAGAAACCGATAAAGGCGTTGATCAGTGAAGCATCCGCCCCACTGGTAATTCCCGTGGTAACCAATTGGTCATAACTTGGGGAAAAGGTTGACAGAATCTGAGTATTGTAGAGCTCTTCCTTGAGTCGCTGAAAGAGACAAGAGCCCTTTTCCACCCTACCACCACCTGATGCATTTACGTAAAAGGTCACCAGAAAATAAGGATGTATTCCATTACTGATGGTCAGGCAGTAGGTGCGTTTGACAAAGATATCGAGTCTCTTGAACACCTCCAGTGTCTGCTGCAAGAAGCCTCTTTGGGGAGGATTTCCGACCCCGAACAGAATCCGGGATTCTTGCATGCCATCAGGACCGTTGGTCGGCTCATCATCGAGGTATACCCCCTCATGCATAGTCGTCTGCTTGTAAAGTCGGAGGATACGCGCAACACGCTCAGGGGGTGAAATTCGTACGTACTTTTCATTGTTGAGCCACAACAAATGCAGCAACGGATCGACATCGTCGAGATCGAATCCCGGATAGTTTTTTTTCAAAGCTTTCGTGACAGCAGTTTTAACCTGCGGTGGAATCTGCGTGTTGCCCATCTGGGCAATCTCCTGGTCTTCCTTGCGATCAAAAGCAAACCTCAAGACCTCAAGCGCATGAGAAGTCCCGGGGATGGGAGCATATGAGGTCGTAAACTGGACATAGGAAGCTTCTCTCTCTGGAAGACTCCGAAGAGTCTCGTAAAAAGAACCCGGCAGTCCCAACTGGGCAGTCATAAGAAGCTTTTCGCGGTCGCATAAGACAATTCTGCGATTCTGCTCCAGACGGTGAAGACCGGAAGCCAGGGTTGCAATTGCCTCTACCTCGTCCTTATTGGCAAGGAAGAAGTAATGGTGCATCTGCTCTTTGAGCCAGGTCAAATTAGCCTTAGCCTTTGTGCTGTTAAGACTAATACTCTCCTGAATTTGATTGACTAAGTTTTCTGTTGAACCGTTCAACGTCATATCCACCTAGAGGCCTCTTGTTTTCTGACTGCTCCACAAAAAAATGCCCGGGGAAGCAAGGAGGTTGGTCCTCCCCGGGCGAAGTATGCGTATTCAAGCCCAACCAGAGCTTCATGGGCTTGAGAAGGATAAAGGCCTTTCCTGTAACATCGAATCAGCCAAGGCGCAACATCCTCCCTCTTACCTATACTCGATAGATATTCGGCAATAAAACCTTCTATCTACCAGCCATGGATAAGAACATTTATCTGAATGAGCAATATATATGCCGCTTGCTGATCAATCTACGCAGGGCCTCAGGGTGGAGCTTGCGCTAGGAAGTTTATGTCGTTTTTTAAGCATGTTACACACCAGAGCCCGCGGCTCAACAAATTCCCTAAGGAGTCTTTGACAGCTCTTCGAGCATGAACATCAAGCGACTGATGATAACTTTCATCAATGCCGATTATTGCCATCATCCTCCATCTCCCACGAACCTTTCCGGGAGATTTAGCCTAAGAACGCAGGAAGCCCTGCACTTACATAAGTGCAGGGCTTCCTGGCAATCATTTTGAGTCTAGGTTCAGCGTCTCATGGTTATCATGTAACAAAGGTCAAATATGGATGAAGTTACTCAGCATGCAGCCGCAGATTTGACAAGGTTTGAACAAGCAAAGTGCCCAAGATCAAGGTCCCTGCGGCGACAGTCGTAACAGGTGGGACCTCGCTCAAAACAAACCAGACCCACAAAGGGGCAACAAGGGTTTCAAGCATCATTATCAAGCTGGCTTCAGGCGCAGGAAGATAGCGAGGACCAAGAATAATCAGACCATAAGAGACTGGCGCGACAAAAAGACTGAGCAACAGTAGATACCCGATATCAGCCTGCGCAACAGCACCGAGTTGAGCACCCGACAATAACATCGTCAGAGCCATAATAAAGCCGTAGAGACCGGTCGCTGGCACCATATCAACATGACGGGCTTTCCGCGCCAAAACGAAACAACCCGCACCAAGACAGGCAGCAATCAGGGTAAGGATGTCCCCCACCGGAGCTCCGTCACCAAGGCGCCCCATAAAGAGTAATAAAATACCGAAGAAACCAACAACAACAGAGATCCATGTCTGACGGCTGATCCGTTCGCCAAGAAATAAGCGGCTGAAGATAGCAGCAAACAATGGGGTCGCCGCAAAAATAACAAAAATATTGGCTGTAGCTGTCAGGTGCACGGCAACTGTAAATAGAATGGTCTGCAGAGCTTGAAAGACAGCGATAACGATGCCGATCCTGCCTATATTCATCACATAGGACCAGATTAAACCTCGCTTCAGAAAACCCAGATAGGCAAAAACCACAAACCCTGAAAGCAAACCGCGCCAAAAGAGCCGCGTCTTGAGCTCTGTCCCGATCAAACGAATCAACAAGGCCTCAGGGCCCAAAATCATCACACCGCCAAAAATGAGCAGTGCCCCACGCATATAGTCAGATCGAATGCCCTTCATTTGTCTCTCAAATACCCTATTCGCCCGACACCCAGCAGAGACACGGCTGCCTTGCCGCGGCCGTTTCGTCCAGGCGGCCCATGCGGGCCACAGTCGGTGCTGCGTGCAGTAACTCTGGAGTCTCTTTGGCTTCATTGGCATCTCTCAGCCGCCGAAATCGACCATCCGGGCGCCCAGCTCTTTGTGGATTCTGTTTAACCTAGAAACCGCAGTTGAGCGCGAAAAAGATGTGCAGCATATTGATGTGCATAGGTAATTTGAAAAACTCGTGGTCACCTTATTGGTGATGAGAGCTTTTTCGAATTATCTTGGTGCATCAAGAGGTTGTGCAGACTTTCGTGATCCAACTGCAGTTTCTAGGTTTAAGGGTGTTTTTTTCAACATCGTTCCTTCCCCAAAAATGGCAGTCCATATGAACGTTATTAGTTAAATAACTTACTCAAAAGGGTTATAACCTGGTTTTTTATATAGGTTTTCTTCATTGTTAAGAATTTCTGGTTTATAAATCTTCTCGGCCCAATCCTTCTGATCAACTTCCTCAAAAGCGACAGACACCTCTTTTTCATCGCACTTAGCAATTGCAACAACATTTTCAGCAATTTTGTCGGCAAGTTGCTTTTTCTGTTCCTCGGTTCTCCCAGGATAAAGTTTTATTGAGATATGAGGCATTATCTTTTCCCCTTAAGTCCTGATTATCATTCTAAACGTGAATCGCCTTTTCATAGGCGTCGAGCACTGACTCATGCATCATTTCGGAGAGGGTTGGATGAGCGAAGATGGTCTGCATCAACTCCTCTTCGGTTGTTTCCAGATTCATGGCGATTCCATAGCCCTGAATCATTTCGGTCACCTCAGCGCCGATCATGTGTGCACCCAAAAGTTCTCCGCTATCTGCGTCGAAGATGGTCTTGACCAGCCCCCCGGTTTCACCCAAGGCAATCGCTTTGCCATTTGCGGCAAAGGGGAAAGAACCGACTTTGATGTTACCGCCGCGTGCTCTGGCCTGTTCTTCAGTCAGTCCGATATTGGCGACCTGGGGATGTGCATAGGTACAGTAAGGTATTTTGTCGCGATCCAGGGGGTGGACATTTTCCAACCCGGCAATCTTCTCGACACAGATAACGCCTTCGTGGCTAGCCTTGTGGGCCAGGCAGGGTGTCCCGACTACGTCACCGATAGCGTAGATTCCTGGTTCATCGGTCTCCAGCCACTCATTAACCTTGATGGTGTTTTTCTCCACTCTAACCCCGGTCTTTTCCAAACCCAGTCCTTCGACATTCCCGACCACTCCCATAGCCAGTAAAACCCGATCAACAGTAATTGTTTCTGCCTTGCCATCGCATTCAATGGTCGCAGTAACTGAATCGGCTCCCCGCTCCATCCCTTTAAGGAAGGTGGAGGTGCGGATTTCGATCCCCTGCTTGCCCAGATCTTTCTGCAGAATCCCCGAGATTTCCTGATCCCCGGCTGGAAGGACCTGTGGAAGTGCCTCGACAACGGTGACTTCAGCACCTAACTCATTATAGAAACTGGCAAACTCAAGTCCGATGGCACCAGCACCAACAACCAACAGACACTTGGGGAAGCTATCGGGTGTCATCGCTTCTTTGTAAGTCCAAACCAGTTTACCGTCAGCCTCCAGCCCTTTAAGCTGCAGTGGACGTCCACCGGTTGCGATAATAATATGCTTGCCGGAAATGGATGTCGTTTTCCCGTCCTTCTCCACACTCAGCCTGCCCGGCCCTTCAATCTTGCCGGTACCATCGATAACCGTGACATTGTTCTTTTTCAGCAGAAACCCGACGCCTTTCTGCAGTTTGGTGGAAACACGGCGAGAACGTTTGATGACTTTGTCGAGGTCAAAGCCAAAGTCACCGGCACTGAGGCCATAGCTCTTCGCCTCTTTCATATATCTGAAGACCTCGGCGCTACGGAGCAGCGCTTTGGTCGGGATACAACCCCAGTTGAGACAGATCCCGCCAAGGTGCTCACGCTCCACCAGAGCAGTCTTGAGGCCAAGTTGGGCGCCTCGGATAGCCGCTACGTACCCACCAGGGCCGCCACCGACAATAATAAGATCGAATGTTTGATCCTTCACAGTTTTTCTCCTCACAGGGCTCAGTATCAGTTCTGACCTGTTAAGTCGCTGACAGTTACAACCCCGTTGATGCTAAACAAATTGAATTGATCAAAAAAATCGCTCCCCAAGCGGGTTTCGATAATCAAACGCTTCACAGAACCTGCTTACAAATCGCTCTTTCACCTCGGCAAGGTCAACAGGTTGGCCAAGTTCCCGCTCCATCGAAGTGACAATCTCGGTCGGTTTACCGCAGGGGACGATAAGATTGAAGGTGGAAAGGTCATTACTGACATTCAGGGCAACACCATGGGAGGTAACCCACTTTTTGACCGCAATCCCAAAACTGGCAATCTTACCGCCATTGACCCACAACCCCGGCTCACCTTCTTTGAACTCGGGGTCAAGACCGTATTCGCGTAGTACCTTGGCCACAGACCCAAGAAAGGTCTGAACGTAACAATGCAGATCTTTTTTCTGCAGTGACAGCACAGGATAGGCCACCATCTGTCGCGGTTCATGGGCGGTCGCCTGACCACCACGGTCGATGCGATACAGCGCAACGCCCTGGCTCTTAAGCAGGTCTTCTGCTATCCGCAAGTCAGTCTCATTGCCCCTGCGTCCCAAGGTCACTGATGGCGGATGCTCGACAACGACTAAACAGTCAGATGCCGCGCCGGATTGGCGTTTTTGAACCATGACATTTTGTCGATCCAAGGCCTGTTGATAATCGAGCAGTCCCCAATCAACGACGTCTATCTTCTGATTGCCTGTCATCGTGCTACCCAAGAACCCCGTTCATCACGCAATCAACAAACCAGGATTTTCAGCCAATTCACGAACTTTTGAGTAGAAGCGCGCAACGGGTACGCCCTCTACGGCCCGGTGGTCGTATGTCATACTAAAATCCATGATCGGGCGTACCATAATTTCACCATTGATGACTCTCGGTTGATCAAGAATTGCCCCTATTCCGACAATCAGCGATTGAGGTTGGTTCAATATTGGCGTACCGGTCAGAGGCCCATTCAGGAAGCCGCCGACATTTGTCAGGGTAACGGTTCCACCTTCCATATCGGCTGTGGTCAGCTTCCCTTCCCTACCGCGTAGGATCAGATCTCTTGCGCATTTGCTGATTTCCACCAACGACATTTGATCTGCGTTTCTGATCACCGGCACCATCAAGTTCAACTCACCTCCGCTACCCTGGACAGCGACAGCAACACTGACGTTGACATCTTTCCAGACCTTGATTTCCTCTCCAATCACCGAGGCGTTGAGAGAAGGTTCATAGCGAAGCGCTCGCGACATGAGATAGACCATAATATCGGTGTAAGTGACACGCACGCCCAACGATTCTTCCTGCTTTAGCAAAGCTTTTCTCAGACGAATCAATTCGGTCATGTCAACTTCGCCCATATTGCTGACCTGGGCAGAAACAGCAAGGCTCTGCTGCATATGGTCGGCGATTGCCTTGCGGATGCCTGCAAGTGGGATCGTCTGGGCAACTCGAATGCCGTTAACCACCTCACCGTCAAATGCCGCAACAGCAAGGACATTTGCAGGTTTCGCTGTCCGAGCCTTTTCAACATCGCGCTTCACGATCTGACCACGAGAACCGGTACCGGCAAGTGATGAGATATCCACGCCATACTGCTGGGCCAACCTCCTCGCCAGCGGAGAAGCAATGACCCGGCCACCCTTGGGCGGCGTTAGCGGTTGAAGTGCACTATCTTTTTCCTCGACGACCTCCTCAGTTTCCAGAACTGTCGCCGATGAAGATCCAGCAGGCGCCGTGATCTGGCTCGCCAGAGAGGCTAAATCTTCCTCGTTTTCTGCCAGCATGGCGATCACATGTTCAACAGGGACCGTTTCTCCATTCGGCACAACAATATGCAGATATCCTGAGCCGTCGGCTTCAACTTCGTAATTAACCTTCTCAGTCTCTATTTCCAGCAGGATCTGCCCTTTTGTTACATAATCGCCCTGACTCAGGAACCAAGAAAGAATTGTCCCCTGGCTCATTGCCATGGCGAGTTTTGGCATAATAATCTCAAGTGCCATTGTTCAGTTCCTCCCTTATTCCCTTACACGGCCACACTACGAATGGCTGCTTCGATTTTTTCGACACTCGGCAAGACATGCTGCTCCATATAGCCACCAGGAATCGGATAGTTACCAGCGCAAACCCGCTTGATCGGCTCATCCAGCAGAGTAAACCCTTTATCGACAACCTGCGCTGCCAATTCAGAAGCGAAGCTGCAGCGCTCAGTATCCTCATCCACAATTACCAGCCTGTTGGTCTTCTCCACCGATTTCAGAACGGCATCGAGATCGAATGGCTCCAGAGTGCGGGGATCGACAACTTCTACGCTGATCTCACCCTCCAGTTTCTTCGCAACCTCAAGGGCCAGTTGAACCATATAGGAATAGGCCACCACTGTGACATCTGTTCCCTCGCGCTTGACATCGGCAACACCGAAGGGAATCGTATAATCCTCTTCGGGAACCTCACCGGTAACGGCCATCAGCTGTTTATGCCAGAAGTACATCACCGGGTTGTTATCCCGAATGGCTGTTTTCATCAAACCCTTGGCATCGTAGGGCGTAGAAGGCACCGCAAGCTTGATACCCGGTGAATGCAGAATTATCGAAGAGGGTATTTGCGAGTGCTCGTTGGCCAGCTTCATGCCGCCACCGGCAGCGCCCATAAACACGACTGGCACATTCACTTTGCCGCCGTGCATGAAGCGCCACTGTGGAGCTTTGAGCAAAATCTCATCGGCCGCCGTGTACATAAAATCGATGAACATAAGATCGACGATGGGCCGGTAGCCAGTCATGGCTGAAGCAACCGCCGCGCCGCAGAATGCAGCTTCACAGATCGGGGTATCCAGCACACGCTGGTCACCAAAACGCTTCGCCAGTCCTTCTGAATGGGGATAGTTAGCGCCACGAAGGCTCTCTCCCATCAGATAAACCGTCTCATCCCGCTCCATCTCTTCAATAAAGGCCTCGTTAATCGCCTTGTGATACTGAATTTCTCGCACGTTTCACCTCAATTTCTTGATTTATTTCGCGTACAGGTAGTCATCCAGAACGGATGGGTCGGGAGGCGAACCCGCATCGGCAAAAGCCTCTGCAGCGTCAATCTCAACCGCAATCTCCTGATCGATTCTCTCCATTTCTTTCTGGGTCAGAACGCCCTCTTTCAGCAACTTCTCCTGAAACAGGACAACCGGATCACGTTTTTTCAACTCGACATAATCGTCTTTGGTGCGATCTTCCAGATCGATCCTGTCCGGCAGACCAATAGAATGGGTGACGAAGCGCTCGGTCTTGCATTCGATCAACGATGGACCTTCACCAGCCCGAGCCCGTGCCACCGCCTTATCTACAGCTTTTGCTACGGCGACGACATCCTGTCCGTCCACCACCTCCCCGGGCATGCCATAACCAAAGGCAAGATCGGCAATATTTTCAACCGGGTGGTGATCTTTCACTGGGACATACATACTAAGCTGATTATTTTCACACACCCAGACAATGGGCAGTTTCCAGTTAGCTGCCATCAGGAAGGATTCATGCAGGGTCCCCCGATTTGAAGTCCCATCGCCAAAGCAGGAAACAACCACCTGCTGCTTTCCGTTCCACTTGGACGTCATGCCGTATCCGACGGAGATCGGGAAACCGGTCCCGAGGGTCCCGGCGAGGCCAAAAAAACCGTGTTCGGTATCGATATTGTGATAAGTAGACACCCCACCACAGGACCCTGTGCTCTTCCCACAATGTTCCGCCAGATAGTACTTAGGATCTACACCCTTGGAAATCAGGTGCGGCAGTCCGTGACCGCGAACTGCAGGAAAAACAAAGTCATCGTCGTTCAAAATGAGCAAGCCCCTACGCCTGGAGCCTCTCCCCCCTCTGCCGGGTGCCAGAACCCTAATAGTTTCCCCAGCCCCAATCGCCTACTGAAAAGCTGATCAAACGCCCGGGTGCGAACCAGGTTGCGATAGAGCGTGAGCTTTTGTTCCTTTTTCAATCTCATGTCTCAACTCCGTATTAAACATAGATAGATTTGCGGCAACTAGCAGCGGACACCCAGGGCATCCGCAACAAAAATGCCATGATCGGTCTTTCCAAAATCTCAAAATTCAAAACGTTAAACGCTGATGTACTGTACTGCTTCGATACAAATAGCAACATGCATGCCGCCTTTTTTAAGTCTTAAATACGCACAGTCTCATAAATACCGACACAACAAATACATTCAATAAAATCAGCATGTTCCGAGTTAACCAATGTCCGACTTGCCCAAAAAACTAAGTCCATTCCCAAGGTAAAAGCGAACCACAACCAGCGACTGATGACATTTTGCATCAGAGCTGATTTCCATTGTCATTCAAAACCGCTCGCCACTAGCAAGCATCACTCAAATAATAGCTTAACGATCTTGAATTTAACCTGACCCTTTAAGGCCGAAATAAAGGTTAAAAACCAAATAACTATCTAATCATACACTGTAAAAATCGTAACAAGGAATCGCCGAAAATGTTAACGCTAAAGATTATTTTCGAAAGGCTCAAGACCTGCATAAACTACCCGTTAACCTGAGAATATGAGGGGCAATAGCAAGTTAAGAAAGAGGTACTTTCTCTGGTAGGAATACACATTTATGCCATAACAAATATAACCAGCTAACAGCAGAAGCTCTAGCTGCCCAGCCCTCCGATTAAAAAAAAAGGGGTCGACATCATTCGATCGTCGACTCCCTGCACCCTCTACCCATTGAGACTCTACTGCGCCATCTTCTTAAACGCCTCTTCCGCACGCTCGACAACCATGTCAATATCCTCTTCCGTATGAGCAGCCGAGATACAGAATCGCAACAGAGTCAATACTCCTTGCTCTTTTAGCAGGTTACCGAACTCATTCGCCATTGGAAGACTATTTGGCTCAGACAAGCTATCCAAATGATTGACAATCTTATCCTTGTGGGTGAAGTTGAAGGTCCACGCCCCCGGGAAACCCTGCAGCAGCAGATTCGCCCCTTGTCTTTCGGCAGCGCCATCGAGTCCCCCCCTGAGACGATTTCCCAGGGCATTGATGTGATGATAAACGGCGCCACCGTCCTTTTCCAACTCCTCGATTGTTGCCACTACGGCAGCCATCGCCATTGGATGCCCATTATAAGTCCCGCCGGCGGTCACTTCGGTACGGGTGATGACATCCATGATCTCGCGCTTGCCACAAAATACGGAGACCGGAAATCCACCGCCGACAGCCTTGCCAAAGGTCGTCATGTCGGGCGTGACACCGAAATAACCCTGAGCACTCTTGAGGCCGATCCGAAAACCGGTCAGAACTTCGTCAAAGATCAGCACTACACCATACTGATCACACAGCTGCCGGACACCTTCCAGGTAACCTGGTTCCGGCATGCAACCGGAGAAGTTGACCATCACCGGCTCCATAATGACAGCGGCAATATTATCGGCCTTGGAGGAGAATAGTTTCTCCATGGCTTCAAGATCATTCCACTCAATCATGTAATAATCGGAGAAGGCATGAGCGGCACGGCCACCGGTATTAGCGATATCTGACAACAGATCACCCTCGCGGACAGCAGCGATCGGAACCGGGTTATCTGTGTCGGTCACGATTCCACCAATCAGGCTGTCCGTTGACCCGTTGTACTGACCATTGAAGCGAACCACCATATTCTTACCAGTGTAGGCTCTGGCAACGCGCAAGGCATTTAAGTTCGCCTCTGTCCCTGAATTGGCAAATCGCACCAACTCGGCGCAGGCGACATGATCTACTATCTTTTGCGCTGCCCTGACCTGAAGCTCAATCGGCTCGTTGGCATAAAAACCTTTAGCCGCATCCACCATCGCGCTACGCAGGTGTTCGTTGCTGTGTCCCAAAATCGCCGGACCCATACTCAGGCTGAAGTCGAGGAACTCATTCCCGTCGGCATCCCACAAGCGGCCAGCTTCGCCCCGCGCCATGAATGTAGGATGATAGCCTTCAGATTTCTTCCAATTACTCATCACTCCGCCAGGAATAACCTTCCGGGCTGCCGCTTCAATCTGTTGTGATTTTATGTGCTTCATAGATACCACCTTTATCTTTAGTGTATTTGGTCGCGTAACCTTACGCCTGCGGAAGCACGCGAATACAAAATACTGCTAACAGGTCTCCCCACCATCCACGGTGAGCGTTGCACCCGTGACATAACTGGCCTCATCTGACGCCAGGAATGTGATCGCTCTGGCAACGTCATCAGGTAAAGCAAACCGCCCGAGCGGATATTCGGTAACCAGTGTCGAACGAGCCTGATCTGCAGTTTCGAAGAGGCCTTTCTTGACGGCCTCATCAATACTCCGCTCAAACATGGGGGTCTCGATGATACCAGGATTAACGGTATTGACCCGAATTCGGTAGCTTTTTGCGCCAAACTCGCGTGCCAAGGCTCGCGACAGAATTTGAAGTGCGCCCTTGGTGGCAGAGTAGATGCTTTCGTCGGCCGCCGATTTCAGTGCAGCGCCGGATGAGACGTTGATCACCGCTCCGTGCTCCTGCTCTGCCAAGGTCTCGCGAATGAGCGGCACGGCGAGTTGGGTGCCGACAAAAACCCCGCGCAGATTGATATTAAACAACTGATCGAAGTCCTCCAGGGAGGTCGCCATGAAAGGCTTGGCTAGATGCGCACCGGCGTTGTTGACCAAGACATGAAGCCCGCCGTATATCTCACGGACGCCACCCAGAACCTCGGACCAGGATTCGGCCTCGGTGACATCATGGCAAAAAAAGGTCACCTCACCACCTGCGGCAGAAATCTCTTGAACCACCGCACGTCCACGTTCTTCATTGCGGGCTGTGATTGCCACCCGAGCTCCGACCGCAGCCATTTTGTATGCGGTAGCAAGCCCGACGCCCATGGTGCCGCCGGTGACTAATGCGACTTTGCCTTCAAGACAGTTCACGAGTCTGCCTCCTCTTCACCCAAGAGCAGGTCTAACAGCTTCATGGATGAACCGCATGTCCAGCCGCCATCGCATCTTTGACGCTCTGCTCAGAGGAGACATCGACATAAACGAATTCAGCTCCTATCTCCTGTGCTGCAGATGAAGCGTCCTTCAGATCTGCGATCATCACCATAGCGCCGGTAATAAATGCTTTTTGGGCCTCAAGAGAAAACATAAGCGCCATCAATCCTTTTCATCCCAGTCCACGTTCTCCCCGACGTAACCGCCAGAGGTGGACATATTATTGGGCCAGGTGGTCGGTTTCCACTCACCGCTATTGAGCCGGACCTTGGTGTCGACCAGCATGCAGAGGTACTCGAAGCCGAGGTTGACAATGTTGGCCGCGGTGGTGCTGTTGGGATCGTGTGCAGGTGCGTATTCGACGATATTCGCGCCGATCAGGTTCTTGCCCTTGAAGGCACGGCTGATGATGCGGTAGTCCTGCCAACGCAGACCGAAGCCATCCATGGTGGACAGACCGCCGCCGCTCTCCACAGGGTCAAGTCCATCGAGGTCACATTCGATGATGCAGGGCGCATCACCCACCCGCTCTGCGACCATATCGGCATAGTACTGCGGCCCCTTCTCGAAAACCTGCAGCGGACTGACGATAGTGATGCCCATCTCCTGAGCGGTCATCCGCCCGGAAAGCGCACTGGAACCCATCTCCTTGATGCCGAACATCAGGAACTTCTCGGGATCGATAATCCCTTGAGCGAAAGCCCGGGTCAGGAAATTTGCGTGTTCCCGCTCTTCCGTTGTGAAGCCTGCAACATCCTTCATGGTTAAAGCGTCCGGATGACCGTCAAACAGGACTCCTCCCATCGGTTCTCCGTCAAAGTATTTTTCGGAAATACGAGCGCAGGCAGGCTCAAAGGCATGAGCCGTACTATGCTCGCCGCCGAAATTAAGGAGGAGATTGCCGGCATCCACGGCCTTCATCAGCCAGGATTCCAAATGGTCGATGGCCTCGGAATAGTTCATCGTCCATACGTCAATATCGCCCATATCGATGATCCGGGCCATCTCCAGCGGCGCCATAGCCCACTCATGATGTAGCGGGATCGGGTAGCGTGATCGAAAGCGCAGATAAGCGGGAGCATGACGCATGTTTCCCGTTTCGCTCAGGGTCCCGTAGTCGATCCCGCAACCGGAGATAGCAATATCGGCGTTGGCGAAATCGTGAGAGAACGGCGTCTTGTAGAAACCCATCCAACTCACATTTTGCGTGCTGATCCAACTGATCTTTTCGTCGGCCATGCGCTTGATGAATTTGCGAATGGCCTCTGGCTGTTCTTTCATGTTCGAAAGGTTTTCATTGATATGCCGGTACTTTTTCAGTTTTTCCTCAGATATTTTGGCCACGGTTCGTCCTTTCCTTCGATTGAATTGCCCCTAGTGTCCCGGGGAAGACCAGCATGCCTAAAACATAACTAAACGAGTCAAGATCCAAACAAAATTAATGGATGAGAAAAATCAGAGGAGGAAATCAGAGCCAACAATCCGTGAACGTTGGTCTGCCGAGCAAGACTACTTAAAGAGCTAAAAATATTCAGCTCGGCTTTCGATTTGTTGAAACCCCATCGTGGGTTCCAAAGACCTTTAATGCTTGAATTAATGGCCGCCATTCCTTGTGGTTCGCGTAGAAAATGTGGTAGTGGAAGTGCCCGCATGTCTCGCTTCACTGAGCACTTCCACCTCAAGCCAACGGCGCCTACGGTGCTTTACCAGTTCACATCCTGCGGTACTCGCACCAGCCACGGGAACTCGCCGGTGCTGAGCAGCTCGCCACCCTGCTCAGTTACCCGCACGGTTTCGCTTAACTCAATGGCCCATTTTCCAGGGGAATACACATAGGTGATGGTGTGGAACACCATATTGGGGACAAGCACAATGTCGCAACCCTCAATAAATGCCAACGGCGCATCGGGGCACCAGGAGGGTGGCATGCTGAAGCCCACCGAGTAGCCGAAGCAGTCACCGGGCAAGACATCATCGGGCAACTGATAAGACTCCAGTATATGCCGTGAGGCCTCAGCCACATCAGTACACAGAACACCGGGTTTCATCATGGCGATAGTGTTTTTCATCACCGCCTGCAGCGCCTCATCGGCCTTTTTCTGTACAGCAGTGGGCTCGCCCAGAATGGCGGTGCGCATCTGCGGGCAGTTGTAGTTATTGTGAACACCTGCATGCTCGACATAGACGGTATCCCCCGTCTGGATAACATGGCGTTTCCAGGGGATATGGGGTGCAAAGCCGGATTTATCGCCAACGGCTACCAGACCCTGGTTGCCGATCGATTCTCCGCCAGCGGCAAAGGTGGCGCCATAAGCCAAGCCAGCGATCTCCGCCTCGGTCATGCCAGGCTTCAGTGCCTTGAAGGCCGCCTTGTGGCCGGCCACAGTATAGAGACCCGCCTGCCTCAGTGCCTCGATTTCCAGTTCGGTTTTAACAGTACGGGCTTCATTAACCAGCCCCGATGCGTCCACAAAGCGGGCCTTGGTCAAGCCTTTCTTGAGGGTCTCATAGTCGCGGATGGTCATGGAGCGCCCATTCCCCCAGGTGGCCATATCCAGTTCCACTCCAATAGCCAGATTACCCTGCCCATACTTATTGACACAGGCCATCAGTTGTTCGCCGGGGGCCACATGTTCACCTCGTTCCGGGCCAACCATATATTCGTAGTTTTCCAGATAGGTGAAGTATTGGGCGCAGGTGAGTTCGATATCGGCGCCGATCATCCAGGGCTCCCCATTGAGAGGCAGGCCCAGATACACCCAGCAACCGGGGAAGATTGTATCGTACCCGGTCAGGTAACCAATATTAACCGCCTCGTTCACTAACAATAGCTCAATGCCTCTCTCGCGCATCATCTCGCGCACACGATCCTGGCGGAGCTGAAATTCCTCCCGGGGAAAGGGCTTTTCTCCATTTTTCAGGCTGCTGTCAGAAGCCTGAAGAATTCGTTGGAATTCGCCCTCAAGCAAGGCCTTTGGTCTGTCTGTGATTGGATTCATCGTGTACTCCTAATAGTGGGAAGAATTACCTGAAACGAACTTTTTCTTTACTGGGAATTCGGGCTGACTTTACGAAAGTTCGCACCAGCGCATTGCAATCTCTTCGTAGAGATCCGCCGCCTCTTCAATCTTGTCGACCAAGCAATACTCATCGGTCTGGTGTGCCTGTTCTTTGATGCCGGGACCGATAATTACTGTCGGCGGATAACCGCAGCCCTGCGTCAGCGCCGATGCATCGGTAAAATAAGGTGCGCCCCGACGTTCGGGTCTGGTGCCAAGTCGCGGTTCTACGATGTCGTAGACAGTCTGTACCCAGACGTTCTCCGCATCCGTGAGCACAGCGTCGGCGCGAACTTCGGGAATAATCTCTACCTCCTCCCCAAACAGCTTGGAAAGTTCGGCGAGAATATCGATGTGGGAGTGACCGGGAATCGTGCGTATATCAACGCTGCACTCGGCACGATCCGGTACCGAGTTACGGTTAATGCCACCGTGAAAACTACTGACGCAAAGGGATGTGGTGCCGAGCAGTTTATCGGGGGCGATATTAAAGCGATGCCGCTCCAGTTTTGCTACTGCACGTGCCAGCTTGTAGACAGCATTGTCCCCCTCCTCGGGCATGGAACCGTGTGCGGTCTTGCCGGTGGTGACAAGTCTAAGCCAAAGTGCTCCCCGATGCCCCAGAATCGGATAGTTGGAAGTGGGCTCGGCAATCACTAGGGCACCGGCCCGGTCCAGCTCCCCTTCGCTCGCCAGATGGTGAGTGCCCAGGCAACCATGCTCCTCGCCTGCCGCCATGATGATAACAATGTCCGCATGACCCCGTGGACGGGTAGCCATTCGCAGCCCCATTTCCACACATGCGGCAATCCCGGCCTTCATATCGCTGGCACCACGACCATAGAGTTTGCCGTTGAGTATCGCGCCACCAAAAGGCTCCACCGACCAGGGTTTGGCACCCAGTGGCACCACATCTATATGCCCACCAAAATAGATCGGCAACTTACCCCCCTCACCCTTCAAGCGAGCCACGGCGGTGGTGCGTCCCTCCTCGAATTCATGGTAAGAAACCTCAAAGCCAGCCTCTCCAAGAAGAGCACCCAAATAGTGAGCGCATTCTCGCTCCCGAGTCATCGTATCAATGCGAACAATCTCCTGAGAGATTTTTGTCGCTGTGATTCTTTCTGGCATCATGTTCTCTCTTCATATTTTAAAAGATGAGGCCGCGTTCCCCAAACCCACCCATTACGGCCATATCGTGCCACCAATTTCCCAAGCCCCTATCGCCGACTGAAAAGATGATCAAACATACGACTGCGAATCAGGTTTCGAGAACCTGGGCTTTTGATCCAAGTTCAACCTCATGCCCTGCACCACCAAGCAACAGCAATATGCATACCGCCTTCTTTCAACCTTAAACCTTCAGCACCTAGTATTCACCATACACGCAATTATCTTCAATAAAATCAGCATGTTATATATCAACAAATGATCTCATCGCACTAAAACAAAAGTATATTTATCAAGGGGAAAGTCCACCAAAATCCATCATTGATGACGTTCAGCATCGGTGTTGATTTACGCTGTCATTCAAGAATCGCTAAACCCAAGCGACATCAGAAATATCCATTTTTGTATCAAGGGAATGATCCAGAGGGAAAGAACTTGCGGGAAGAGTGGAATAAAAGAACTACACGGGAAACCAGAATCAACAACCTGCAGATTGTTGGATCAGGTGAGACAAACTAGAGGAAAAGCTGAAAAGGATTAAGCTCTGTTTTCGGTGTGTTAAAACCCTGTCAAGGGTTCCACTGGCCTTCTTCTTTGAGCCGATTTATCTTCTTAACCACCGTCGACTGGTCCAGCTCCAGGACCTCACCAATCTTACGGGTGGTCTTATATTTACGGTAAGCCATCTCAAGCAACTGCTTCTCGAGCTGCAGGGTCGCCTGTTTTAACGGCACGATTCCCTGCAAACTAAAAGCTTTATTAGCCCCCGGATTAACAACCTCACGGACATGCAGATCGGTGATAACAGTTTCCTGGCAAGTAATAACCAGCCGCTCTACTGCATTTTCAAGTTCTCGCACATTACCGGGCCAGTCGTGAGCACTCAAAAGATCGTAGGCCGACTGCGACATCTGCCGGTCGGTTCCGTACTTCGAATTGAACTTTTCCAGAAAATGACGAACAAACAGGGGAATATCACCAACCCGCTGGCGTAGCGACGGAATCTGTATCGGAACCACGTTGAGACGATAGTACAGGTCTTCGCGAAAGCCCCCCTCCTCCACAAGTTTTTTCAGATCCCTGTTGGTCGCTGCAATAACCCGGGCGTTGACCTCGGTTGGCGTCGAACTCCCCACCTTGTAAATTTTGTTCCCCTGAAGAACATGAAGTAGCTTGACCTGCAGATCCATGGGCATCTCGCCGATTTCGTCCAGGAACACGGTCCCATTATTGGCGATCTCGAACATGCCTTTTTTGCCCTTGGCACTCGCCCCGGTAAACGCCCCCGACACGTAGCCAAAAAGCTCGGACTCCATCAGATCCTTAGGGATGGCGCCACAATTCACCGGAATCAACGGCC
The DNA here is from genome assembly GCA_024280485.1 of Deltaproteobacteria bacterium. Classification (GTDB taxonomy): domain Bacteria; phylum Desulfobacterota; class Desulfuromonadia; order Desulfuromonadales; family Geopsychrobacteraceae; genus Geopsychrobacter. The sequence goes on from JAJRQB010000080.1 coordinate 31,038, forward strand.
CCTCTCTGCGACGGCTTATCTGGTGGATCATTTCAGCGAAAACACCCTTACCAACCCCCGTCTCACCAAGAAGCAGGATGGTGACCTCGGTATCCGCGACATGATTGATCAGGTTGATAATTTTATCCATTTCAGGATTGTTACCCCTGACGAACCCCTCGGCCAGGACCTTCGTGCGGAGTAACTCGCCCCGGTACCATCCTAGGATATCCTCTGTACTCTTCAATTGCTCATTGAGCTTTTCTATTTCGGTGATATCCCGGGCGATGTTAATAATCCTGAACAGGTTCCCGTTTTCATCGTGCATGGGAATCCCTGTGACCACCAATCGACGTCCCGACAAAGTGGTCTGGACCACGGTCTCAGTCTTATTGCTCTGGAGGACCTTAACCGTACTGGAATTCGAAAAGATGCCACGCTCTTCTAACTCCCGCGCAGTTATGCCAAGAAAAGACTCTGAGGGGACCCCGAAAACCTCCTCACAGTTTTTGCTCACCATCAAAAAGCGACCATTGCCATCCGCGATAGTTATCTGGTCGAAGGTCTGGTCTAGAATCATCTTCAGCTCTTCATAGTGCTGTTGATAGGCAAGCAATCTATCTGGCATTTCGGAGGGAGCAGTTTTTGTAGTCACGGAAGGCACCTCACTACGGCAAGACCGAATATTCAAATCAATGTGTTCGAAAAAAACTATTCGTATAGGATTAATCAAATTAAGCATTATCATCCATTTGGACGAGAGTCAACGACGCTAAGCGCTAAAGAAGAATTACAGACCACCACTCTTCAAATCGATTGAAGCAAATCGTATATATGCTTAATTTTCCCACAACAAACAATGCCTTTAAAGGTGACAATGTCTATAAATATAAGAATAAAAAGCAGTAAATCCCGGAGGATAAAACCCTCCGGGATACAGATATAAGTCAACAGACAACAAGGTATATTTTTCTACAAAAGTTCTTCAAAACCTTCTGTGCTGTATGCTCTACCAGCCCTTTTTTCTTCAAGTGCTTTATTTAATGCTGAATGTCGCTCTCTTGTCATAGGATTACTGAGTGCAATAATTATCGAGATTGACACCGGGATTGCGGTTCCTACGCCAAACAAGATCTTCAACCATTCGAGAGTCTCAGGGGATTGAACTGAAAGTTTGGCATCATACCCGATGTGTTCCAGCGCAAGACCGACAACAAGCAAAGCAATGGCAGCACTGACTTTTTGTATCAAAGAGACGACACCGTAGAACATACCTTCCCTACGCTTTCCAACTTTAAATTCGTCAACCTCAACACAGTCCGGAACTTTCGACCAGATCAACTGCCAGTAGCCACCAGTCCCGACTCCAACCAGCACAGCAAAAGATTCGATCACAAGCCATCCGCTGTCGGGGGTAAATATTAAAATCGTATAGGTAAACATTGAGCCGGCGAATAAAGACATAACAATGGCCCAACTAACTTTTTTCGACATATGCCTTGACATGAAGTTGATAAGCGGGACCCCCAACAACCCGCTGATCGATACGGACATCAGGAATACTGTCAGTTTGAATTCATCGAACTGCATGTAATTTAACAAATAATATATTGCTGTTGCGTTCATGATTGAAACGCCCAGGACAACAGACACGAACATCCCGGTCACATAACGAAAAGGCTTTACATTAAAGGGCTCCACAAGCAAGGATTTCAAGTTGAATTTATGGATTTCACCAACTTCCTTCAACTCGTAACCTTTCGTATATTTAACAACCACAACCAGAGAGGCCACAACTAAAATCCCGTAAAGCAAACCAGTGACTGACCAACCAATGTTCCAGTTGCCACCGAACACGCCCGACAAATAGGCAACCAGAATAAACATTGCATTACTTGCGATCAGGTTAATTGTGAAGAAAGCACCACGAAACGCACTTAAAGAGCTTCGCTCATCATAGTCCTGCGTCATTTCAGTTCCAAGAGCCGTATATGGAACATCAATGCATGTTTGGAAGGTGTAGAAAGCTAGAATAACAACGACGAAATAAATCTTTTGCCAGAGGTCTCCCAGGAAAGAAACATTAGTAAAAATAAGCATTGAAGTAATCCCGAGCGGAATCGCAAACCAAACAATAAAGGGGATCCTCCTGCCTTTTTCAGGATCTCTCTTATCGGATAAATACCCAATTGTCGGGTCTGTTACAGCATCCCAAAGCGTTCCCAACGCGATAACCATACCGGCAAAAGCAGGGCTAAAACCAACATAATCAGTAAAAAATATCATTCCCCAAAAGATAAAATTGTTATATACCATTTGAGAGCCAAAACCACCGACTCCATAACCAATCTTAGCTCGCAAGGGCAATTTTTCAGTTCTTACATGCTCCATAATACGCTCCTTCGGTCATACATTCCGTTGACATTATATTACCTGATATTTTCTTATTCAGAAATCCGTTACAACTGCCACGACAGTCCTTACCTCTGGAGTCATGGGTCCCATCCATACCCATCGCTCCCAATGAAGCCCTCAATCATCACCCATTTCAGATCTATCGGATACCTGTTTGGTTTCATCAGAATAAACCTCGGCCACAACCAGGTCTGAATGATTGAGAAGCGAGCGGAAGCCATCGATCGCGTATGGTTTCTGCGCGTTTTTCAACTGAATTGCCTCGCAGAGTGCCGCATGATTATTGCGGGTCAGTGGATAGAAGTAGCCGATGCCCAAGGTAATTGCCAGCGGAACGACCTGCCCATACACCCACAGATTATTGATCCCCTGCAAAGTTGGCTGGGATAACTCCGTATCCCCCACGTATCCAACCCTGGTCAGAAGCCAACCGCAGACAAAATAACCGATCGCCATGGCAAACTTCTGAACAAAAGTCACGCAACTGTAGTAGAGCCCTTCGCGCCGATGTCCAGTCCGAAACTCATCCAATTCGATACAGTCCGGGATCATGGCCCATGACAACTGGTATTGAGCTGTGATTCCCATGGCAAGAAAAATTGTAAACGCAACGACTCCCCAATACATGTCCGGGCTGTCCAGGATATAGAGCGGAAAGATGAATGCACTGAGTGCCCAAGCTAACATGCTGACATTCCAGGTTTTTTTCTTTGAAGTCCGGTGAGCCATAAAATCGAGGATAGGGACAAAAGCGATGCTAAAAATCCAGAAAAAGGCCAGGATTGAAGTCAACTGGGCATCGCTCATCTGCATGTTCTGCATCAGCCAGTAGATGGTCACGACATTACTGAACGCCTGTGCAACTGTAGACATGGCAAACATGGCGGCGATAAAAACAAACGGCTTGTTCTTGAAGACGTCGAGATAGTCCTTATAGCGGGTCCGTTGTACATTCTCGATCTCCTTTAGTTCATAACCTCGCGTAGCTCGCCAACCGATTAAAATGAAAACCGTCGACAGTATGGCCAGAATCCCTACGGAGACTGACCAGCCAACTTTAATATTGCCGAAAAGTTCCCCGAAAAATCCGGCAAACAAGAGCATTCCTGAGCCGACAACCAGACCGGCGACATTGCCAAAGAAGTTCCGATAGCTGTTCAGGCTGCTGCGCTCATCGTAACACTTGGTCATTTCAGCGCCGAGGGCCGTGTAGGGGATATCGAGCAGCGTATGCGCGGTCTTATAGGCAAGGATCATCACCGTGAAGTAAATCATTTTAGCCGTGGGCCCGAAGCCGAAGTCGGTGTAGAGCAGCCAGAGGACGATACCGAAAAAGAACGCGTTGAACAGTAGAATCGGGCGCCGGCGACCTTTTTGAGGGTCACGATTATCTGAATACATCCCGACTATCGGATCGGTCACAGCATCCCAGAAGGTACTCAATGCAGTAACTATCCCTGCAAACGCAGCGGTCAAAAACACTACGTCCGTGAAAAAGTACATGCTCCAGGATGCAAATAGCGAGTAGCCGACAAATTCTGCAAATTGGGGGGCACCGTATCCAATCTTCACTCTTCTTGGCAGGCTCTGCCGGACTCCCTCAATCATCATCTCTCCCTGACCTCAAACAACAACTCACTGGCTTATCGATACTGCTCAGCTATCGTGAACAATGACATTATTAAGCAAGCAACATGCCTTAGTCTTCCCTGCCCTAACGATGTCAAAACAATACGCAATGGATACCACTCAAAGCTCTGTAAATGTTAGACTATTTCAGGTTCGATGAAGTGGATTGAATCTGGCCCGATTCGGTAAGCCCCTTTTGGTGCACAGGCTGAAATGCTGCTCGTCGGCAAACAATAATCACCCTTGATGCAGATTGTCATCACCACTAACGCAACCATTCCTCTTACGAGTTCCATCTGTTCTTGCCAATTGATGCCAGGCCGCCTGATTAATCATCCAAAAAAAATATGCCGCGGTGCGCAAGGCACCACGGCATATTCAAACAACAGCCATACAACCTGTCTTGTTACTATTTCACTAAGCGCGACAGGGTCTTAGGGGTAAAAGCACTACGCTTCATCCCCTCAGTAAGCCACTGCCAACCCACATCAAAGGTACTGTGAGTATCGAGATGGTCGCGCATCCAGGCCTGCCAGTAGGAGTAGGTCGCGGTTTCTGGCCAGAAACCATGCAGAATATTTTCAGAACGGTACAGACGCCCTTTCTGGTCGTACATCTCCTGAAGGATCATGATGTTGGTTTCCTTGTCGATATAACAAATCCGCTTAGAGTAGATGTAGGTCGGATCTTTCTGTTTCATTTCAATCACGTACATGGGCCGACGTTCCAGCTTCAGATTCTGCCAGAGCATATCACCAGACTTGGTATCCAAGTACTCGGCGCCATCCCACGAATAGGCCGGCAATAGAAATTCCCGCTCTTCCAACAGCGTAACTTCATAGGGATAGATATTGGGGATATATTTCTGATCGAAACCCATAACGGCATCGTCAAAGGCGATATCGGTGCCAACAGCTTGATCCTGGGTATCAGCACTCGACATCTTCCGTACCCGACGGGTAAAGGTCGCGTAGAGGAGCAGGTTGTTCATTTTATCCGGAGAGTAATACTTGGTATTGAGGTAGGCATTGCCATACAGATCACGCGGAGCGGTAGCGATATAGAGGTAAGAGTACTTCTCACCCTTTTTCTCTGTCCGGCTGTCGTACCACCCCAAAGGAGCTTGCTTCACGCGGCGACCGAGTCTCATGAAGTACCATTTTGCCGCACCTCTGAAATCGATATTTAACTTCTTATCAAAACCCCAGGTAGCAACCTGTTGAGCATACTCTTCAGGATAATGCTGATACTCTATCAGTGCATTGTAGACAATCTGGTCGGCCTTCTGGTCACCAGAAGGTGCAGCAAATGGATAACCACCTTCATAGGTTGCATAGTCCAGATAACCATCAGCATCCAACTTCGACTTACCGCGGCCGGCCTTAGTTGCTTTGCTCACTCCCGGATGTTGAAAGTACTGACGGGTCGGCACAATCTCAAACTCGGTAAAATTTCCTCCGTGCTTTTTGCCCTTCTCAGAGGGCTTACTGAACCGATCATAGATCACCTTGGGCATCAGCTTGTCGAAAGCATATTTGTCCTTATCGGCAATAGTGTATTTACCGGGTTTAATTTCAGGCGCAATCTTACCAACCACGTCGGGGGCTTTAAAACCGACGATCTCAGCCCATTGCTCTTTAGCCGCATCGACATCGATGAGAGCCTCATTCCATCCCTCTGCAGACATGAGTGCCTTGCCGTTTTCAATCACCTCGAAGAACGGCGTGGGATCATCCAGAAAGCTCTTCATCTTTTTCAGCTTAGACATTGAAACCTGATTATCAATAATTTTTGCCGCCATTACCGTCTGGGACATTGCCAGGACAGCCATAACAACGACAGCAGACCACAATATTTTTCGCATCTCGATCTCCTTTTTATATTTAAAACAATATTGCTGTACTCTTTAGAGAAAACACTCTCAAACTCTGGTTTAGTTGAAGTTATAGTTGATTTTCAAGACAACATTGTCTTTGTTGCCGAGACCCCAAGCATCGATTTCGGGACCAACGAAAAAGTTCGCTTTCACCTTGGCGCTCCAGCGCTCATTGAAGGTATAGCCGACAATAGGTGTCCAGATAGCAACATTGGTATCTTCCAGAGCATAATAATCCAGCTCCGTCAACAGCCTGCCTCCCATGTAGGTTGTTGAAGCGAAGGCAAAGAAGTTCCAGTAATCCTCCGGCCCTTCCCAAAGATCCCACGAATTATCGTAATCCATGAGCTTGTTATATTGAGCCTCGGCGAACAGGGTCAGGAAACCGCGTTGCCAAGGGAGGCGAATCTTGGTTTCCAGGTTCGTGCCAACAACAGCCTGATCAGATTTGACGAAACCACGATCCGGCTCGCCAGGCACGGCAAGACCCTGGTTGAGGTCATAGTACTCGTTATCGAACTGATACGAGCCTTCCAGCCGAAAGATCGGGGCGAAACCACCAATGGCACTAATTCGAATTGGCAACTCAGTCGCCATGGCGGCACCCACGTATTTCTGACGGGCGAAGTGCCCCTGATCCTTGAGGTTGATAATATCAACACCTGAGTTGTCTACCCTGGTAAAGGAATCAGCGGCAAGATCTGCAAAGACGGTAGTGACCGGTTTGTTGTTCCGACCATAAAAACCCATAACCGATAGCAGGGTATTGTCACCCAGGGTTGCGAAGGCCCGGCCGCCGATTTCCATATCGTCAGGATCAAGACTCTCGGTCTCGTCCATAACCACATCCTGACGCCCAATCCGCACCGGAAAACCGATATCCTCAATGACATCGGCAGCCCAGATGCCAGCGGCATCGTTACCGAAGGCCGTGCCGGTATTGGCGATATGATCGATGTTAGGGTTGTAGACCAGCTGGACCCCAAGACCTGACAGCGGACCGAGTTCGGCGGAAGAATCGTACTGGGCTCGAACTAGCGGAATTGGGATAAACAGAGTTTCCAGCTCGATATCGGAGAGTCCGCGGGTTTGATCAATGGGGTTGATCAAATCATTGACTCCGAAAACTTCCATTTCGCCCCAGGATACCCTCTGCTTCCCGACCCGGATTGTCCAATCCCCAGGGGTATAGGTGAGGTGAGCCTCCTTCAGAATCTGCCACCATTCGTCATCGAGGAACAGGCTGCTGCGGGAGTCATCGAAATTTCTGGCCTTCCAACTTGTGTCATCCGTGGCCTCCTTGACCGGATAGATCAAGTCGGCACTCAGCATCAGTGCGCCGTAAAGGGCGACGTTATCAGACGGAGAATAGTCTGCCTCCAGGTAAATATTTGCGAGAGCTGCGTTCGGACCAGGTTCGGTATCGTACTCGTCCTGCAACCCGTACTGAAGCGTCTGGGAATAAAAACCGACCACGGTCATCGGATTACCGTTGATATCAAACTCAACAGCAACTGCCTGCCCTGCGGCTAACACCATCGCAAGGATGCTAGCTATCATCACCAATAAATGCTTTTTCTTCATACTTCCTCCATTTGCTCGATTGAGAGTTTTGTTATTTAAAACGCATCAAACCAACCCTGTACTCAGTTTCCTCCTTGCTTATTCGAAATGAACTTAGGCTTGATCAGGTAAATCATTAACGGGTGCAGAGTCATGGCCAGAATCACGTTAGTTGTGAGAATCATCGCCAGGAACATGCCCATCTGTGCTTGAAACTTCAGGTCTGAGAGCACAAGCCAACTGATAATCGGGAACACCATCGTCATCCCGGTGAAGACCACCGCTTTACCCGATGTGCGCACCGAGATCAAAATCGTCCGGATCCAGTGTTCATTACTCCCATCACCATCACCAAACTCCTCCATGCAACGATTGTAGATATAGATGGCGAAGTCGACCCCAACCCCGACTCCGACGGCTGCCACGGGCAGGGTGTTGATTGAGAGGCCGATGCCGTTCATGGACATGTAGGCAAAGGCGACAGCATTTCCCAGAATCAACGGTCCGGTGAGCATCAATCCGGCGACAAGCGAGCGGTAGAACAATGCGCAGAGGATCAGAATCGTCCCGAGCACCATCATGTCGATCATGGCGTGGGTCCGCTTCATCTCCTGGTTCACCGCAATTTCCATCCCTACGGCACCCCCCGCCAGCTGGAACTCCCCAGAATTGATCTTCATCGGGTGCGTTTCAAAAAAGCCGGTCGCAGCCTGATAGATCCTGGCCAGGTTGTCTGAAGTGTGGTCGGTAAAAAAGATGGTGAGCTTTGTTTTCTGCAGTCTGGAATCCATATACAACTGGCGTATAGCGGTCTGGACATTTGACTTGGCCAACCCGAATAATCCATCCAGCTCTGACGACTGGTAAGGCAACTCTTGATAAATAGGATCGCCGTCACGAAACAACATGTTCAGAGTGGTCATAACGTTGATGAATGAGTCCGACGACTTATAGATGTCCGGAAGTGACTGCCGCATGTGACGGTCAAAAGCCGCAAACTGGTGAAACACCTCTGGGTCGTAAACTGCTTCAGGCTCATTGCCACTGAAGTAGAGCACCAGGTCGTCGGCCGAAGCCCCGAAGTTTTGGTTAACGTAGCCCACAGCCTGATTGAAAGGATGATCGGGGAAAAACAGCGAGGATCCCGGAGTTGGGTCGCCGATCTTGAGATTAGTGGCCTGGTAGATGCAAAATGTGAGTCCTCCTAAACAGGCCGCGATAACCACAAACTTGCCAGATGTCACCGAAAACCTGGCAGCTCCCTCGCACAGCTTGTCCATGAAGGTCGCCTGGCCTTTCTTTTTTCGATATGACTCAGCGGCCTTTTTCAATGGCATGAAACTGCAGATGATCGGGGTCAATGGGCCGCACAGGGCCACAGTGAACATCCAGAAGCTCATCAGTATCGCAACCTGCTGCATCAGAGCGATCTTGACCAGAATCAGGATCAGAAAGCCGGCACCGTCGGTTGTCACCCCTGCCCAGTTGGGCATCATCATCCGACGCATGGTCTCGTATGTTGCCTCCTTCCGGTGTCCTCGCTCCGCGTACTCTTCCATATAGCGGTGGGTAATCTGCACCGCATGACTCACAACGCGAGCACCTACCAAAAACGCCAACACATACAGCAACGGGCTGAAGTTGATTCCAGTCCAACCGATAAATCCCAACCCCATGCAGGTGGAGATAATACCGAAGGCTACCGGGGCTGCCATGCCGACAAAGCTCCGAAAAATGAGGAATAACAGAAGCACGATCAGGGCGATTGAGACCATCATTACGAAAATGATCTGCGAACCGTAACTGTAGATCCAACCCATCAGCACCGGAAATCCGACCACCTCTATCGTCGTCTCACCATCGGTATACTTCTCCTTGAGCTGGCTCAGAAGTTCGAAAGCGCGTTCGTAGGTGACATCGGGCTTAAATTCAGTCTGAATGAGCGTCGCCTCGCCCCCTCCAGAGACAATGGAACTGATGGCCGGGTCGGAGAAAATATCTTTTCGCAATGTGGCAAGCGCTTCCGTGCCCTCTGGTGCCTTCGGAAACATCACTGGTTCAAAACCAATCTCACCAGTACCAGTAACCCGCGCCAGTTGAGCCGAACGGCTGCCGAGAGAGAATGTCAGGGCTCGGTAGGTCTCCGACCAGGTAGCAACCTCATTGTCCATCTCGAGCACCTTTCCCAGCACGCTCGATTTAAACATGTCGCCGTCATTGGCCTTGACAAGTATCCCGGCCCATGACCCGCCGGTTCCAAAGTCCTCAGAGAAGGTCGCAATAATCTGCAGAAACGGATGCTCGTGAGGCAGCAGGTCCTCAAGGTAAACTTTGCCCTGGATACGAAACACACCCACTGCAAAAATGGCAGTAATAAGTATCGTTATCAGAAGAGTTGCCAGCCGATAACGGGTAAGAAAACGGCTCAATCTATCGATCATGTTAGTTTCATTAGTGTTCATACAAGGCCACCTGTCGGAATATTATGTCCGTTCATTTCAGTAGATAACTCGCTTCCAAGGGTTGTTCGGGCCACTACGATAAATAGCGCCCTCTGCTCCGACTGCCACGAACTCCGAATTCCCCCTGGTGCCAAATTCATAAAGCCACCCAAACTCCATTGAGGGTTGCATACTGATCGGTTGCCAGGTTCGCCCTTGGTCTTTGGATTGCGCGTAGAGCCCCTTGCCACCGATCACGATGGTCCCGTCTCTCTGCGTCACCACCCCATAGAACGGAACCTTGCCAAATCCTGTTTGTATTTTCCCCCATGTGGAACCGCCATCCACAGTTTTGACCACGACTCCGTCGGCTCCGACCGCGATGGCCGTAGCAGCGTCAATGGCAGTCACGTCATACAAGAAAATTTCGGTTTCAAGCTCCCCGGTTTCATCGTTGAATTCCCATTTTCCGGCCTGATGCTCCCAGGTCACACCCCCATCCCGTGTTCCGTAAGTGAAGCCATACTCCCCAACAGCCCAACCGTTTTTCGCGTCGGCAAAAGCAATCGCCTTTAACTTGTAATCCTCATCTGAGAACTGAACGTCCCAAGTCTGTCCCCCGTCAACCGTGTGAAGAATGTGGGTCATCTCTGAGACAATCCAGCCTTCACGTAGAGACACGAAACAAACGTTCATGTGAAAAAAGGGCACTGGACTCTTCTGTTGTTCCCAGGTGTTCCCACCATCAGCCGTATGCAGGATCGTCCCACCATTGCCGACAATCCAGCCGGTCTTCGCATCAGCAAAGAAGACAGAACTGAGTGTCATTGTCGTCCCGCTCTCCTGCCGAGCCCAACTCTGACCACCGTCGGCGGTATGCAAAATAGTCCCCCAACGTCCGCACGCCCAGCCATCATTTTCATTAGGAAAACTGACCGAGAACAGGTCATCATGCTGCTCCCATTCGGATTGAGCGCGGCTCGGGCCGACTATGGACAGACAGATAAGCAGCACAAGTGCCAGAATTCCAAGTACACGGTCCAGGCGGCTTCCCGCTCTCCTACGCGGGCTCTTGCTTTGTATCTCTAAGAGATTTTCTTGCATCGTTTCGTACCCCTACATTTTTCAAAGTTAATAGCTAATACTTGCCTAGAATAATGTTTTACAGCTGACTAATGGACGATATTAGCAATTAGCATGCCTCGTCAAAAAAAAGTGCCTCCACCTGTCCCGCCAACCATTGCTATCCCCTTAATTCTAGTCGCCTTTCTTGATAATTAGAGACTTCACAATATAACAACTCAAACATATTTCTATTGTTTGGCGCGCCATCACTATCCGAAGACGATGGTAGCAAGCATCGTGGCCGATTCCATGCGTCATCACTTTTCTCGAAACAACATCAGAGATAAATGCAACAGCTGTCGAATAGGTTGTTGATGTTTCTAAATTGAGGACAGGCTACCGTTGAAACCCGGAACCAGCCAACCTGCGGCCTTTAACGGCCCAGCACTACTGCAAAAGATGTTCGGGACATCCAACAGAGCCCTCATATTCTTGCCCCTATATTCTTGAAATGCACCAACCCTGACCGATCATTACCTTGTAAATGAACTGGCATGCAGCTTGCTCACACAAAGAGAAGAACCAGCATGATATGAATTATACCTGAGGACATCTTCACCCTACTTGACACTTACACAAGGAATAATAAATCAATGACTAACGAATACAGCGGCAAGATTCTTCACATAAACCTCACTACCGGCCAATTTGAAGTTGAATATCCCGGAGAAGATTTCTTCCGAAAATTCCTTGGCGGAGGCGCCCTGGGTGCTTACTACGCACTTAAACTCATCCCGAAAGGCGCCGATGCTCTGGGTCCTGATAATGTGATGGTGGTCAGTACCGGGGTCACCACCGGCGCACCGATTTCGGGCCAAAGCCGGGTGTGTGTTACGGCGAAGTCACCCCTCACCGGGGCAATCGGCGATTCTCAGGCTGGTGGTTTCTGGCCGACCAGATCGAAAGCGACGGGCTTCGATGCCTATGTTTTCACCGGTAAATCCGAAAAACCGGTCTACCTGTGGGTTGATAACGGATCCTTCGAACTCCGGGACGCCTCGCACCTGTGGGGCAAAACCACGGCTGACTCCCAAACGGCCATCCATAAAGAACTGGGGGATCCCAAGATTGAAATCATGCAAATCGGTCCCGCCGGAGAACGTTGTGCTCGCATCGCCAACATTATGAATATGAGTAACCGGGCCAACGGACGCACTGGCCTGGGAGCAGTGATGGGCTCCAAAAATCTCAAAGCAATTGCAGTGCGGGGCAAGCTGAAGACAGAAGTCGCCGACAAGGAGGCTCTCCGCGAACTGGCATAGTGGGGCGCAAAGAATTTAGTCGGCTCTATAAAAGTTGTCGGTGAGTATGGGACCTCCAGCCAGGTCGGGGCACAGCATGGAGCCGGTGGCCTCGCTACACGCAACTGGGAAAGTGGCGTGTTCGAGGGCAACGAGAAAATAAATGGCTTCACCATGGCCGACACAATCCTGAAGAAGCGTGAGACCTGCTTCGGTTGTGTCGTGCGCTGCAAACGTGCGGTGGAAACCACATGGAAAGGTAAACCGGTCACCGAAAATTACGGTGCTCCTGAATTTGAAACCATCGGCACCTTCGGTTCCTACTGTGAGGTTAATGATCTCGATGCAATTTCATATGCCAACCAGCTCTGTAATGCCTACGGCATGGACACTATTTCTGCCGGAGCAGCCGTCGCCTTTGCCATGGACTGCTATGAGAACAAACTACTCGGCAAAGAAGAGACGGACGGTATCGAATTACGGTTCGGTAATACTGATGCCATGGTCGCCATGGTGGAGAAGATGGTCAAAGGGGAAGGCCTGGGAAAGGTGCTGGCCGATGGTCCGGCGGCACTTATTGAGCTGCTTGGCAAAGAAGCAGAACAATATTGTGTCGCGGTCAAAAACCAGTATCTCCCCGCTCATATGCCGCAAATCAAACGAAGTCTGGGACTTATCTATGCCGTAAGCCCGATCGGGGCAGACCATCAATCCTCTGAGCATGACGGTGCCTATGAAGAAGGAGCATTCAAACTCTTCAAAAATCGTCTCTCTCCATTGGGATTGCAGGACCCCCAGCAGCAATACAGCCTTACCGACGAGAAGGTTCGCTTCGCGTACTACACGCAACTCTTCTTCAGCATGATGGACAGTATCAGTTGCTGTCAGTTCGTTTACGGGCCTTCATGGCAGCTTTACGATACGACTCAGTTTGTTGAGATGGTTCGCGCCGTCACTGGCTGGAATGTGAGTCTGTGGGAACTTATGAAGGTCGGAGAGCGGCGCCTCAATCTGATGCGCGCCTTTAATGCCCGCGAGGGGTTCAGTCGAGACGACGACTCGCTGCCAAAGAAACTGACCCGCCCACTTAAGGGTGGGCCGACTGACGGGCTGGCAATTTCAGCAGAGGAGATAGAACGCGCCAAGGACTGCTACTACGCCATGTGCGGCTGGGACAATCAGGGTACCCCCTCGCGAGGCAAACTTGTGGAGTTGGGTCTGGAATGGGCCGCTGACGCAATAGATGCCTGACAAGCGTACTGATTACCTACATGAACTGTCAGCTCAATATGATTCTACCGACCCACACAGGTCAGGCATGCCCAAAACACTCAAATTGATATTTACTGCCGTCGGGGTACTTGTGGTACTCCCCGAAATCATCCCCATCGGCCTGATTTGTTTATTGGCCTGGGGTGTAAAAAAGCATGGAAGACCATTTTGTGAAGACAAAAATCGCATAACGGGACTTACTCACAAGCAAAATATCCCGAAATATTTTGGAAACCCCCTGTGTCAGCATAGTTGTCGCCTCTAACTAAACTCAATAAAATTGGGGGCAGTTGGGAGGCACATGTATACCAGATCCTTCAAAGCTCTTATGGTCCGTAAGACTGCGGACCCAAACGGAGCAAGCACATCTTC
>JAJRQB010000081.1 GCA_024280485.1 Deltaproteobacteria bacterium
AATACTGCCGGGGACATTAATCTCATAATCGGTCATCGTGGTTTTCCTTTTCTCGTTTGGGTTGATGCTTCGCAACACCAATCCTACGAGATGAGGACCACGATGGCCTCATGAATTTACAGCACTATACGGACACAACCCATAACAGTCGATCAACCTTAAAGAGCCTGTGAACCATAGCAACAAAGCAACAAAGCAACAAAGCAACAAAGCAACAAACTCTTTAAAGAATACTTATTTTTGGATCTTTGTCCAGTGAGCAGACTGATCACTTAAGGGCTTTAAGGAAATCTCTGGCTTTCATTCCCCAATCGGAACGTGGATCCTGATCAACAATTATCGTTAGTAGATTTTTTGCCTTCTCAATTTGTTGATTTTTAAGTAACAGGATAGCCATCTGATAACGTGCTTCAGAATAATCAGGCGCATGCAACAATGCTTTTTCATAGGACTCAACTGCCAAATCGGACTGTCCTAAAGCAGAATAGGTCTCACCTATATGAAAGTGCAGTGATGCCTGACGTGGCGCAATCGCTTCAGCTTCACGATAAGCCTGCAGAGCTTCTGGATAATCGCCCTTGCGGTAATAGGCATAGCCCTTGCCCATTATCGCCAATTCAGTCCGCATAAATAAAAGATTTGCGGCCGCTTTTTGAAAATATTCAATGGCCTGATCCCAACGCTCCATTGAAATGTAGAGCGCAGCCAAATTATTTTGGTATTTCGGATCATTATCAGAGAAGGACAACGCCATCAAATAATGCTTCTCCGCTAAAGCAAATGCCTTCTTGTACTGATAAGCCCTCGACAAGCCTGCGTGTACCTGTGGATCCCTTGGGTTCTTCTCAATAGCCTTAAGAAATTCTCTCAATGCAAGTGTAGGGTTATTACTTTGCAGGAATGAGAGGCCAAGGGTGTAATGGGGCATCGCTTTTGGTTGCTTGTTTTTGGAACTGGCGCAGCTAACAAGCAGAACAATAAGCAGGACGGCAGTCATGGTCCTGAACAGCATGGTTTCCTCCAAACGCGAATCTAATTCATATCACAAGGATGATAGTAATTTACCCAGGTGTTCTTTTAATGCCTGACGTTTCACAGCTAAATTGATCTTAGCCTGAGCTTCTGCTTTAGCCTGAGCTTCTGCTTTAGCCTGAGCTTCTGCTTTAGCCTGAGCTTCTGCTTTAGCCTGAGCTTCTGCTTTAGCCTGAGCTTCTGCTTTGGCCTGAGCTTCTGCTTTGGCCTGAGCTTCTGCTTTGGCTTGAGCTTCTACTTTGGCTTGAGCTTCTGCTTTGGCCTGGGCTTCTGCTTTGGCCTGAGCTTCTACTTTGGCCTGGGCTTCTACTTTGGCCTGAGCTTCTACTTTGGCCTGAGCTTCTACTTTGGCCTGAGCTTCTGCTTTAGCCTGAGCTTCTGCTTTGGCCTGAGCTTCTGCTTTGGCCTGGGCTTCTACTTTGGCCTGGGCTTCTACTTTGGCCTGAGCTTCTACTTTGGCCTGGGCTTCTGCTTTAGCCTGAGCTTCTGCTTTGGCCTGAGCTTCTGCTTTGGCCTGGGCTTCTACTTTGGCCTGGGCTTCTACTTTGGCCTGGGCTTCTACTTTGGCTTGAGCTTCTACTTTGGCTTGAGCAGCTCTGAGAGTTGCGGACCTGTTTTCAGAAGCCTTAGCAGTCACTGCGGTATGATGTTGGCAGATCGACAAGCCTTTCCAATAAGCTTCCCGCTGCTCGACAGTCATCCGGTCGAGTTCTACCTCATTGAGGACAAATCCCATCGTCTCGACAAAAACAAGTCCATCTTCAAGCTCACGCTCAGCATGCTCTGCCGAGACTTCGCCAGCATCGGAGACATAAAAAACACTGCAGCAGCTCTGTTCCATGTAGAGGCCGACAAGTACCTGGATCTTGCCGCCACCCCTCAGCATGACCATGAAGGCACTGGCCATCTGCGAAGGCAGATTTGGCAGAGCCAACTGGATATCGGGACCCGAACGATAGAGCACCGCAACACGACTACTCGGAACATTCAGTACTGTCAGTTGTTTCTGTAGAACAAACATCAGAGTCTCCCCGACAACTCAGGTGGTTCAAGCTAACAAAAACACGTAGTCCGACGCTGCTTATAACGCTTCTCAATCTATTTACAATCAAGAGAGTTTAACCGCTTAAAACTGAACTTCTCATCTTTAAACGATGCCATAAGTTTAGTCTAAGTTCTGCCCATCAGCCATCAACAATTCCAAGATATTTTCCAAGGAAAGGCTCAAGATCCCTGCGGGTCTGTTCAGGGATCAGCTCTTTATTCGTCATAATTGCGTATTTCAATGATTCATCACAGCTGCAATCACTGGTCTGCCAGCCAGCAGCAATCTCAAGAACCGTTTCCTTGATGATCTGACGTGCAGTATTTACATTTTGCTGAATGATAGCGATAACCGCTTCGACCGACACGTCCTCATGCCCTTCGTGCCAGCAATCGTAATCGGTCGCCAAGGCCACGGTGCCGTAGCAGATTTCAGCTTCACGAGCAAGTCGCGCTTCAGGGATATTAGTCATGCCGATGATATCAACGCCCCAGCTGCGGTAAATATTCGATTCCGCACGGGTCGAGAAGTTCGGGCCCTCAATGCAGAGATAGGTCCCACCGCGATGCACAGTCGCGCCGATGGCATCCGCTGCTGCTGCAAGCCGTTGTGAGAGGGCAGAACAGACCGGGTCAGCAAACTGGACATGGCCGACAACACCATTACCAAAAAATGTCGAGTCCCGTTTCCCTTGAGTGCGATCAAAGAATTGGTCCGGAATAACAATATGCCCCGGAACTATCTCTTCTTTCATGCTGCCGACGGCTGAAACCGAGATGATTTGCTGCACACCGAGAGATTTCATACCGTAGATATTGGCGCGATAGTTGACTTCGGAAGGGAGAATCCGGTGACCACGCCCATGCCGCGGCAGAAACACCATCTTCACGCCCTCAAGAACTCCAGTGACAAAATTGTCTGAAGGGGCGCCAAAGGGAGTATCCAGAGTCACTTCCTCGATATCGTTCAGGCCCTCAATATCATAGAGACCACTACCACCAATAACTCCAATTACAGGTTGCGCCATCAATCTCTCCCGATCCGGTTAAGGTTAATACTGATGATTATCAACGCCTCACAGCTCGCGTTTTTCAAGCTTGCCCTTGAGTTGACCACAGGCCGCCGAGATATCCTGTCCTTTACTTGCACGTTTAATCGCAACGATGTCACGGTCAAGCAGATATCGTTGAAACTCATCCACTGCACTGGCAGACGGACGCTTAAAATCTGACTCAGGATGTTCATTGAACGAAATCAAATTTACCTTGGCGCGCAAGCCATGAAGCAGCTTAACCAAACGCTTGGCATCTGTCCGCGTATCGTTAACCCCACCGATAAGAATATATTCAAAGGTAATCCGTTGCCGAGGTTCGAGCGGGATATCCTTACACGCCTTCATCAACTCCGCCAGGGGATACTTTTTGTTGATCGGCATCAACTGGTCGCGTAATTCATCAGTAGTCGCATTTAACGAAACCGCCAGACCAACCTTGATCCGCTTGGCCAGCTCAAACATCTGCGGGACCAAACCTGAGGTTGAGAGGGTCACACGACGCGCACCGTACCCACATCCATCATCAAGATAGAGAATTTCGAGTGCCTTAATGACATTATCCAGATTATGCAACGGTTCGCCCATCCCCATCAGCACGATATTGTGCAAGGGACCATCCTTAAGCGAAGCACAAACCTGGTTGACAATTTCAGATGCTTCGAGATTGCGCGTCAAGCCGAAGGTTCCAGTCAGGCAGAACTGACACTGCATCGCGCAGCCAACCTGAGTTGAGATACACAGAGTATCCTTACCATCCATCGGAATCCGCACCGACTCAACCGTCTCCTGATCATTGAGCCGATAGAGATACTTACGCGTCCCGTCCTTCGAGGTTTCAACAACCTCAGGTGTCCAATCAGATATGCTGAAGCGCTGCTTTAAATCTTCACGCAACCCTTTTGAGAGGTCTGTCATCTCGTCAAACGAAACAACACCTCGCCCATAAATCCATTTAACGATCTGCTTGGCACGAAAGGTCTCCTTACCCAGACCGGCGAGCATCTTTGTCAGTTCAGGGAAGGACAGATTTTTAATATCAATCAACTGGTTATTACTCATACAGACTTCTTTTTTGCGGGTTGATAGCTAAGCGATAAAAGGTAGCCTAAAGACGCTGAAAATACAAGGTTTTGAGGGGCTTTCCCTCCCGTTGAAGAGTTTATTGAATTGACAGTTCTTACCCGCCTTAGCACAACCTTACATCAGAGTATCTGAGTAATGTTTTTCAAAGGTTATTTAATCAGGTCCGAACACCCTGCCCAGAGTCACAATAATAGTGACAACCATATAAATAACTCATTGCTCACTTACAGAAGATGAATCTCTTCCTTGACAGATCGTCTCCCTGCATATAAAGTTTGTGGTAATTTGTGGGTAATTGTGGTTCATGATGGCGCAAGAAATTAAGAGGTGATTTATCTTTTTTGGCGAATACTATAAATCTCTTGATGACAAGGGCCGGGTCGGCATCCCTAGAGAGTTCCGCGACCTGTTACTAGGCGCCGATCAGAGTGCTGCTTTGGTTATCACCAAAAATATGGATGGCGGACTGACTGCCTACCCCGCTGATGAGTGGGAATTATTCGTCAAACGTCTTGAACAATGTGCCGACGGCAAAAAGCGCACCGCTTTAAACCGTCTCTATCTGGCCCCTAAAACTGCAGTACAGCTCGACAAACAGGGTCGGATTCCATTGGGCAAGGCGCAAAGAAAATGGGCTGGAATTTCTGATGATGTGCGCGAAATCGTCGTGGTCGGAAATTTTGGCCGAATAGATATTTTTAGTCCCGAACGTTACCGCGAAGTGGTGAGCAGTGACGTTGAAATGATTAGAGAGGATCTGGAGCTGGTCAACAAGCTCGACTTGCCATAGCCGAGGACTCATCCCCTCGACTTCTGATTCAAGGAGGAATTAATTATGAAATGGAGTGCAACCTGCCCTGCCAGTTGGAGTTTGTCATTTGATAATAAACTTTTTCCCTTTTCAAGCGCCCTGCCATTCATTCAACGAGCCCGCCACCACCTATTCTACAATCTCATCCCCACTCTCCTGATCCTGATCTGCATCAGTTGGGGCTCACTCTTGATCACTGAACAGATATATCAGGCCGAAACCAGACCAAAGATTCCATTTGATCAACTTTATGCAGATCACTAGATAAGAAAGAGCCCCTAAAGAGTTGTCCGGTTGACCCTGGGTTTCGGAAACTGAAATCAGGACACTCAATTCAGCTAAATACGACGAATTTTCATCCATAAAAATCAGATCGAAACAGAGAGCAGCCGGGGCCGTCTAATTAAACGTAAAGAGGCCGGGAAATTTCCCGGCCTCTTTACG
Organism: Deltaproteobacteria bacterium; assembly: GCA_024280485.1. Taxonomy (GTDB): domain Bacteria; phylum Desulfobacterota; class Desulfuromonadia; order Desulfuromonadales; family Geopsychrobacteraceae; genus Geopsychrobacter. The sequence goes on from JAJRQB010000081.1 coordinate 5,470, forward strand.
TTTTAACTCTGGTGAAACTACTGATTAAACAAGTAGTTCCAGACCATTGAAGAAATAGCCCAGCTCAAAGGCGGCAGTTTCAGGAGCGTCAGAACCGTGGGTCGCATTCTCGCCGATAGAAGCGCCAAACTCCTTGCGCATGGTCCCCTCTGCAGCGTCAGCCGGGTTTGTCGCACCCATCAGGTCACGCCATTTAGTGATCGCACCCTCGGCCTCTAGAGCCATGACGATACAGGGGCCACTGCTCATAAAGTCGGTCAGTTCGCCGAAAAATGGCCGTTCAGAATGGACAGCATAAAAGCCCTCAGCCTCAACCTTGCTCATATAGAGTTTTTTCAAACCAACAACTTGAAAACCTTCAGCATAGATACGAGCAAGAATTTTGCCAGCATAACCAGCGGCAAAAGCATCAGGTTTAACGATTGCGAATGTTTTTTCTACAGCCATGTTCTAGCTCCTCAAAAATCGGTTGTTTATTAAATTGACGCGCATTTTTAGCACCAGACCACAAATGCTGTCAAGTCGGTGCCAGTAGCCATCTGTGGCCTGATTCAGTCATGCAAGGGGTCGTCAGATTTCAGGACCGGTAGCAACTGAACCAAGGCCTTACCACGATGGCTGATGCGATTTTTCACTTCAAGGGGGAGTTCAGCCAAGGTTTTACCATATTCAGGCACGAGAAAAAGGGGATCGTAACCGAAGCCCTGATCGCCCCTCAGCTCATCCAGCAGCAGACCGTGCAAACGCCCTTCGAATGTACGACAGCGACCCTGCGGATCAGCAAGTGCCATAACGCAACAGAAATACGCCTGCCAGCTGTCCGGTGGTACCGAAGTTAATTCTTTGAGCAGTTTAAGGTTGTTTTGCCTATCTGTCGCATCATCACCAGCATAACGTGCCGAAAAAATCCCTGGTGCGCCGTCGAGGCCAGGAACAACCAGCCCACTATCATCTGCCAGTGTCAGGCAATTTGCCAAGCTGGCGATCTCAAGTGCTTTTTTGCGCGCATTTGCAGCAAAACTATCTCCATCCTCAATCACATCAGGTGCATTCTCAAGGCTCTCCAAACCAACAACCTCAATCCCTTGTATAGCAAGCAAACTACGTATTTCTCGCAGTTTGCCTTTGTTTTTTGTCGCTACAAGCAGTTTCATCAGATTTCTAGTGCCTGTTCCTGGAGCTGGGTGAGCGTCTGACATCCATCAAGAGCCATCTGACGCATGGCATCCATCTGTTCGAGGGTGAATGGTCGCGTTTCAGCAGTCCCCTGAACCTCAACAAAATCACCGCTGCCCGTAATGACATAGTTCATGTCGACATCCGCAGTAGAATCTTCGATATATTCGAGATCGAGCAGCGCTTCGCCCTTTACAATTCCTACGCTGATCGCAGCCACCGAATCGAGCAGTGGCATCTTGGCGAGAGTCCCCTTGTTGACCAACCCGCGCAGCGCATCATACAGAGCAACATAGGCTCCGGTGATCGATGCGGTACGAGTTCCTCCGTCAGCCTGCAGCACATCACAGTCGATCTGCACTGTAATCTCGCCAAGGGCTTCAAGATCGGTAATTGCGCGGAGTGAACGGCCAATCAAGCGTTGAATTTCCTGGGTGCGCCCTGACACTTTCCCCTTGGCCGCCTCGCGCATTGAACGGGTATGAGTTGCGCGTGGCAACATGCTGTATTCTGCGGTAACCCATCCCTTGCCTTGGCCGCGCATAAACGGAGGGACCCGCTCTTCGACACTGGCATTGCACAGGACTTTGGTTTCACCAAAACAGACCAGGACCGAGCCTTCGGCATAACGGGTAAAATTGCGGGTAAAGTCAACTATACGCAGGGCATTGTTAGCACGCTCATCGGAACGGACAAATTCGGACATCAGTTCATCTTTCGGTTTAAGGTGAAATTCTGTAGCCCCATGTATAGGGCCTGGGCGAGCTGTTGTTGTCCATCGGGACTGCGCAGCCGCTGCAGGTCCACGGGATTCGTTAAATATCCAAGCTCGAGAAGTACTGTCGGCAAACGTCCTTGACCGAGTGGGACCAATGGCGAAGTGAAGATCCCGACAACAGGCACATCGGACTCCTCAAGAGCAGTCTTAAGTTCCTCGGCTAGCTGCCGACTCGAATCCATCAGCCCGTCGCTGCTATTTTCAGTGTTACTACGGACAAAGAGAACAACACCCTCGGCAGCCGCAGTAAAGCTTCCCTGAGCATGTAACAGCAACCAGACATCAACATCTTCGTGAGCAACAGGCTCAAGACGCTGCTTGGGGGTCAGTTCGTAATCATCATCCCGACTCAAGTAAACCGGGATACCGAGATTCATCTTGAGAATTTTACTTAAACGCGCCGACAGAGCCAGGGTCGCCTGTTTCTCTTTGTAGCCATCGCCCGCAATCACACCCGTATCGAGCCCACCGTGCCCAGCATCAATTGCCACTCCGCGCAGCCTAGGTCCGGCAACTATATTTTTCTTGCGCAAAAGAAACGAAAAAAGCCGATCCAAGGTATTATCACCGTTGTGTTGTGCGGTGCTTGGATTTAAATTTCGAAAATAGATCGGGCGATTGATCAGCATCGACAGCTGATTGATAATGAAATTTTCTGAAACCCTTAAGCGACCATCGATGAAGCGCGGCTTCTCTTTTAAGGGATAAAATTCCTCACCTATTTTGAGGTTTTGCCGACCAGGACTCAATTCAGCCCAGCCGTTTGCAATACGGATTCTGTAAACATGCCGTACCGAGTTCCAATGCCCACGCAGAGATACGGCATCCAGGACATCGTCGAGAGCAACATAGGAGAGCCCGTGCAGGAGGTAGACGTCGGACAACCGTAGAGGCGGTTTACCCTTGGGGGCTAATTCGATATCCGCTAGGCATGGAGACCCAAGGAAAAAGATCAATAACAGACTGTAAAACAGCTTTAACATGAATGGTTTCATCATAGGAGTTGGTCGGTGTTTACAGAGAAGATGCAGTTTCGGCTTATACCGCGATTTCAAGACAACTGTCAAACACCCGGCGTTACTCAATCCTTTGATTCAAGCAGGGAGACACCTGGTTCGTGCTGTAGTCCCAGGATATTGATATATCGACCGGTCAACAGACTTTCCAATTCTTTCTGAGCCGCGCTATCCTCTGAGATGCCCCGAATTTGACCGCCAGCCATCATACCATGCCCCCCCGCGGTTCCCATTCCGGCAATCATCTCCTGGATAACCGATCCAAGTCTGGCATCAGGGTCGGTTGTGCGAACAGAAATCAATTCGTCACCAAAGTACCAACCCAAACCCATGACAAAAACAACCTGTTCCTGACGCAAAAGGAAATCGGCCAGCTCTGCTATCAGATCAGGATTTTCGATGCGATAGAGATTGAAAACCAACACCTTACCGTAAAGCGTGGCATTATCGATAGCTCGGTGAAAAGTGGAATAATAATCATTGGGAACAGGGGGATTGCTCAGACGATAGAGAATCGCATTGTTGGCTAGTGGTAACAGGTGTAAATAGGCATCCCGATCTGCCTTAGACCATTCACGACCCAAATCCTGAGTTTCAGACTTAATTGCGTAAAAGAGGCAGGTAGCCAGTCGCGTCGCGATCGAGATATCCTGTGCCCGCAGATATTCAAACAGAATTGTCGCCGAAGCCCCGTACCCTGGACGGACATCAGCCCAATGGATATCTGAGTACTCCCGACGCGGTGGATGGTGGTCGATCAGCAAATGCAATGGCCGGTCAGCGGGGTAGGAATTATTGCCGGTTCCGGGTTGTGTATCGACCATACAAACTACGGCAAAATCATCAAAGTCCAACTCCGTTATCGGTACTAACTCAAGCTCAAGCGCATCGACCATCAGGCGATTTTCACTGCGGCCGATCACACCACCAAAAGCCACCACCGCAGTCTCTCCTGTACCCATTAATAATAAATGGCGTAGTGCAACTGCAGCAGCCAACGCATCAGGGTCAGGATTATCATGTGTGACAATCAAGATTCTCCCCTTCCCACGAACCCAATCGATCAATTGATCAACAAAAACACTTCCGCAGCAATGCTGCTGTACCTCACTTGCGTCTTGAGCGTTTTCGACCATTTCATCCCTCCCTAAGCGCTAACAGCGCGGCAGATACCGCTTGTTGTGGAGTCGCCACCTCAACAGCGCCCTTAACCCGTAAAATCGAACCGAGCAGAAACACTGCGCGGCCAACTTTCAATCCAATGGCAATTTCAGATAAGGTCCCAAGCTCACCTTCGATAGCGATCAACACCTGAGCCGTTTGTGCCACAAGAACATTCCGCGCGTGCCCCATTCCACTCGGGATTGCAATATCAACATAGGGATTCGCTGAACTCGGATTGTCGCCAGGCAGAATGCCCAGGACCTGTCCTCCAGCTTCAGAGCATCCCCTTGAGGCTGCCTCCATCACTCCACCGAGGCCACCAGTCACCAGAATCGCTCCAGCTTCGGCAAGCAGTCGACCAACCTCATAGGCCAAGAAAAGTCCGTTATCACAAGGTTCAGATGAGCCGATAACACCAATAATTGGAGTTTTTGTTTTCATAACATTAATCTATAGTTGGTGACGGATGCGTCGCAGCAGCAAGCTGTTGCTGACAACCGAAACACTGGAAAAAGCCATAGCCAGACCGGCAAACTCTGGTTCAAGATAAATACCGAACCAGGGATAGAACAAACCGGCTGCCAAGGGGATGCCGAGAATGTTATAAAAGAAGGCCCAAAAGAGGTTCTGCTTGATCTTCGCCAGCGTTCGGCGCCCCAGCCTGATTCCACGCTCGATATCGAGCAGATCTCCACCAACCAGAATCAGGTCCCCGGTCTCTTTGGCGACATCGGTACCACTGCCGATGGCTATGCCGATATCTGCCTTGGCCAGAGCCGGCGCATCATTGATCCCATCCCCGACCATACCTACAAAGGCACCCTGTTTTTGATATTTTTCAACTATCGTAAGCTTCTGCTCAGGCCTGACTTCAGCTTCAACGTGATCGATACCCAACTCGGAGGCAACCTGCTGGGCAACCACGCGACGGTCCCCGGTGACCAGAACGGTCTCAAGGCCAAGGGACCGCAGGCGAGTCAGAGCTTCAGCGGCGTTCTCCTTGATTCGATCCGACAGACCGACTATCCCGAGCAAACGACCACCCAATGCCAGATAAATCAGGGAGCAACCCTTTTCGACAAGCTCATCTGCGATGGCAGCCAACGGCGAAAGATCTACCTGTCGATTCTCCAGCAGAAGTGCGTTGCCACAGAGCAGATCTCCATCGACGGTAGACGAGCAGAGTCCTTGACCGCCGATCTCTTCGATCTCTTCAAGTGGGGTAAAATTGATATTCCGCTCTTGAGCAGCGACAACCAGACTGCGCGCCAAAGGGTGATTACTGCCTGACTCAATTGAGGCACACAACTGCAACAAGCGTGACTCGCCCCCCCCAACAACTGGAACCAAATGAGCGACCTCAAACACTCCAGTGGTTAAGGTGCCGGTCTTGTCGAGCAACAGGACCTGCAGCCGAGAAATATGCTCAAGGACTGAAGCCTTTTTAAACAGAATTCCACGTTCCAAACCAATCGCAGAACCGACCATAATCGCTGTAGGCGTCGCTAACCCCAAGGCACAGGGACATGCAATGACCAGTACGGCGATCGCCATGCGGAAGGCAAAGAAAAAATCTCGTTCACCGGGGCCATACCAGAGCAAAAAGGTCAACACAGCGATAGAGATAACGATCGGCACAAATACATTGGAGACACGGTCAGCCAACTTCTGGATCGGGGCCTTGTCCCCTTGCGCCTCTTCGACCAAACGTACAATCTGAGCAAGAACCGTATCATTACCAACTTGGGTAACGCGCACCAATATCCGCCCGGAACAATTGATTGTCGCTCCGGTCACCTTGTCTCCGGCTTGTTTGGCAACCGGCACGGCTTCACCAGTAATCATCGACTCATCAACGGCGCTTACGCCATTCTCGACCTGTCCATCGACCGGAATTTTTTCGCCAGGTCGCACAACCACAAGATCCCCAGACTTAAGACGACTGGCCGCAACCTCTTCCTCTCTCCCATCGATTACCAGGATTGCGCGATCAGCTTGCAGTTTGAGCAGCTGCTTTAACGCCGCCCCGGCACGACCCTTAGCTCGGCTTTCAAGCCATTTTCCGAAACGGATAAAGAAAATCAGCATTGCGCTGGTTTCAAAGAAAACTACTGCATGTTCGCCAAGTACGCCGAAAAGGGCCAACAATGAATAACCGTAGGCAGCGCTGATTCCCATTGCAACCAATACATCCATATTGGCGGAACGGTTGCGCAGCGAGTTGTAAGCACCACGATAGAAAGTCAGGCCGGCGCTAAACTGCAAGACGCTGGCGAGTAGGGCATTGACGAGGGTCGTCGCCTCGCCGAAGGGACGCAGGTACATGAAAAGCATTATGGGTACCGACAGAGAACCGGAAAACAATACCCAATAGAAAGCATGCCGCGCTTCGCTATTTTGCTGAGCAGTATTTTCCTGCAAGGCCACAGAATAACCGAGCCCCTCCACTAGGGCATGGATTTCAGCTTCGCTTAAGCGGATTGGGTCATAATCGACCTCCGCACTGTTGACTGCAAAATTGACAACCGCAATATTCACCCCCTCATGGGCATTTAAGGTCTGTTCAATTTTAGCAGCACAATTCGCACAGCTCATGCCACCGATCACAAATCGCGATTTACCCGCCTGATTGAGCAATTGTCCTGGATACCCTGCCTTTTCAAGGGCTTGCAATATCAGGTCATCCTGCCCTGCGCTAGCATCGTGCTCTACGACAAGAGTTTCTGCTGCAAAATTAACTCGTGCAGTTGCAATCCCCGGCAGCGCCAATATGGTCTTCTCAATTATTAGCGCACAATTAGCACAGCTCATTTTACGGATCGTAAAACGGCTGCTCTCAAGAGTGGCCAGGCTATCATTGATCATGTCATGGGAGGTTTCAGTTACTGCAGGTTGATCAATCGAGAATCCAGCATCTTCAAGGATTTTGCACAATGAGGAGAGGCTTACAACTGATAGGTCCAGATGAAGCTGCGCAAGGTTCTCCTCAAGAAGAACTTTAACTTCCAAGACCCCGGTCTGCTCTGCGAGCAGAGCCGTCACCCGCACAACACATTTCTGGCATTTCATGCCGAATACGGGAAGATTTTGTCGTTCTGTCATCCTCGTAAGCTCCAACTAACTCTGCAGTATTTCAATTTCATTGCAATTAAGTCGCTCAAGACCGTCGAGAATCCCCCAAGGGTCGCTGCTGATTCGGAGAACAGGAATCTTAAAGTGCTGTTCAAGATCCTCGATACACAGATCATCCAGCAACAGGTTGTCTCCATCATTGAACAAAACCTCGGGTAGCAGCAATGCCGTACCGGAGTCAACAGCTTTGAATGCAGAAATAATATCGGCACCGGTCAACAGTCCCGTCACGGTAACACTACCGCCGAAGAATCTGTTTTCAACCGCAACGACCTGCAATTCGACTCCTGTTCTAACCGCCAGCCTTGTTGCGAAACTATTGAGTTCAGCAGCAAAGGAGTAACCCGTCACCAAGCTGACTTTTCCGATATCAAGCGGAATCGCATCAAGTAAGACTTCTTCAGCCTCACAGCGGAATTGTGGCAACATTCCGACCCCATTTTCAAGCTGCCAAAGATCCTCATAACTCTCGATAGTTGGAAATTTTCGTGCCGCGCGCAGATAAAACTCGTCAGCGGCAAATACAAAACGGCTGCCGGTCTTCTCAAGCCGTTGTTGTTGCACTTTGTCAATAAGATCGAGCGTTGTGCTGGCAAGTTCCTCTGAGACTGCATCCAAATGTGGCAAGTGGTCACGATAACGAGTCATGCCAACAGGCACAACCGCAAGAGAGGCAACCTTTGGCCAGAAAGTGGCAAGATCATTGATCGTCCGCTGCAAAATAGCGCCATCGTTGAAACCGGGGCAGAGCACTATCTGAGTATGAAGCTCTATCCCGGCAGACGTCAGCTGCTCTAACATCGGCAGAATAGGCGGCACCTGCTTACCCAACAGGCGACAACGGATCTCTTCGTCTGTAGCATGAACAGAGATATAGAGCGGTGAAAGACGATCGCGAACAATCCGCCGCAAGTCTTCTTCACTTGTATTGCTAAGGGTAATGTAGGAGCCATAGAGCCAAGAAAAGCGGTAATCCTCATCTTTGACGTAGAGTGTCCGGCGCAATCCTTTTGGTAGTTGGTGAACAAAGCAGAAAATGCAGTTATTACCACAGCACACCGGCTCAGGGTGAACCGGCACCAAACCGGGATCTTCATCTTCCGCAAGGTCGAGTAGAACTTCGAATAACTCATCCTCTCCACGACGTAACTGCAGAGTAACCGAAGCCTTGCCTTCAAGCGCGAGAAAGTAATCAACGATATCGTCAACTGAGCGTGTATCTACCGCCAACAGCTGATCTCCACTCAAAACACCCGCTATATCAGCAGGAGTCTGAGCTATGACCTGATCAATAATTATCATGCGTATATCTTAGCATCGCCTGACCACCTTTAGTTAAGAGACTATTTGAAAAGCCATGAACCAACTGCAAATCCGGTTACTTGACCACTTCGACTGTCCTCTGTAAACCTAAAACAGAAACAGGGGCACCATCTCTGGTACCCCTGTTTACAAAAATCAAAGACAATAAGTATTTAGTCACGGCCGCCATGAAGGCGGAACGTTCCATCTGTTGAGGTAATCGAAGCGATGGCATGCTTGTAAACCAGGATATCCCCTTCACTCTCTGCCAAAACACAGAAACTATCAAAAGATTTAATAAAACCCTCAAATTTGCCGCCCGACATCATAGTGACAGTGACTTTCACGCGTTCTTTACGTGCTTGATTCAGATACTGATCCTGAATATTGAATGGTGACTTTGGCATCATCCGCTCCTTCATAGCTTTATGACTGAATTAAATCATCAATTAATTTCAATATTCTATCAGACTCTTGGCAGGAATCAACCCAAATTGTCGCCAGATCTTTACGAAACCACGTCAGCTGACGCTTGGAATAACGACGGGTCTGTAGCGCGATCTCATCCCTGACAACATCAAGGGTGGTATCTCCGCGCAAATAACCGAGCACTTCACGGTAACCAAGAGTCTGGAGACTTTTCAACCCTTCCCCGTAATCTGCTAGCAGAGCAATTGTCTCTTCGATCAACCCGGCTGTCAGCATGGTACGGGTCCGCTCAGCGATCCGTTGGTGCAAAACCTCTTTCGCCCATGCTGGCGCGAGAATAAGTGGACGAAAATGTGAATCCGAGAAACTGTGATTACGTTGTAATTCTGACAGTTTCTGTCCTGTCAACTGATAGACTTCCAGAGCACGGATAACCTTCACCAGATTATTAGGATGAATCCTGTCCGCCGCTTCAGGATCGACCTGTTGCAGATCTGAATAGAGGCTCCCCTTCCCTCGCTGGATCTCAAGCTGTTCAAGTTGCTTGCGCAGTGCGTCATCACCTCGTGGCACTTCAGCGAGACCCCCGATCAGAGCTCGAATATAGAGTCCGGTGCCGCCAACCACGCAGGGCAGCATGCCACGAGCATAAATATCTGCAGCAACCTTTCTGGCAGTAGTAACATATTCGGAGACTGAGTAACTTTGATCCGGATCGATCAGGTCAAGCATATGATGGGGAATACCGGCCCGCTCTTCAACTGAAGCCTTGGCCGTACCAATATCCATGCGACGATAGACTTGGCGAGAATCGGCCGAAATGACTTCAAGAGGGAATCTTTCGGCCAGGCGGACTGCCCAGCCAGTCTTCCCTGAAGCAGTCGGGCCTTGAATAACCAGAAGTGGAATCTGCGTCATCATAGCAACCTATTGTCGCCGGAACATGCGTTCCACCTCGACCAGCCTCAAGCGCTGCATAACGGGACGGCCATGCGGGCAATTGGCTTTAAAATCGACACAATCTAACTGTTCAAGCAGTGCTCTCGCTTCACGAGGATCAAGATTCTGATTAGCACGAATCACAGAATGGCAGGCCATCATAATTAGAACATCATCCAACCTATCGACCAATCCACCACTACTACCAGTTTGTTCCAAGTCAAGGGCGATATCAACGATAAGCCTGCCATTATCACCCTTCACAAGTAATTGTGGCACGGCTTTCAAGGCGAATGACTTGCCCCCGAACGGCTCTACATCAAAACCGAGGTGTGCTAAATCATCCAGATGCTCCGTCAGGGCTTGCCCGCTGCGAAAATCGAGCTCAAGCATTTCAGGAAACAACAGGCTCTGCTGCTCTATTCCGTTTTTAAAGAAACTCTCTTTTAAAGATTCAAAGCCGATACGCTCATGCGCGGCATGTTGATCAATCAGCAGAAGATCGTCACCATCCTGACAGAGTAGATAGCTACTGTGATACTGACCAAGGTAACGCAAGTTTGAAAAATAGCGTTCAAGGTCACCTGCTTGTATTGTTTCACTTTCACTAACAGAGCTGAGGGGTAAGATCGTAGGGTTAAGTCCACCAGAGGAATCATCTGTTCCTGGAGATTGATAGACAGGGGCAATGGGTTCACGAATTAAAGGGGTCTGAATTTGGTGATTAACAGAACCAAGAGATACTGACTCGGTATTAAAAGGAGGCAAATCAGCACTCAGTTCTCGAGAGACGGGCTTGACCCAAGCGGCTGGTTTCAATTGGTCTTGCAGGGTAGTCGCAATGAAATCATGAACCATTGCCTGATCTCTAAACCGGACTTCATGCTTGGTTGGATGAACGTTCACATCGACCCTATCAGGGGCGATTTCAAGAAACAACACAACAACCGGAAAACGCCCCTTCATCAAAAGATGCCGATAACCATCCATAATCGAATGCTGTACGACTCGATCACGAATATAACGACCATTAATAAATGTATAGATATGTGAAGAAGCAGAACGATTCAGAGTTGGCTGCCCAATCAAACCACGCAAACAGATCCCCGCTGTTTCATCGATCACTTCTATGCTCTGCATTTCAGACAGCATCGTGCGACCAAGAAGTGCAGCAACCCGTTCGGCTAAACCTTTTTCACAACGTAGCTCAAGCATTGGCCTGCTGTTATGTAACAATCTGAAACTTATCGCAGGATGAGAAAGAGCTTGTTTTGTAACCACATCGGCACAATGACCTAGCTCTGTTTGTTCTCTACGAAGAAATTTACGACGCGCCGGCAGGTTAAAAAAAAGATTCCGGACTTCAATCAAAGTACCGCGTGCCATACCGACCTCTTCGGCCTTGCGCACCTTACCGCCTTCGACCAGAATCTCCTGCCCAAGACCATCATCTGCGGCGCAACTTCGTATGCGAAAACGGGATACTGAAGCAATTGAAGCCAGGGCTTCGCCGCGAAAACCGAGAGTCGTCAAAGCAAAAAGGTCTTCAGCCCGACGTATTTTACTGGTTGAATGTCGTTCAAGGCACAAAAAAGCATCCTGTCTGTTCATTCCCTGACCATTGTCAGTCACACGGATCAGTTTGCTCCCACCCGATTCTAGTTCGACAATAATTTCATCGGCACCAGCATCTATTGAATTTTCGAGCAACTCCTTTACGACCGAAGCTGGGCGTTCAACGACTTCACCTGCTGCAATCTGGTTGCACAGACTTTCATCTAAAATTTTAATGCGTGAAGAATTTTCCAAGGACAATACCTCTCATAAAACAACTGTAGCGACCGATAACCCCAGTCGCTACAGAAAAAAAATATAAATACGTCATGTCAACCTTCTTGAAAACCCTCTAGCATTGAATCAATCGCTTCAAGATCTTCATGTGTATCTTCTTCAGAATCATCTGTTTGAACTAAATTATCGACTGACTCGGCAACTGCTGATTCGATAACGTCCGTTACTTGATGTTTTTTCAGCCCAAGATCCTCAGAGACACTATTTACAACCTTATCCGAAACAATATAGTCATGCCGTAAAAAAGTTTCGAACAAAGCGTTGTCTGCAATGGTATTGATCAAGCGCGGTACACCGCCAGCATAAGCATGAATTTTATCTATTGCGCTCTCCTCAAACAACACCTCATCGCTACCAGCGACACGAAGACGGTGCGCAATATAGCTGTGGGTTGTTCCCACAGAAAGAGGCTTAAGAGTATATTTTACCGCCACCCGCTGGGCGAGGGGTTCATCAAGCTTCATGGTTTGCTCTAATTCAGACAGACCAAAAAATACAATATTCAAAAGTTTTTTTCCAGGAATCTCAAGATTCAGCAAACCACGAAATTCCTCCATTAATTCACGACTTTGCAACATTTGAGCTTCATCAATCAACACAACGGCCTTACGGCCTTCATTGTGAATTTGAAGTAAACGCTCATAGAGTTGTTTGAGAATTTTCAACGGATCTGAATCTGGTGATTTCACCCCCAGTTGCAGGGCGATACGAGACAAGAGCCACACAGGAGTTATTGCTGAGTGAATCATTACAAGCAATGATGATTCATACTTGTCAAGGGACAAACTACCTAGCATACGCCGTGCTAGAGTTGTTTTCCCAGTGCCGACACCACCGACCAAAACAGCAAGACCTTTATTTGAATCAACGGAATACATAAGACGCAACAGCGCCTGGTTATGCTGATCACTATTAAAAAAGAATTTATCATTGGGCGCATTGGAAAAAGGTTCATGCTCAAGATTAAAATGTTCTGTATATCCCATAATTTCCCCTAGAGATTAGTAGAGTGAAGATTGTAAGGATAAAGATTCAACATTAACTTTAAAATAAACATATTTATTCTTTGAAATGTCACAGATATGAGACCCGATCCTTACTCTCTTCAGGGGTTGTTTCGGGAGTGTCTTTTTTACTTGTTTCAGAGTCATCAGACATCCCCAGAGCTTTACGCAGACTATCGATGCGATCAGCGACATCACGGAAGAACAGATCAGAATCAGCAACGAACTGAAAGCTATCGAGGGCATCTAGTGGACGTTCCCAATTTTCATATAGAGCGCCAAGCTCATAATAAAGGCTCATTTTTTGACCCTCAGCCAAAGATTCACCTTCTAGTGCCGCTCGAAATGATTCTTCACCCTTCTCAAAGTCACCCTTATCAACACAGCAAAGCCCCTTCAATGTCTGGCAATCAACAAAACGAGAGGGATCACGTTCTGCCTTGCTGAACTCAACAACGGCATCATCCAGCAAACCCATTTCACGATAAGCAATCCCCAGATTGTAATGTGACTCCATATCGTCAGCAGCAATCTGTTCATCGACATCAGTCCGAAACACCTTAGGTGCCGTCGAGCCATCATCCACGACTCGGGCCTCATCGTCTAGTACCGTGAAACCATCTGCGGGAGTATCGTCTACCAGCGTAGCATCGATATCGAGTTCTGGAAAACCATCTTCAAGAAGTTCCGCCGCAAGATCCTGCAGTTCCGAAGAGGTTTCGCCCTGAACACCCAGGGCATCACGTTTCGTAGATATTTCAGCAAGCTTTACTTGAACTTCAGCATTGTCAGGACTCTGCTCCAAAATTCCAGAGCAGACCTTCTCAGCGTCATCAAACAGGCCTTGTTGCAGATAGAACTCAGCCTCTTCTAGATCAGCAGAAACATCTCGAACCGAAATTTCATCGTCGTCAAGGTCGAAGTCGAGACTCATTTCATCTGACAAATCAACACTGCCAGCTTCTGGAGCACTTGAGAGATTGAGCTCAATAAACTCTTCTTCATTTTCTTCCTCTTTTTGAATCTCTTCAAGAGGTAGAAGTTCAAGTTCGGCGCCATCCTCTTCAAGAGGAATTTCAGAGATCAAGGAATCTGCAAGAAGATCATCTCCACCAAGGGACAAAATCTCATCTGCATCCATAACACCAAGAAGAGAATCTGAAAGTGTCTCCTCTCCAATAGACCCTACAGAGGACTCAATCTGTTCGGAATTACCGGTATTAGCGACCAAATCAAGAAGGCTATCTCCATCTCCGGTAATTGCATAAATTGAATCGAGTGTTTGCAAAACTTGTTGATTCTCGGGCAGGGCAACCCGTAACGCTTCATACATTTCCTGGAGACGTTCTAAACTATTAACCTTAAGAAATGCTTCTTTCCAATCTTCGAGTTCAGCGAGGGCCTTATCATAATTCTCTTCATTCAGATAACACTGAACAAGGCTTTCACGAACCCCTAGATCCTTAGGTTCAAGCTTAAGCAGATACAAGTAGGTCAGTCGTGCATTTTTTACGTCACTCTGATTTTCATATGCAACGCCAAGCATCGACAAGATCTCTGTGTCATCGGAATGATCGCGTAATAACGTTTGCAGAATGCTGACCCCTTTAACTGACTCACCTTTTTCAAACAGGGTCCGAGCCAATCCTTTCTGGAGATCACGATTCTTTGGAAAAAGTGGAAGAAACATCTGATAGAGACGTAAGATTTTTTCATAATCACGCTTCTCTTCAAGCAGTTTCAAAATTTCCTTAAATTCTGCTAAACCATCGCTAACCCTGTCGTTGTTTGCGTAAACTTCGGCCAACTTCACTTGTACATTAATGTTTCCACCATCAAGATCGCGCATTTTTTCGAGAGTTTTTATGGCATCAGCCACCATATCGTTCTTTTCGTAGTACCCGACAAGATGACGCAACTCCGCAAGGGCGTTGCCGATAAGGCCCTGTTTTTCGTTCAATTCGGCAAGACGACTAAAGATGCTGATCTGGCTCGGGTCAAGGCGCTGCATCTGCTTGTAAATAGCAATTGCTTTAAGGTAGAAGCCGTTACTGGAAAAGTATTTGGCAACAGCTTCGTATTGCTCAAAAGCCTCTCCATTTTTATTGGTTTTCACATAAAGTTCGGCCAGGCGCTGACGTGAGCGGATATCGCGCGGATCAATCTCAACTACTTTATGGTAGTCCTTAATCGCTCGCGGTAGCTGCTTCTTTTTGATATTTTTCTGAGCAGATTCAAGATATTTTTGTTTATTAGACAAGTTGATCGCCAAGACACACACTCCCAGTTATAAAACGAACGTACAATCCAACCGTAAGATAAGCGATGGCATCCGAGATTGTCAAGAAAAGCACCCTGTTTTCCTAGAGAAAACAGACTGTTTGGACCATGGCGAGGACCTCCGTTCAAACACAGCCCCCTCTTGGTGAAGTAAGTATTACAGACCAGCCATTTTTTTCAAGTCGGACAGTTCATCGTCTCCTAAAACACGATACATCCCTGATTTGAGACCCTCCAGACAGAGCCCCCCCAGTGCAATACGCTTCAGACGCACAACCGGAAGGCCAACCGCTTCACACATCCTGCGCACTTGACGATTTCGTCCCTCACGCAGAGTCAATTCAAACCAACAGTTTTTTCCAGAAATACGTACATTTGAGACAGACGCAGGAGCCGTGACCCCGTCCTCAAGCTTTATGCCGGACTCAATTTTTTTACTAGCCGATCCATCAAGAGCCCCCCTCACCTTAACCAAATAAGTTTTAGAGACATGATGACTCGGATGGGTTAAGTGCTGGGCAAGAGAGCCGTCATTTGTAAGTAATAAAAGTCCCTCAGTATTGTAATCAAGCCGCCCTACTGAATAAAGACGCCCAAAAGCCGCAGGCAATAGATCAATAGCCAAGCGCCGCCCCTGTGGATCATTCATGCTACAAATATAACCGGTTGGTTTATTCAACATCAGAGTCAAAGTCTTTGTAGTGAAATGCAAAAGTTCCCCATCAACCCAGACCTTTTCCTTCTGGGGATCAGCACTTTCACCTAATGTGGCGACTCGTTCATCTATCCTGACAAGGCCCTGACGGATCTTCTCCTCAGCCTGTCGACGAGACATCAAACCAGACCGTGATATTAATTTCTGTAAACGCTCTTTCATTCTGTCGTCGGTTCCACTTCATTAGTAAATTGATGAGACGGTACAGGCCTATCGTCTGTCATCGTGGCACTCTCAGCCGCAACAACAGGGTCAAGTGTAGGCTCTAACGCAGAAAACTCTTTCAGAGTCGGCAGAGCACTAAGATCTTTTAACCCAAAAAATTCAAGAAAATGTTTGCTTGTACCGTACATCAAAGGTCGACCTGGGACGTCTTTTTTGCCCAAAATACGCAAAAAACCCTTATCGAGCAAAGTCTTCAAAACACCGCCAGAATCTACGCCACGTAAATATTCGATTTCTCCGCGAGTCACAGGTTGTCGGTAGGCAATCATCGCCAGTGTTTCCAAGGCAGCCTGCGAAAATCGAAATGGCCGATCACGGCTTAACTTACTGAGCCATGGTGCAAGATCTGGATCGGTTCGAAATTGATAGCCGCCCGCAACCTCAGCCAAATAAAAGCCTCCGACCTGAATCGGATAGAGCTCTTGTAATTGGGCAATTACTGGGCGCAACTCAGAACGCGAACAATCAAACAGCTGACACAGACGGTCAAGACTCATCGAGTGCTCAGCTGCAAAAATCAACGCAGCAACGGCCCTGCAACGTTCATCCATAGCCTAAAGCCCCTTCATCCAAATTCGCAGGGTCCACTTCAGTAGAAGACACTGCCAAACTTAGCCATATCGGCTGAAAGTCAGCGCTCTGCGAAATCTTGATCATCTGCATTTTCACCAATTCTAGCATCGCCAAGAAAGTAACTACCATCTCCTGCCGTGTCCCGCCGTTGGGAAAAAGATCGGCAAATGATTGCTGCCCACAACGGCTAAGTTGATCAAGAATCTTATGCACGAAATCAGCGACCGAAAGCTGCTCACGGACAATCTCATGAACAAATTTTACCTGTGAGTGCTTGAGTAAGTGATGAAATGCGGAAGCCAATTGATAGATTCCGATACTGATGTCATCATCAACCCTGTCACCATCGGCATCAGAAGCAACTACCTGGCGAAGAAAAACATCTCTTTTCAGGCAGGGAAGCTGATCAAGACAATTCGCGGCATCTTTATAACGCTGATATTCCAATAAACGTCTGACCAGTTCAGCGCGAGGATCGAGTTCATCCTCTTCACCATCAATCTCTTCAATAGCGGGTAATAGCATCTTGGATTTAATGTAAATCAAGGTCGCCGCCATCAACAAGAACTCACCTGCGACATCAAGGTCAAGTTGCTTCATATGCTCTATAACAGAGAGATACTGTTCTGTTATTTCGACCATCTGGATATCAGCAATATCCATCTCGTTGGTCTTGATCAGATGAAGTAAAAGATCGAGTGGACCGTCAAAATTATGAAGACTAATCGCTATCGACATAAATTAACCACGAAGCAAAAAGCTCATCGCCTTCTCAACATAGATATATTCGCTGCCGGCTAAAGTCTGAATAATCTGGCTGATAATTGGTGAGAGCAAAAGACTCCAGATATCAGTAAAAAAAATCAACATCAACAAAAGAACAAAACCGAAGGGCTCAAGTCGGCTCAGCCAGAGCGCATGTTTCCCGGGGAGGATTCCAACCAGCACACGCCCCCCGTCAAGTGGTGGAATCGGCAGAAGATTAAATATGCCTAGCAGAACATTAATATAAAGACTGAAAGCTGCCATAGTCCGTAACGGACGGATCACTTCCAGAAAAAGTTCCCCGCTAGCCAGGGGGGTTGTTTCCAGCAAACTGACCCCGCGCAAAAAAAGAACTGATAGCCCCGCCAAAGCAAGGTTCGTCAGTGGACCCGCCAAGGAGACCCAGATCATATCCTGTCTGGGGTTACGCAGATTTCCAGCGTTAACCGGAACTGGACGGGCCCAGCCAAACCCAAAAACAAAAATTGCAACTGTGCCGATCGGATCAAGGTGACGCAAAGGATTCAGAGTCAAACGCCCAAGCAAGCGAGCCGTTGGATCGCCAAGACGATCGGCGACATAGCCGTGAGCGACTTCGTGCAGGATAATCGCTAGCAGCGCTGGCACCAGCATTACCGACAATTTCAAGAGGATTGTGTCCATCATTCTCCTTGTGTTCAGACAAAAATCGCCCACGACTGCCAGGAAAACAGGTCAGGTCCTAGCGGAACAAACAATAAGAACCCATTGACCAGCCAGAAAAAAATTGATTATCAACTTAAATACAGCTTTTCCACAAGGGCAATTTCTTCTTGCCGTGACGTAACCTTACCGTCGAGACGAGCGGAAAGAAGGTTATTGAGAATTTCTCCGAATTCGGGGCCAGGAATCAACCCCAGCGCAGCGAGGTCATGTCCGTCAAGGTCAGCATACTGATGCCGCAACTTGGTCACATAAATCGAAATGGCTCGACTCACCCCTTCGGTTTTAGACAGAGCTAGCAGATAGATCAGCATTTCTAACGATAAGGGATTAAGCCAGAAATGAATTTTGCTAGGAGCCGGCTCTGAGGTACGGTCACAGGCTCTTTCCAGCGCAGCCAAGGCCTTACGTGCCAAGAGAACTTCGCTAACCAACAGCTTTTGCCATGCGACCTTTATTTCCAACCGAACGACTGTTTTCTTCAACTCCCTGCGCGGCAGACGATCAAAAAGGCACAGCAGCCGAACCAGAAATGGGTCAAAAGCCTCACCGGTGTAAAGCAGTTCAAACCAATTCAGGGCCCTCTCTGCAGCAGTAAACAGGGCTTCAGCCTCAGCATCAAATTTAAGACTTGGCGAAACAAAAGTGAGCAGACCAAAACTATCGAGCCGCTTCAGAGCTGAAACAACCTGAACCTCACCAAGAATATGGTGCAACTCATTGAGGATACGACGGCCACCGACACGGCCAACAACCTGCGAGGCAACGGCACTTTTAAGAAATCGCTCTGTCTGACCACCAATTGTAAACCCAAGGCGCTGCTCAAAGCGTACCGCACGAAAAACACGCGTGGGATCTTCAACAAAACTAAGATTATGGAGCACACGAATTGAACGGTCTTTCAGGTCGCGCTGACCATTGAAAAAATCGAGAACCTGTCCAAATTCGGAGCGATTAAGAATCATGGCCAGGGTATTTATTGAAAAATCACGGCGGTAAAGATCGTGGCGAATCGAGGCATACTCGACTTCTGGCAGGGCTGCTGGCGCTGCGTAATATTCGAGTCGAGCGGTAGCAATGTCAATGGTTAAACCATCAGGGCAAATTATCACTGCCGTTCCAAACTTATGATGAACTTTGACTCGTCCACCAAGCTGTACGGCAATCTTTTCGGCGAAGAGAATCCCATCACCCTCAACAACGATATCGATGTCAAAATTTGTCTTACGCAACAACAAATCGCGAACAAAACCTCCCACGAGATATGATTTCAATCCTAAATCTTCAGCCAGCCCGCCAATCTGTTTTAAAAGGCGCAACATATCAGATGGAACTATAGAGGGGAGCAGACGACCAAGATTCTTGCGCTTGAGTCGAGAGTTTGCACCAGTTCCGCCGTTTTTCCCGACCAGTTGCTGCAATAGGTCCGTTCGGGTGACAACTCCCACAAGCAGGTCGTCATCCACAATCGGAATAAATCTTTGCCGGCGTGTAAGTATCATCTCCTGGAGCTTTAAAAGATCGGCATCTGATGTCGCCTGTACATAATCACTCGACATGATTTCACTGATCGGCGACTCTCCCATTCGATGATGCAGCGCTTTCTCGACTAACTGCCGAGCAACGACACCGACTAATTGTGTCTCATCGAGAACAGGTGCGGCATTAAAATTAAACCTCGTCAGCAGCTCACCTGCCTGCCTTATCGTTGCCCCGAGCGGCAAAGAGATAACGGGTGAGCTCATTAAACTACCGGCTGTCATCTTTGGTGAAATCTGTATTTTGAGACAGTTTTCAAGTTGATCGAGAAGTTGCTCTAGCGGCAGATCACGGACCGATGCAGAGGCCGCAAAAGAGTGCCCACCACCGCCAAACTGTTGCATCAACTCGCCAACGTCAACTTCGGGCAAACGTGAACGAGCAACGAGAAAAATCCGATCATCCATACGCACCGCCACAATCAGAACTGACAGGTTTTCGATATCTTTAATTTTGTGCGCCAACGCGGCAATATCAGGCACATAGTAATCGAGAGATGCTTGTGTGAGGCCTATTTCGATACCTTGAATTAAAACACGGCGACATGATTTCAGCAGAGAGTTGAGAAGATCGACCTGCTCAGGAGTCATTTCACGTACCAGAAAATCAGCTACGGTATCGAGGCAGGCACCCTGTTCAAGAAGAAAACGGGCGGCACTATAATCTTCGGCACAGGTCGAACCAAAAAGCAGATTTCCCGTGTCCTCATAGAGGCCAAGCATCATCATGGTCGCCTCATCGGGAGTTGGAACGATGCCTTGCTCGACAAATATACGTGCCATGACTGTAGTCGTCGCGCCGACAGCTTCTATCCGTTCAAAGTTTCCCTTGAGACTCTCCTCTTCCGAAAGATGATGATCGTAGATATGCAGATCAACCTGAGGGTCTCTGGCGATATCGGCAAAGGGACCAATCCGTGAAGCCTGACGAACATCGACCAGAATCAAGCGACTGATCTGGCTTAGATCTATCTCTTTGAGGCGCTTGAAATTGTAAGCATAAAGGGTGGAGTGAAGCAGGAAGTCGCGCAACCCACGTTCTTGCGAACCGGGAAAAACTAAAACCGCCTCAGGGTAGAGGCGGCGGGCAGCAATCATTGCTCCGAGACAATCGAAATCAGCGTTCAAATGTGTGGTGATAACATCCATAGAATCGCAGTTCGACAAGCAAGAGGTGAAAGCATAACAAAAACAAAATTTCTATTACCGGGACCAGACTCCATTATAGCTGCAAGCTGCCGATCAGGTCATTGATATCCTCAATTCCCTGCTCGATACAGAAGTTTTCCAGATCTGCAAGTATCGTTTGCATGGCATTTGGATCGACAAAATTAGCGGTACCGACCTGCACCGCTTTGGCCCCGACAATCAAAAACTCCAGGGCATCTTCAGCGCGCATGATGCCACCGATACCGATCACCGGAATCTTGACAGTCTGTACCACCTGATGAGTCATCCGCACAGCAATCGGACGTATCCCCGGACCGGAAAGCCCCCCGATCACATTGGCTATCCGCGGTTTGCGGGTGCGCACATCGACCGACATCCCGGTAATAGTGTTAATAAGACTGATCGCATCGGCACCAGCGTCTTCAGCCGCTCTGGCCGTGATACGGATATCGGTAACATTGGGAGTTAACTTGACGATCAAGGGCTTGGTGAGCCGTTTGCGTACCGTTGTGATCACGTCAAAAGCAGCCTTGGGATCTGTTCCAAAAACGATCCCGCCATGTTTAACATTGGGACAGGAGATATTCATCTCAAGGGCAGCGACCCCGGGAACATCGTTAAGCCGCGCTGCCACCTCACCATATTCTTCCTGGGTGTTACCGAAGAAATTAACGATCACCGGACTGTCGAACTGCTCCAGGAATGGCATCTTTTCACTGATAAAGGCATCAACACCTACATTCTGCAAACCGATGGCATTAAGCATTCCGCTGACTGTCTCTGCGATTCTTGGCGTCGGGTTCCCTGCCTTAGGATTGAGAGACAGCCCTTTAGTGACGATAGCACCCAACTGGTTCAGGTCGAGATAAGGAGCAAATTCCTGACCATAACCGAAGGTTCCTGAGGCCGGCATCAAGGGAGTTTTCAATTTCAAGCCGGCAAATTCAACCGCAAGGTTGGGTTTGTTGTCAGTTGCGATATTAGAACTCATGACGATTCCTCTTGCTCGATATTCTTTTCAACTCGCTCCCAATCAAGTTCATAACTGTGGAAGACCGGACCCTGACGACAGGTGCAGAGATACTCAGGATTCTGTTCAGAGTGCTCACGCCCTTTGACAACGCAGCCAAGGCAGGCACCAACACCGCAGGCCATTAAGGCCTCGAGTGACACCTGCAAGGGGACATTGCGTTCACTACAGATCACTTCAACGGCACGCAACATCGGCATCGGTCCACAGGAATAGACCTTGGCCTTGGGATATTTATCAAGCTTTCGTTCGAGTATCCGCGTAATCAATCCCTCTTCACCGAGGCTGCCATCTTCAGTCGTGACATGTGAGGTCACACCCAGACGCTCAAACTCGGTAACAGTAATAATATCCTCGCGACTGCGACCGCCAATCAAGAGACGGGTTTTAGAACGATCGGCAAGAGAATCAGCCAGCATGTAAAGGGGCACCAAGCCGATGCCACCACCGACCAGAATTTTATCACCACCCTCATCGTCAATGTCAAAACCGCGGCCTAAAGGCCCGAGCAATTCGATGCGATCACCTTCATGCAGCTCACACATCACCTCGGTACCGGCGCCAACCACTTTGTAGATTAGCTCGATAAATTCTTTTTCGGGCATACCTTCACAATCTGCTGGTAATAAACCAATCTGGAAGATCCCAAATGGGCGACGCAGCAGTGGCGGCAATGACCGTCTAACCCGAAACATCACGAACTGACCGGGTTTCGCTATATCCTTGTAACCGGGGGCCAAGATCCGCATCCGAAAATATCCGGGTGAGATCTCTTGGTTTGAAAGAACTATTGTTTGTAAATTTTTCATTCCTAAGCTCAAACTCCGTCGTTAAAGGGGCTTTTCAGTGCACAGCTCATCAGCAATGCATCTTCACCATCGCTATAGTAAGCACGGCGAATGCAATCATCATTAAACCCAAAATCACGATAAAGGGAGATGGCTCCAACGTTCCCGGTGCGCACCTCCAGATAGGCGGATTCTATATTCATGGCTTCTGCTTGAGAAAAAGCATATTCTAACAACTTACGAGCGCCCCCTTTACGGCGATAACCCGGAGCCGTCGCGACATTAAGGATATTCATCTCGCCAGATGCAAGCCAATAGCATAGATATGCTGCAAGGTCACTATCCAAAAACAAGAGATTGATTCGAGCATAAGATGCCTGCAGCTCTTGTAAAAACTGTTGTTCCGACCAGGGACGTGGATATGAAGAGTTCTCTATCGCCAGCACTGCAGGCAAATCAGTCAACTCACAACAGCGAATAAAAAAATCAGTCTCAGAAAAACTTATGATAACCTCCGGCTACAAACAATAAATATTTAATTGACATATAATATATGTTTTCATCTACATGCTGTAAAGACGAATATCCTCGACAAACCACAGCCCTATAGCAGAGTCTATTCCAATCCGAAGATGAGTCTGAAGGGTAGGTCTGAATCAGCCGGCAAGTAAACGTTCATCGATAGATTCAAAGAGTTGGTGCCTGGCCTCTTGCAGGCGCTTAGCTGCTTCATTATCGCTGATCGCATAAGCGA
>JAJRQB010000082.1 GCA_024280485.1 Deltaproteobacteria bacterium
CAGCTTTGGTAATGTGGATGTTCTCACAGCACCATTCTCAATCACCGCAGATACGTGCTCCGGTCAGACGCTAACCCCTGCGAGCAGTTGCACTATTACTGTCTCCTTTGCTCCACAAACAGCAGGGTTCTCTTCTGATGCTTTCAATATCCCATCGAATGATCCCGATGAAGCTTCAGTCACTATTGCAGTTAATGGGACAGGGACTCTGAATCTTGTTCCTGATATCACTGTTACCGACTCGATTGCGCCAGATACGGATTTGGAACTTCCCTACGGTGAAGTGACCGAAGGGAATTCGGCGAGCCAGAGCATCACTGCGACCAATGATGGTAATGCTGATCTCATCTTTGGTAATGTGGATGTTCTCACAGCACCATTCTCAATCACCGCAGATACGTGCTCCGGTCAAACGCTAACCCCTGCGAGCAGTTGCACTATTACTGTCTCCTTTACTCCACAAACAGCAGGGCCCTTTTCTGATGCCATCAATATCCCATCGAATGATCCCGATGAAGCTTCAGTCGCTATTGCAGTTAATGGGACAGGAATTAAGACCTTTGTCTATGTTAGTAATCAGGATGATGACAGTATTTCCCAATTCAGTGTTGCTACGGCAAATGGGTTGACTGAGGTTTTGCCGGTTTCAGAAACCGCCCTTGGTTCGGGCCCGAACTCGATAACTGTCAGCCTCGATGGCAAATTCGTCTATATTGTCAATCTTGTGGATGACACGATTGATAAGTTCAGTGTCGGCACAGATGGCAAGCTGTCCGCTAAAACGACGATA
The DNA here is from genome assembly GCA_024280485.1 of Deltaproteobacteria bacterium. Lineage (GTDB taxonomy): Bacteria > Desulfobacterota > Desulfuromonadia > Desulfuromonadales > Geopsychrobacteraceae > Geopsychrobacter. The sequence goes on from JAJRQB010000082.1 coordinate 791, forward strand.
GATGTCGGGACTTCGACAACTTTTCCCTGGGCGATGGCAATAGAACCCACCGGTCAATATGCATACGTGACCTACAGTTTTACCGGTCAGGTTGAGCAATATCAGATTGGTACTGATGGTGCTCTGTCGTCACCTGCGGGGCCTGTAGCTACGGGATTAAATCCAAATATTATCGCTATTACGCCATCGGGACAGTATGCTTACGTTGCAAATTCGGGTGACGATACGATTTCCGAGTATGTGATAGATCAGACAACAGGTGCGATTTCACTAAACTCTACGATACCAACAGGTGTTGGTTCTACCCCGCTGTTTCTCGCCATTGATCCTTCAGGTCAGTATCTTTACACGGCAAATAATGGTGGAACTGTCGGACAGTTTTTGATCGCCGTAGATGGGACCTTGTCTGAAATTCCTTTTCCTGCGGTAATCGTTGGTGATCCAAATTCACTTGCTGTTGACCCGGGTGGAACTTACGTATACGTCACCGACTGGGTGAATGACAGTGTCGAGCAATATGTAATAGGAGCTTCAGGCGCTTTGACCTGGATCGGTTCCGCGCCTACCGGAAGCGGACCCAGTGGCATCGATGTCGATCCTGAAGGACGATTTGTCTATACTATCAATGATGGGGCCGAGACTGTCTCCCAGTTTGGTATCTCCGCTATTGATGGTACGCTTTTTCCTGTCTTCACTGACCTGGTGACCGGCGCATTTCCAACCTGGATTAAAACGTTCAGCGTTCAACAATAAGGTTGTCAATAACAGTTTCAATACTAATGGCCTCATCGAAATTCTCGGTGGGGCCATTAGCGTTCATCGGTGTATGAATTACTCAGTCATACGGGTAATGACCCTTCTGAAATACAGCTTTTACACAGTTCAAAACGTCCCTCCTCTTTTTCTGCGTCTTTCTTTGTGCTATAACCCACGCCATGTTGCAACTACGTGGAGTCAATAAATTTTTTGCTGATCGGCGCATCTTTGATGCTATCGACTGGCATGTCCGTCCGACCGACCGCATCGGTCTCTGTGGTGAGAATGGTGCCGGGAAATCGACCCTTCTCAAGCTGCTTGCAGGCAAGGTCGAAGCAGACGGGGGCCAGGTCCAGTCAGCGAAGGGGACGACCTTTGGTTATCTTCCGCAGGATGGACTTGAGTATAAGGGCCGAACTCTCTTTGCCGAGGTGCACAGCGCCCTAGAAGAGTTGCTGGAAATTCAGTCTGAGCTAAGTGACCTGGAAGTCACCCTGGCCGGAAGTCATGAGCCTGCTGACCTTGATCGCTATGCTGAACTGCAGACCCTTTTTGAAGATCGCGGTGGTTATAGTATGGAGGCCGAGGTTGGTAAGGTCTTGGGTGGACTCGGTTTTGCGACCAGCGACTTTGAACGTCCCTGTGATCAATTTTCTGGTGGCTGGCAGATGCGGATTGCGCTGGCTAAATTGTTGCTGCAGCGCCCGACCCTGTTGTTGCTCGATGAACCAACCAACCATCTCGATCTGCCAGCTCGTGACTGGCTGGAAGATTATCTGTGTAACTATCCCTATGCCGTGGTGCTGGTCTCTCATGATCGCTTCTTCCTTGATAAGGTGATCGGTCGCATCGTTGAAATCTGGAACGGTCAGTTGACTGAATATCCTGGCAACTACAGTAAATATCTGACCACGCGTGATGAACGGGTCAAGGCACTGCGAGCGGCCAAGCAGCAGCAGGATGATGAGATCGCAAAGACCGAGGCCTTTATCAGTCGCTTCCGCTATCAGGCGAACAAGGCTGCTTTGGTACAGAGTCGCATTAAACAACTGGATAAAATCGAGCGGATCAGCTTGCCACCGCAACGTAAGAAAATCGCCTTCAGCTTTCCGGTGCCGCCGAAGAGTGGACGGATCGCCCTCGAACTGAAGAAGGCCGGACAGAGCTATGGGGCTCTGAACGTTCTTGATGCGGTTGATTTGATCGTCGAGCAGGGGGAGCGAATCGCGCTGGTTGGACCGAATGGCGCAGGAAAATCAACCTTGATGCGTCTGATGGCCGGAGTCGAAGTCCCTGCCAGCGGAGAGCGGATTGCGGGGCATAATCTGGCTCAGGCCTATTTTGCACAGAATCAGGCTGAGGAGCTTATCTCGGCTCGAGATGTTCTCGCTGAGATTTCTGCTGATTCGCCTTATGATATGGTTCCAAAGTTACGCAATATCCTCGGTAGCTTTCTCTTTTCTGGTGACGAAGTTGAAAAAAAGGTCCGGGTTCTCTCTGGTGGCGAGCGCAACCGCTTAGCACTGGCCAAGCTGTTGTTACGGCCAGCCAATTTGTTGCTTCTCGATGAACCGACCAACCACCTTGATCTGCAGTCAAAACAAGTTTTGCTTGATGCCTTAAAGGGCTACAAGGGAACGATCGTTTTTGTGTCGCATGATCGCTACTTTGTCGACCAATTAGCCAGCCGGGTGCTCGAAGTTGGTGCCGGTCAGGTTGAATCCTATTTTGGTAATTATGAAGATTTTCTGCGCGCCAAGCAGAAGGTCGGCGATGTTAGTCATAGCAGCCAGCGAGTTGAACAAATCATTACGGAGTCGTCAGTCGAGGTGCCTCAGTCGAAGGATGACCGTCTGCAATCGCATACGGAACGAAAACAGCAGCAACGGCAGCAGCAAAAACGGGAAAAAGATCTGTCGAAAATAGAATCTGAAATTGAAAAATATGAGCTCGAACTGGCGTCGATAGAACAGCAGATGGCTGATCCGCAGTTATATCAGGATCAGGATAAGTGGCGTCTGACCGGCAAATCTCATCAGGAAATTAAAGAGCGTCTCGAAGAGACCTACGCGCGCTGGGAAAAACTGCAGGAGTCTGTATGAGACAGACATCGCCCTACGTGATCGTGTTGGCCGCTGCGGCTAGCCGGGTTGGGCGATCGACTCTGGCGGGTAATCTGGCCGTTTATCTGAAGGGTCTGGCTGAGGATTTACCGGTAGCAGTAATCTCTTTCGATCCAGGTTATGACCCTGCGCAGATGTTTGTTCTGCCTGATCATCCGGCGACGAGTCTTAATGATTTATCAGACGGACTCGGCCTGGAGGCTCAACTGACTCTTGGTCAGTTTGGAGTCGAATATATGGCGGCAGGGGTTCTGCCACCGATAACGGCCTCACAATTGCGCTGTTTGTTGCTTAAAAGCAATTTTCCTGGAATTCTGATTATTGATGCTGGCCAGTTGAATGAAGTCCCGGCAGCAGTGGCATTGCAGGCTGCTGATCTGGTTCTGGCACCGGTTCGCAATGCAGCAGGGCTGGCAGCTTTGTCTGGGGTTCGTCGTGAACTCAGGGCTGGTGGTGGCAACGACCAGATGCTCTGGTTAATCCCGTCGATGGTTTCTGATCCACAGGAGCAGGCTCGTCAGCTTGAGTTCCTGCGATTTGCGGCCCATGAACGAAGTTGCCAGGTTTTGGATGCTGAGTTTGTGGTTGATGAGCAGTTGCCGCTGCTCACACGTGGTGCAGGAGGGTCGGTGTTGACCCGAATGCCCGACAGCCAGGCACATCGGCTGCTGCACCATCTAGCACAACTGGCGTTACAGCAATTTGAAGCCGGTGGTGATCGTTACTGTCAGTTGTATCGTCTGAAGCTTGACGGCGCATTGCCTCAGAGATTTCGTCGAGTTGAGTTGGTTTGCCCGTTATGCAACGAATTGGCCTGTTTTACTTCCGCACATTACTGCGAATCATTGCCGCAACGTCGCCGTTGGTTAGTTCATGCTGACTGCGTGACTCGGTTGATGGCAGGGCGCAAGCTGCAGCCATTCTGGAAGTCCGATCAAACCGCCGTTTTGCGTATGGGGGTTGAATCCTCTGGTCTCTTGCCCCAGATCAGACTGTTGTTGGCGGACAACGACGGAAAGCTTGTTGAATCAGAACTTTTTCAACCAGCGACTGATAGCGGGTGGCAGACGTTGGTCCGTCAAGCTACCGGGCTCACACTTGCTGAACAGCTTCCGGCGCTAATTATTCTCTATCCGGCGCAGGTAGGCCAAGCTGTACTGGGTGAGAGTTGGTATCGTAAATGTGTTAGTCTGCGCAAGGTCCTGCGTGACGGGCTTGTTGCAGAACTATAGAGTCAACTGAAGAATTATATTTGACAGTTGGAACTCTATATCTTTTAATTTCGGGGTTAGTGTTTGTTGAGTCACTTAAGATGAGGATTGCATGATTCTGTTACCCAAGGGAAGCCCAGTTAAGGAGAGGGTCAATCCGGCCCGAGTTAATCTTCCTGAAGCGATGGAGAAGCTCGTAGAGAGTAGTTTTTCAGGCTACCTGCGTTTTGATTCACCTGTCGGGACCGGAATTATCCTCTTTACCGATGGACACCTGATCAGTGCTCTGATGCAGGAAGTCGATGTTGAGGGGCAAGTGATTGCGTACGATGCAATCACCAGAATTTTTGAGATATCAATCCTCGGCAATGCGGTATTGAATATCTACCGTCTCGTTCCTGAGGTTGCCATGAGCATTCATGCTTTGCTGCATGGAGAATATATTTACCAGGGGCAGGACATTAACCTGATCGACATAAAGGCGCTTTTGGGACAGGTCAGCAGGGACAGATTGAGTGGCTGTCTGCGGATCTATGCCGAGAATCGTGTGGCATTGATATTCTACGAGCAGGGGAATGCTCTTGGCTTTTTACATGAAGGCTCTATTGAGTTAGAAACCACGGCAGAAATTTCAATGTCTGTTGCCTCTCTTCCAGGGGCGAAGCTTGACCTGCTTTCGACCGTGACAGCCGAGGGAACAAAGATGGCTGATTTGATGGCGTCGGCCGATCTCGGACCAATGTGGACCAAGGCACGCAACAGACTGATGGCAGAACGCCAACAACGCGACGCGAATAGTGGGGAATTGAGTGATGCCGATCTTGCCGCCCGGCGTGAGCGGTTTTATGCTTTGATGCGTGGCGTCGCTGAACGTCATATTGGGCAATTCGGGGTGACTCAAGTCGAGAAGGCTTTCAAGAAAATCAGTCCTTTGATGTCAGATAGCGAAATCGATCATTTTTTTACTGACTTTACTCGACTGGCACAAAAGGTCGCAGCTCCTACGAAGGTTAAAGAGATGATCGATGAAATGCGGAGAGGCGCCAAGGCGCTGCGTTGATTGGAGAGGTTGCTTTTACCTTAAGTACGCTGGCCAATTTTCGCCTCAACTGGTGGTATGACGCCGCATAAAGGGTTGTTCAGGTTGCGTTTTGACTGGAGTTGGCTTTATTCTTGACCGAACAGATCGATTCAATTATATACTGTTCAAGTAATATCAAACATTGTTTTCATATCACCTAAATCCTTAGCTTGGAGGTCTCTTCGATGAAACGTTTCAGTACTCTTCTGGCCGTACTTGTGGCTGTAGTTGGTTTGGCAAGTCCGTCACTGGCAGCCGATACGATCAAACTCGGCGTTGCTGGCCCTCACAGTGGCGATTTGGCTCCTTACGGAATCCCCGCTATGAAAGCCGCTCAATTAGTCGTTAAAAAGATCAACGCTGCGGGTGGTGTTCTTGGCATGCAGGTTGAATTGCTGATTCAGGATGACCAATGTAAACCGGAAATTGCTACCAACACCGCAACCAAGCTGGTCACCCAGGGTGCTGATGTAGTTCTCGGCCACATCTGTTCAGGTGCTACCAAAGCGGCGCTTGGTATCTATAACGATGCCAAGATTCCGGTTATGTCACCTTCGGCTACCAACCCCGCGTTGACCCAGTCGGGCAACTATCCCAACTTCTATCGGACCATCGCTTCTGACGACATGCAAGCCAAGCTGGCGGTTGATTTTGCTATCGACAAGCTCGGTGCCAAGAAGGTTGCGGTACTGCACGACAAGGGTGATTACGGTAAAGGGTTTGCCGAGTTTGCCAAGAAGTTTGTCGATGAGTCGCCCAAGGCCGAAGTTGTTCTCTTTGAAGGCGTTACTCCTGGTGCCATGGACTACTCCTCAATCATCCAGAAGGTTCGCCGTGAGAAGGCCGACGTGCTGATCTTCGGTGGTTACCACCCTGAGGCTTCCAAGCTGGTTTCCCAGATGAAGCGTAAGCGGATGAAGATTGCGTTCCTGTCTGATGACGGCGTTAAAGATCCTACTTTCGTCAAGGTTGCTGGTGCTGCTGCTGAAGGTGCTTATATGACCGGTCCTCGTGATCTGTCGTCGATTCCTCTCAATGCTGCTGCTACTGCTGAATTTAAAGCGGCCTATGGCGGAGATCCAGGTGCTTTCTTTCAGGAAGGTTACTCTGCTGCCATGGCACTGTTGAACGCGATTGAAAAGGCCGGTTCGACTGATTATGCTGCAGTGACCAAGGCGCTGCAGACACAGTATGTCGAGACTCCGGTTGGTAATATCAGGTTTGATAGTAAAGGTGACGCCGAAGGCGTTGGCTTCTCGGTCTACCAGGTCAAAGACGGGAAATTCGTCGAGCTTAAGTAAACGTCGACTGGCGACATGCTGGATTTTGGCATGATTACTGTTTTACCCCGCTTCAGGGGACCGGTTGTTGCCGGTCCCCTGATACTTTGTTTAGGCTACAAATCAGTACAAAGAATTTTATGTCAGTTTTGGCCTGGGTAAACTGTGTTTTACTCATGCGAGATCTGACGCACGTCTCTGTTTGCTTTTATATTGGTCTGAATCTCAATGGAATATTTTATTGAACTTTTTCTCAGTGGTCTGACCCGGGGAAGTATCTATGCCTTGATTGCCCTGGGCTATACAATGGTTTACGGCATCATCCAGCTGATTAATTTCGCTCACGGTGAAATCTATATGATCGGTGCCTTTGTTGCCTATATCGTCTGCGGTGTTCTGACGATCTATGGCTTTCACGGGGTATCGATTCTGATAATTGCTGGCCTGTTGGCGATAGTCTATTCCTGTGCCTATGGTTATACCCTGGAGAAGGTTGCTTACCGGCCGTTACGCGGTGCACCACGTCTGTCGCCGCTGATCAGTGCCATCGGGATGTCGATCTTTCTGCAAAACTACGTACTCCTGGCGCAAACTTCAGATTTTTTACCATTCCCGTCCCTGATCCCCGATTTTGAATTCATGGAGCCGATTGCGCATATCATCGGTTCGGCCGAACTGGTTATCCTCATAACGACTTTTGTGACGATGATCATGCTACTTTGCTGATCAAGTACACCAAGATCGGTAAGGCAATGCGTGCGACCCAGCAGGACATGAGTATGGCGAGACTGGTTGGAGTCAACGTCGATCGGGTTATTTCGATGACCTTCATTATCGGGTCGGCACTGGCCGCGATCGGTGGGGTGCTGGTAGCTTCCTATATCGGTCAGGTCAACTTCTATATCGGGTTTCTTGCTGGGGTTAAGGCCTTTACTGCTGCCGTACTGGGTGGCATCGGCTCGGTTCCTGGCGCGGTGCTCGGAGGCCTGGTTCTGGGGCTGACCGAGAGTTTTGCTGCCGGTTACATTTCGAGTGACTACGAAGACGTCTTCGCCTTTGGTCTGCTGGTATTGATCCTGATTCTGCGCCCATCCGGTATTCTAGGTAGAGCAACCAAACAAAAGGTCTAGTTGGCCATAGCCGCTATCTACAGGCATAATCGATGAAAAACTTAAAACAGTCTCTTGCGGTTTCACTCTGGTTTATCTTTCTGACCTTCCCGCTGATGGTGGTCAAGGTCAACACCACCGATAATATCGTCCAGTGGCGCTGGATGAATATGCTCTGGGTCGGACTTGCGATCTTTGCACTCTCATTTCTCTGGCGCTACGCACTGGCCCGAAAAGAAGCCCGTCAGATGGCTGCAATGAGCGGGGAGGATGAACATGGCAAACCCTCGAAAATGCAGAGACTATTCGAGGATCCGGCCGTTCGTACCAAGATGTTGTTCGGGATCATGGCATTTGCTTTGGTCTTTCCCTGGGTTTTTGACACCTATCAGAGCACGATCATGATTTCAGCGCTGATCTATGTAGTTCTGGGGCTTGGCCTCAATATAACGGTCGGACTGGCTGGCCTGCTCGATCTGGGGTATGTCGCTTTTTTCGCGGTAGGAGCCTACGCTTACGCCCTGCTCAACCATCACTTTGGCCTTGGTTTCTGGATCTGCCTGCCGCTCGGTGCGGTCATCGGCGGCATATTCGGAGTTATTCTTGGTTTTCCGATTTTACGATTGCGAGGTGACTATCTAGCGATCGTTACTCTTGGTTTCGGTATGATTGTCAAGGTTGTGCTTGAGAATTGGAGTGATTTTTCTTTTGGCCCCAGCGGTATTGCCCAGATCGACAGGCCCGGTCTGTTCGGGATGGAAATGAATATCGCCGCTTCGACCACCTATATCTACTACATCATGATTGCGCTGGTGATCCTGACGATTATCGTAACCGGGCGATTGAAAAATTCACGAATCGGCCGTGCCTGGATCGCCCTGCGCGAGGATGAAATAGCCTGTGTTGCCATGGGGATTGACATGGCGCGCACCAAGCTGTCGGCTTATGCTCTCGGCGCCTGCTGGGCGGGGATGGTCGGCGTTATGTTTGCCGCCAAGACCACCTTTATCAATCCGGCAAGTTTTACTTTCATGGAATCGGCGATCATCCTTTCAATCGTTGTACTGGGTGGAATGGGCTCGATCCTCGGTGTCATTCTTGGTGCGTTGATCCTGATTCTGATGCCGGAGTATCTGCGTGCTTTCTCCGAGTATCGGATGCTTATATTCGGAGCCGCTATGGTGTTGATGATGATCTTCCGCCCGCAGGGGATTATCAGCAACATTCGCCAGAAATATGAACTCAAGGGATTGAAGGAAAAATCCGAAAATGTCTGATGCCGATAAGCAAGTATTGCTCGAGGTCAAGGGTCTGACCATGGATTTCGGTGGTCTGCGCGCTGTAGATACGATCGATTTGAGTATCTCAGAAGGTGAGATCGCCGCTTTGATCGGACCGAACGGTGCCGGGAAAACCACCTTTTTCAACTGTGTTACCGGCATTTATAAACCGACCGGCGGTGACATTCTGATCCACCCCCAAGACAAACCGACTCAACGTATCAATGGTAAAAAACCGAATATCATCACAGAACTGGGGATGGCGCGTACTTTTCAGAATATTCGGCTCTTTTCCGATATGACAGTTCTCGAAAATGTCATGATTGGCCGTCACTGTCGTACCAAAACCGGTTTGACCGGTGCCATTCTGCGTGGTGCTTCCGTGCGCAAGGAAGAGCAGCAAATTGTTGAGTTCAGTTATCACTTGCTGGAAAAAGTTGGACTGACAGAGTTTGCTGATGAATTTTCCAAAAATCTTCCTTATGGTGCCCAACGGCGGCTGGAAATTGCACGAGCGATGGCGACCGAACCCTTTCTGCTCTTGCTTGATGAGCCCGCTGCCGGGATGAATCCTCAGGAAACCGCTGATCTGGTTGCGCTGATCTTGCGCATTCGTAGCGAAGAGACGATCGCTATCCTGCTGATTGAGCACGATATGAAACTGGTGATGAATCTCTCGGATACTATTCATGTCATGGAGTACGGCAAGAAAATTGCTACCGGTACTCCTCAGCAGATTAAAGATAACCCGAAGGTTATCGAAGCTTACCTCGGAGAAGAAGCCGATGCTTGATGGCGTCGCCAAAACTCCGCCCCACGGCGTTGTCGTATTCTTCAGGATCTCGACATACTGATGTATGTCTTCACTCCTGAAAAACACTCCGCCTTGTTGGACGAAGTTTTGACTTAGCCATCTTCTTTTTTTAAATTTGGGAAAAACGATGCTTAGACTGCAGAATATTCATACATACTACGGCAACATCCAGGCACTTAAAGATGTCACTATCGATATTGAGGAAGGCGAGATTGTTACTCTGATCGGTGCCAATGGTGCAGGAAAAACCACGACCTTGATGTCGATTTGCGGTATTACTCCGCCTCGTAAAGGAGAAATAGCGTTCAAGGGTAGTCATATCCACAAACTCAAACCCGAGGAGATCGTTAAACTCGGGATCTGTCAGGTTCCCGAAGGTCGACGGATCTTCCCAGACATGACGATTGTCGAAAATCTTGAGATGGGTGCCTTCTTGCGCAATGACAAGGCCGCGATCAAGTCCGATCTTGATATGGTGTTCGATCTGTTTCCGATTCTCGAACAACGCCGTAGTCAGCTGGGCGGAACCCTGTCGGGTGGAGAGCAGCAGATGCTCGCCATCTCACGCGCACTGATGGCCCGTCCGCGTTTATTGCTGCTCGACGAACCCTCGCTCGGCTTGGCACCGCTGATCATTCAACAGATCTTTGAGATCATCAAGAAGATCAACAAGGAGAACGGTACCACCATCTTTCTCGTCGAGCAGAATGCAAATCAGGCATTGAAGCTTGCCGATCGTGGTTACGTTATGGAAAACGGCCGGATTACTTTGGTTGACAAAGCATCTGATCTGCTTGCCAATGATGAAGTTCGAAAGGCTTATTTAGGACTGTAGAGATTCAAATTTTCTTTGATATTTCCTGAGCCAACCTTTGCTATGCGGAGGTTGGCTTTTTTTGGGTGTTCTTCCGATTCCCGTCTGGTCATGAAATTGAGGTACAATAGTTTGAAATAGTAGAGTCAAAACTGAAATCTGAGATTAAACTTATGCAGAGACTCAAAGAGATTCTGACCAGAATTGAGGGCAAAGGCTACAGGGACTACAAACAGTTGGCGGGCAGCTACCGCTTCGATAATTTCTGCTTAAATATTGACCATGTTCAGGGCGACCCCTACGCCCAGCCATCGCGCATCAGTCTCCAGATTGACACCGCAAGTCACGGTTTGCCAGAAGAACTCTGGGACACCCGTATCCGCAAGACTGCTCTCGAAGATTTTCTGGGACGTGCAGTTGGACAAGCGATTTCAAAACACGTTCGGGGACAAAGAGGCACTGGTCATAGCGGACAGATTCGTATTTCTACCAACGGACAGCAGCTATTGCGGCGGAACGCCGTGCTTATTGATGGTGCGATCATTGAGGCACGCCTGCTCTTTGCCCTCCCTGCAGATGGACGTTCTGTGCGTGTTAATGATGCGCGTGCAATGTTTTTTGATGAATTACCTGAGGTGGTGGCAGCAGGTCTGGTTTATCTGGGGCGTGATCTGACTGAGCTTTACCGACAAGTCGAGCAGGTCGAGGATCAGGATTATCTGCGGCACTGGTTGCGTAAAGAGCATGCAGTGGCTTTTGTTGCTGACAAGTCCCTTTTGCCACGCCACAGTGGAATCGATGATCGCCCTCTGGCCGATGGCATTTTGTTCAATTCACCTGAAAGCTTGCGCCGCAGAGTCTCTCTACCGAATCGTGGTGAGATCAGTGGCATGTTGGTCCCGCGCGGGGTGACTCTGGTTGTCGGCGGCGGTTTTCATGGCAAATCAACACTTTTGCAGGCATTGGAACGTGGAATTTATAACCATCTGCCTGGCGATGGGCGCGAGCTTGTCGTCACGACGGAGTCTGCGGTAAAAATTCGCGCCGAAGATCATCGTGCCATCTATCAGGTCGATATCAGCCCTTTTATCGGCACCTTGCCCGGCAACCGCACCACCGAAAAATTTTCGACTGAAAATGCCAGTGGCAGCACTTCTCAGGCGGCAAATATTATCGAGGCTCTTGAGTGCGGGTCCGATTGTTTGCTGATCGATGAGGATACCTCGGCAACGAACTTCATGATCAGAGATAAAAGGATGCAGCAGTTGGTCAGCGCAGAGAAAGAGCCGATAACCCCGTTACTTCACAGGGTCCGCGAACTCTATGAAGATGAAGGGGTCTCGAGCATTATTGTGACAGGCGGTTCTGGTGATTATCTGGCCGTTGCTGATCGAGTGATACTGATGGACAATTATTGCCCGCAAGATGTCAGCACACGGGCAGCAACCCTGGCAGGAGAACCACCACCTCGTGATTCAGGCAAGGTTCCGCTACGCTCTACAAAAAAACGTTCACTCGATGTCGCTCGGTTTAATTCTCGACGGAGCGATGGCACGTTGCGCATCGATGTCAGAGAACCGAGGCTGATCGATTTTGGCTGTCACCGGATCGATCTGAATCGGGTAGAGCAGTTAGTAGACCGTGGGCAGACTGAAGCGATTGGACGTTTGCTCGACTATTGTGCCCGCCAGTATGGTGGGCATCCCGATGGCTTGATCGGAGGCCTGCAGCAAGCGTTGGCCGATGTCGAAGCACAAGGGCTGGATATCCTCTTCCCCTGGAAAGTTGGTCATCTGGCTATGCCGCGTCTATATGAATTGGCAGCAGCAGCGAACCGTATGCGAGGGGAAGGGTAGGTTGATCCAGAAGGGGTTACCCTCCCAAATAGGCTTTCTTGACTTCAGGGTTTCCAAGAAGTTCTTCGCCGGTCCCTTCGGCAACAATTTTTCCGGTATCCAGCACATAACCTCGATGCGCGAGGTGTAGGGCCAGGTTGGCATTCTGTTCGACCAGCAGGATGGTCATTCCTTCTTTGTTGAGCTGTTTCAATTTACGGAACAGTTCATATTTGAGTACCGGTGCCAAGCCCATCGAAGGTTCATCCAGCAGCAGAATCTCACAGCCAGTCATCAACGCCCGCCCAACCGCCAGCATCTGTTGTTCGCCACCGGAGAGTGATTCGCTACGCTGCTTACGGCGTTCCTTCAGGCGTGGGAAGAGATCAAATATTCGTTCGTATTCGGCATTTAGATCAGCATTTTTCTTGCGGGCATAGGTTGCCAGCTGTAGGTTCTCCATCACCGTCAGGTTGCCGAAGATGTGGCGCCCTTCGGGAGAGAGGGCCAGGTGCAGATCCTTGACGACATCACTCGGTTTGGTTTTGAGGATCGAGTCGCCCTGAAATTTGATATCGCCGGCGATCACCCGTGGCGCTTCTGGCGGGGGCAGCCGGGCAATGGTGTGCAGGCTGGTGGTCTTGCCGGCCCCGTTGGCGCCGATCAGGGTGACGATCTCACCTTTGTTGACGTGAAAGCTGATCCCGTGTAGGGCCTGAATATTGCCGTATTTAACTTCTAGATTTTCGACTGACAGCATCATCAGATAACATCGTCTCCGAGATAGGCAGTAATAACTGCGGGATGGTTGCGGATCGTTTCCGGATTACCATCAGCGATGGTTTGGCCAAAGTCGATGACTTTGATCTGGGTGCAGAGCTCCATCATAACGTCCATATGGTGCTCAATCATCCAAATGGTCACGTCAAAGGTATCGTGGATCCAGCGTATCAGCCGAATCAGATCTTTCGCATCGGCCGTGTTGAGCCCGGCAGCTGGTTCGTCTAGCAGCAGCAGTTTCGGATGGCTCGACAGCGCGCGGGCGATCTCCAGCTTGCGTTGGGTGCCGTATGGCAAGTTCTTCGGATAGTCATCCGCATAACGTTTCAGATCAAAAACATCCAGCAGTTCATTGGCTTCCTTGGCGACCTGCTCCTCTCTCGCATGATAGCGTTTGCTGCGGGCAATGGCATGAAAAAAACCGTAGCCGAGTTGGTTGTGCTGTGCGACACGGATATTGTCGAGCACCGTCATGTCGTTCCAGAGGCGGATGTTTTGAAAGGTGCGGGCGGTGCCCAAGGCCGTGACTTTATGCGGTTTTAGGCCCGCGGTCGGCACGCCGTTGACCAAGATCTGACCTTCGGTCGGCTGGTAGAAACCACTGACCAGGTTAAAGACCGTCGTTTTGCCAGCGCCGTTGGGACCGATCAGTCCGGAAAGCTCTCCCGGCATCAGCTTGACATTGAAATCGTTGAGCGCGGTCAGACCGCCGAAGCGCTGGGTCAAGCCGCGTACCTCAAGGACTGGCGCCGATTCTGTCAGTACTTGTGTCTGTGCCATCATTTAAACCTGTAAAATTTCTTTAGTTTAGGGAAGACATCTCCCAGTTCCCGGTTGCCCATGATTCCTTCGGAGCGGAACTGCATGACAATAATCAGCATTAGCGGGATCAGGACCCATTTGATGACACCTGCCGAAGGTTCCCAGTCGGGAAACATAAAGGTGACGGGTGAGAGAAGGCCATCGATGATCGCTTGGGAGCGGAGCACTTCCAGCAATCCGGTGAAAATGATGGCGGAAATGACAGCGCCAGACAGAGACCCCATGCCGCCGAGATAGACCATGACCAGAGCCTCAGTCGATTTGAGAATGTTGAAGGACTGCGGATTCACATAACCGATGATATGCGCGTAAAGTCCACCAGCGCACCCTGCCAAACCGGCGGCGACCATAAAATTGATGATTTTGATCTTGTTGGTGTTAACGCTCATGATCTCGGCCGCCACCTCGTCCTGGCAGATGGCGTTGACGCCTTTGCCGTAGGTGGAGGAGATGAAACGCCGGATCACCCAGACTGCGAAGACGGTGAAGTTGATGACCCAGAAAAGCATCCAGGGGCCATCGAAGATGTCGGCCATTGCCCAGACAGTACCTTTCATCCCCTGAAAACCGCGCGATCCGCCGACGAAGTCCATGTTCTCTATGGCCGAGATGATCATGTAGTTGACAGCAATAGAAATGATCGCCAGGTAGTCATCACGGGTTTTGAAGGATGGTACCGACACCAGCAGCGATGAGACGGCGGCCACAGCCCCGCCGATCAGCAGGATGATGGGGAAAACAATCACCACTGAGGCAGCAGGCAGCAGCGGCTCGCCAAACTTGGTACCGAAACAGAAAACTGAGAGAATCGACGAGATATAGGCGCCCACGCACATGAAGGCCGCGTGCCCACAGGTAAATTCGCCCATGTTGCCGTTGATCAGATTCAAGCTGGTAGACATCATGATATTGATGCCGATGGTCATGATGACAATCTGGATGTAGCCGTCGATGATGCGGAAGTGGGCTGCGAATAGCAGCCCAATTGCAAAAACGACCAGCAGCATGTTGAGAGAGTATTTTTTCATATCTGTTATCTCCCAACCTATATCTTGGTTGACTGAGGAATGCCGAACAGCCCGGAGGGCTTCATCCACAGAATCAGCAGCAGGATGGTGAAGGCAAAGAGGTCTCGGTAGGTCGAGGGGAAGACCATGACTACGCCCACCTCGATGAAGCCGAGCAGGAAGCCGCCGACAAACGCCCCCTTGATGTCACCGATGCCACCAACCACTGCGGCGATAAAAGCCTTCCAGCCGATCAGCATCCCCATAAACGGTTCCAGAACCGGATAGCTCATGGCGAACAGCAGCCCGGCCAGCCCAGCAAACCCTGAGCCGAGGACAAAGGTGACAACGATGATCTGGTCAATGGGAATCCCCATCAGCGGGATTGCGAATTTATCGTAAGAGATGGCCCGCATCGCCATCCCGACTCGCGTACGGGTCACCACCCACTGCAGAAACAGGAAGACCAGAATGGCGGTCACGATGACCATGACCTTAAGGTTGGTCAGGGTGACTCCGCCAAAGTGCCAGATCTGTTTTTCAATTAACTCTGGGAACTTCAGGCGGCTGGCGCCGAGCAAGGCCAGGTTCGAGTACTCAAGGACCAGGCCGCACATCAGCGCAGTGATGACCACGTAGAGCCGGTGTGCGCCTTTGCGCCGCAGAGGCCGATAGGCGATCCGCTCCAGGGTCACGCCAACTAGCGAGGTCAGAGCCATGGTCAGGGGCACAGTGATGACGAAGGCCATCATCGGGGAGAGCCCAGCGATCGGGCCGATAAGGAAACTCGCCACGAAAAAAGAGATATAGGCTCCGACCATGAAGACATCGCCATGGGCGAAGTTGATCAGGCGCAGCACCCCGTAAACCAGGGTATAGCCTAGAGCAATGAGAGCGTAAAAACTCCCCCATTGCAGGGCATTCAGGATATTCTGAATAATGAAATCCACAGAAATTTTTCCTTATAAAACGTTGGAGTTGCATGGTCGCATGTGGCGACTTATCTTAGGCACAGTAACGCGGGGATCCAAGGATCCCCGCGTTTTTCGAACTATGCTCCTGGAGTATTATGGGCAAACGGACTCTTCGAAGACAAAGGTTCCTTCGTCGGAAACTTTGACAATAACAGCGCACTTGATCGGGTCGCCCTGCTCATTAAACTTGGACGAGCCGGTGACGCCGTCAAAAGATTTGATGGCTGCCAGGCCATCGCGGATGGCGGTGCGCATTTTGCGCGGGTTGGAGTCAACCTTTCCCGCATTTTTGATACCTTGCACCATCAGACCGATGGAATCCCAGGTCAGGGCAGCGTAGTCAGCTGGTTCTGCACCGTATTTTGCCGTGTAGCGGTCGATGAAAACCTTGGTTGCACCCGTGGCACCGGCTGCAGCGTAATGGGTTGAGAAGTACTGACCGTAGCACTGCTCGCCACAGAGTTTGACCAGGTCTGGGGTGCCCCAGGCATCGGAACCCATGAAGGGGCCCTTGTAACCAAGATCACGCGCTTGCGGTATGATCAGGGCGACCTGGTTGTAGTTTTCCGGCACAAAGATGAAGTCAGGTTTGGCGGCAATGATGGTGGTCAGCTGGGCGGAGAAATCCTGGTCCTTGGTGCCATTTGACTCGTAGGCTACGACCGGGCCGAGGCCCTTGGCTTCCCATGCAGATTTAAATACTTCTGCCAAACCGACAGAATAATCGTTAGCGACGTCGAAGAGCACAGCTGCGGTCTTGGCGCCGAATTTTTTGGCTGCAAAGTCGGCTACTACTGGCCCCTGGAAGGGGTCGAGGAAGGCAGCGCGGAAAACCCAAGGACGGTCCAGCGTGGTAGCAGGGTTGGTCGACCAGGGACTGATCATCGGCACACGATTTTCGTTAGCGGTACCGCCGCCAGGAACTGCCTGCTTGGAGGAGTTGGGGCCGATAATCGCCACGACCTCTTCCTGCTCGATCAGTTTTAGGGCAACGTTGACTGCCGAGTCGGCTTTAGACTCGTTGTCCATGTAGATGAACTCAAGCATGTACTTCTTGCCACCGACCTCAAGGCCACCGGCGCCGTTGATGTCAGCAAGGTACATTTCAGCAGCGTTTTTGGATCCTTCACCAACTTCTGGGATGTCACCAGTCATCGGGATGTTGAAACCGATCTTGATGGTGTCTGCTGCGAAAGCAGGAAGTGCCAACAGCAGGGACAGACAGATGAAAATGAGGCAATGCACTGTTCTTTTCATTGTTCTTCTCCTTGGTTGATGGTGATTAAAATGTCACGCTATTAAATAGCTTACTTAAAATGGCGCCAGTTGATAGCTGCTCCTGGATTGAATGCTTCATTCCATGCCAAGTCACTTCTTAGTGGATCTTGTTTGAGTCAAATTAAAACAGAGTTTGAATGATACAATTATTTCTTTCGAAAATACTAAAAAAAACTGCAGTAGGACTAAAACTATTTGTTTGGTTGTCTGTGAAATTGGCAAGATTTGAGTAAGAATAAAGACTCTTTATGCCTTTATTTCGAATCTAAACACAAAAAGCCGCCCGTGTTTACATAGGGCGACTTTTTGTTTGATCAAGTACTGTTCTTAAAAGTGGTGGACTATACGGAGCAGGTAGCGATCACCCTCAGGGCGATTCTCCGCCTGTGATTCAAAATAGGTGTTGAAGAAGATATGGGTATCCTGTGACAGGCTGAAAATTGCACCGGGACCGATGGCGAAGACCTTCTCCTTGGCTGGGGTGTCACTTCCATCAGCCTGAGAGTTGCCGATCTGGTTCATGAAGTAGCCATTGAGGCCGAGGCGTAATTTTTTTGGAACAACCTCGTATGCTACAGCAAAGTTGCCATGAATCGCCTGGCCGGCTTGAGTGTCTCTGACTCCGAGAGGGAAAGGATCGTCGTTCTTGGCGTTCCATAAATAATGCAGACGCCAGGAAGTGGTCAGTTTGGGAGTGACGAACAGGGTCGCT
This sequence comes from Deltaproteobacteria bacterium, assembly GCA_024280485.1. Taxonomy (GTDB): domain Bacteria; phylum Desulfobacterota; class Desulfuromonadia; order Desulfuromonadales; family Geopsychrobacteraceae; genus Geopsychrobacter. Next base: position 18,667 of record JAJRQB010000082.1, read on the forward strand.
GCCCAATATGGATTAAAGGAAAAGAAGTTGCTGCCGGGATTAAGCGCCTTGGTCTGGTCGTACTCGCCGGTTGGGAAAATCATCTGCAATTCGACCCGCTGCATAAACACCGGACCCTTGTCGCCCATGATTGGATCCCACTGCAGATAGGGGCCAATCAGCAGGTCGCCAATGCCGGTACCGTTATCGGGTACCGCAGGGTGAGAGCTGTCGAGACTGACAATCGGCAGGATCACATCAAGTCCCCACTTGCCACCGAACAGGACTGGCTGATCTGATTGATTAATCAGTTGGTTCAAGCTGACAAAGACATCAACTTCGGCATTTGGAGGGCCATCAGCCAGTTTGTCCGCAGAGTAAAACTGAAGATATTCGGTGAAGTACAAACCTGGTCCAGCCGGAGGACCACCGTCGAGAAAGCTGGTGAATCCAAGGTTGACCGCAGGCTGATCGTAGGCAACGACAGGACTGGTTATGAACAGAGAGAGTACACAGACAATGGATAGGATAAACAATTTACTGGTTTTCATCGATACCTCCCAAGGATAGATTTCAAAAGAGAACAAGGCTTATCGCCAAAATTACTGGGATCGTTGTTGATCTGCTATCAACCGGCTAAGTATAAACAGAGTCTTGGGTGAAAAGGCCAATAAAAACTTCAGAGCCGAATTAATTACAAACGTCATACTGGGGTTAACAAACAAAAAAAGGGGTCCGCACTCAATTTATTCACCAACTGTAAATAATTGAGTGTGGACCCCTTTTAAATTTGGGAAGTTGCACGCGGGTTCAAGTGCTGAAACGGCGCCCCGGGGGTCTGTTAGGCTAACTCGTCGACTGCCACTCGATAGCGTGGATCTTCAATGACATTGACTTCAATCATACTGCCGGCATTAGCCAGCAGCGAACGGCACTCGGCACTTAAGTGCTGGAGGCGCAGTTTTTTTCCTTGTCCCAGATAGCGTTCGGTGAGGCTGCTTACTGCTTCGAGTCCCGAGTGATCGCAGACCCGTGAGCCGCGGAAGTCGATGATTACTTCGGCGGGATCTTCAGCCGGGGTGAACTGGTCATGGAAGGACCGGACCGAACCGAAGAAGAGCGGGCCATTCAAACGGTAGGTCTTGGTTCCGTCCTCGTCAAAGGATATTTCCGAATAGATCCGTCGTGCGTTTTGCCAGGCGAAGACCAGTGCCGAAACGACGACGCCGACGGCGACAGCGACGGCCAGATCGGTGAAGACGGTGACCGCCGATACCAGCACCAGCACCAGGGCATCGCTAAGCGGGATCTTGTGCAGTATGCGCAGGCTCGACCAGGCGAAGGTGCCGACCACCACCATGAACATCACGCCGATTAGCGCAGCCAGAGGGATCATTTCGATCAGGCCTGAGGCGAAGACGATAAAGATGAGCAAACAGAGGGCGGCGGTGATGCCGGAGAGACGACCGCGGCCACCAGAGTTGATATTGATGATGCTCTGGCCGATCATCGCGCAGCCGCCCATGCCACCGAAGAACCCGGTGACGACGTTGGCAACGCCCTGGCCGATGCACTCACGGTTGCCACGACCGCGGGTCTCGGTGACCTCATCGATCAGAGTCAGGGTCATCAGGGATTCGATCAGACCGATGGCGGCAAGAATCATCGAATAGGGCAAAATGATCAGCAGGCTATCCACGGATAAGGAGACCAGCGGGATGTGGAAAGAGGGCAGACCACCTGCGACCGAGGCGAGATCGCCGACGGTGCGGGTGTCGAGGTTGAAGCCGTGGACCAGCGCAGTAACAACCAGAATCGCAGCCAGGGCCGAAGGGAAAGCCATGGTCAGTTTGGGGAGAAAGGCCATGATCGCCATGGTCAGTGCGACCAGGCCGAGCATCAGGTAGAGGCTTGGCCCCTGCATCCATTGCATGATCCCGTTGGCATCGGCGACTTTGAACTGACCGAGCTGAGCGAGAAAGATGATGATCGCCAGGCCGTTGACGAAGCCGAGCATGACCGGGTGAGGGATCAGGCGGATGAATTTGCCGAGGCGCAGGACCCCGGCGCTGACCTGGATGATTCCCATCAGCACCACGGCCGCAAACAGATATTCGACACCGTGGTCGGCGACCAGGGTCACCATGACCACTGCCAGGGCGCCGGTTGCACCGGAGATCATTCCAGGACGACCGCCGATGGCGGCGGTGATCAATCCAACCATAAAGGCAGCATAGAGACCGACCAGGGGTTCGACACCAGCGACAAAGGCGAAGGCGACTGCCTCAGGCACCAGCGCCAGGGCGACAGTCAGGCCGGAGAGCAGATCATCTTTATATGAGGTTGTTTTTCTGACCAGAAATTCGAACATCAATTATTCCTTAAGCGGGGAGATTAAGCTGGATGTAGCGAGGTAAAAGACGCAGACTATAGTCGTCCTCTGTGCTGGAGGCAAGTTAGAAAAGTTCTATGTTGTCGTGTTTAGGACATGATTGAAGAAACAGGGGTGATGTCGCGTGTTTTGTTATGGTATTTTTTTGAAAAGATTATGTTTTTCTGGCTTGTTTAATGGCTTGTTAGAATGAGGATTCTGATATGAACTGGCAGGTCTATATGATCCTCTGTGTGGATGATTCTCTTTATACCGGGATTACGACTGATGTTGATCGGCGGTTTGCACAACATGTTGCAGGGAGAGGGGCCAAGTACTTTCGAGGCCATGCGCCTCTTCGATTGGTTTATCTTGAGGAAGGGCATGATCGCAGCAGTGCGAGCAAACGGGAGTCCGAGATAAAAAAAATGCGTTCCGTGGATAAACGGGGGTTGTTGGTTATGCCGTTTAATCGGCTTAGGGAGACCGCGATCATTCGTGCTGTCGAGAGTTAACCACAAAAAAAAAACGGTTCTATAACCCAAAAGAAGGTTCGAGAAAAATATTTGAAAAACTATAACGTTAGCCACCAAGACACTAAGTCCTCCAAGAAAGGCAAAATTCTTGAAGTCAGGTTTCTTGGTGCTCTTGGTGTCTTGGTGGCAAATAACCCTTGTTTTGATTTTGGATGGGATTAACCACCGATCATATCGTTGCTCGACCCGACGCTGTAAGTCGCACCAAGCGAACGCTCCATCAGGATTCGCCATTTTCCGTTTTCTTTGACTAAATTGAGGGATTTCATTATTTCGTCTTGATAATAGTTAGAGCTGTAACGTTGCTTCATTTTCACATGGACAAGATCTTTACCTACAGAATGCAGCTGCAGGTCGTGTAATATAACTTTGATCCATTGCGGCCGGGTGAGACGAGAGCGGCGCATAGAACGCCACTCTTCCTGGGTCTGACCTGGCTCTGGGCGATACTCGGAACTATAGTAGGAAAAGTAACTTCCTTGGTCTTGGTTTGACCAGGCAGTGGCCCAACTTTGTACGACATTTAATATCGCCTGATCATTATCTGAATCTGTTTGTCCTGTTTCAGATACCCTGTCAAATTCATGCCCGACCGACAGCCAGTTTTCCGATCCGATTTTGACAAGCTCTATCTGCTCTGGTGCTGCTTCAGCAGTAGATGGAAATGTAAAATTGATACTTGGTGGCTGGGGATTCTGAGTCCCTGCCTGAAGTGTATCTGAGGCTAATGCGACCGGGATTGCTGTTGTTGAATCAAACTCACCACCGATCGGCCACCAGAGGTCTGCCTCTTCCTGGGTCGGTGAATTCTTAACGGCCAATTTGAGCTCGGCAACTTCAGGATGGTTGTCAACTATAGTTGCCTGAGGCGCGGTTGGTGTCAACACGGGAACATTACTTTTTGGAGAACTCTGTGCTTGAAGTTTGTTTTGTGGCGTAGCTTGGTTGAAGTGATAGTACCCACTGGTTAGCAGGGAGCCGACTAAAAGGCCACCAACCATCCAGACCGCTGGACTCCAATACGTTTGGCGTTGCCCTGTCGTTTGGAAAACCGCCATTTTGAGTTTATCTTTTGCTTCGGATTCAGCTTTTTGTGCGGCTTTTAATGCTTCCGCCCCTGCCATAAGCTTGAGCTCGGCGGTCTTTTTATAAGTGGAGGCTCTGCATAGGATTTCCTGAAGTTTGCTTTTTTCAGCAACTAAACGGCGGATTTCACCTTTGGCATAAACCTCTTCCTTTATTTCCAATTGCCGTTGAGATGGAGTGACGAACGGTTTCAGTGCTTTACCGGTAGTGCTTGCCGAAAGGATGTGCTTTTGTTCAACATACTCAACATATTCGTCGATTCCCACTTCAGAGCCCAGGACCGATAGTTCAATAAGACGTTCTAGAAGTTCATCGAAATTGATGATTTCCCGCTCGCTCACACCGAGAAGGTCTGTCACCAGAGTAAATAACAACTCACTATGAGATTGGCTGATTATGGCAGTTGATACCGCGTCCGGCTTGGCGCCTGGTCCGAGTAACAGCTTGATCAGGATCTCACCCAGGCTCCTTAGTGTTTCAATCCTGAGGCCTTCTGGTGCCAATGAACTGAGCTTGCAACTGTTCTGTTTTACCCCCTCAATCGTCGCTGCTATCCCAAAATCAGTGATAACGGCATGACCATCGTTTGAGAAGAAGATATCTTTTAACGCTAATTTTCCGTGCTCAAAACCCTCATTGTAGGCGTAGGCCAAACCGCTGCTGAGTTGCAGGATAATCCGCAACCCTTTGCCAATGTTCATTGGCTGCGATAGCTGGTCTGCCAGACTGCCACCTGCGTAAAATGCTCTTGTGAAGTAGCAGGTTTCGCCTTCAATTCCGTTGTCATATATGGGAGCTATGGCGGGGTGTTCAAGCTCCGAGATCGATTCCAGATATGGATCAAGTCGATTCAGATTTTCTTGACCGCCAACCGCCAACGGGCTAACAAGTTTAATGACCACATCTCGGTCAAAGAAGGGATCTTCCGCTTTACAACTGGCAGTTGTTTCGTTAATTGCCAGCTGTTCCTGAATGACATAAAGTCCAAATTGTCGATCTATTTTCAGCACTATTCTCTCTCCGTTTTCTACGGTTTTTCACATTGTAATCTTTTAGCTTTAGAGATTCTAGCAAAATTTATTTCAGAATTCTAATCCTGTGATCTTTACAATTGACTGCCGGCCTATAGCTTTTATGTGGATCTGTTTTTTGGTTTTTTGGGTTTTTGGGGACACTGCTTCATCTGACGAGTCAATGGAACCTTATGGGTCGGAACGAAGTCAGGTTCCACTTCGCGAAAAAGAGTCTGACCGATCAGGGTCTCGATTCTCGCAAGAAGTTTGACCTCGTCGGCACAGACCAGAGAAATTGCCGCTCCTTCTGAATCTGCTCGTCCGGTTCGGCCGATGCGATGAATGTAGTTTTCTGCAATTTTTGGCAGGTCGAAATTAACAACCTGTGGGAGACCCTCGATATCGATACCACGCGCGGCTAAGTCTGTCGCAACCAGAATGTTGATTTTATTTGTCTTAAAGTTGTTAAGCGCGCGCGTACGAACGGCCTGACTTTTGTCGCCATGGAGAGCTTCAGCTGAAATGCCGTCGCGCACTAATTTTTTAACCAGATTGTCCGCGCCGTTTTTAGTTCGCATGAAAACGAGGACATTTTGCCAACCCTTCTTACGGATTAAATGGCTCAGAAGGGCGGACTTCTTCTCTCTGTCAACTTCATAGGCGCACTGTTGAACAGTTGTTGCCGCAAGTTGTTGCGGACTTATATTGATCATGGTCGGTTTTTTAAGCAGGTCAGCTGTGAGTGCTTGGATGTCACTTGAAAGGGTTGCCGAAAAAAGCAGGTTTTGTCGCTTTTGTGGCAGTAAAGTGAGAATTTTATGAATATCGTTGGCAAAGCCCAGACCAAGCATTCGGTCAGCTTCATCAAGGATTAAAGTTTCTACTTGTTGAAATTTGATAGCGTTCTGACGGAACAGATCGAGCAAGCGCCCTGGTGTCGCTACCAGAATATCGCTACCACTGCGCAGCTTCATCATCTGTGGGTTGATCTTTACCCCGCCATAGACAACGCTCGATTTTAAGGAAAAATGCTTCCCATAGGTAGTCACCGCTTCGGCGACCTGGATTGCCAGTTCACGGGTCGGCGTTAGCACCAGGGCACGAACGTGATTCGGTTTGACCTTGGGCCCGCCAGAAAGCAGTTGCAGCAGTGGCAGGACAAAACTGGCGGTTTTTCCGGTGCCTGTTTGTGCCACGGCCATTACGTCGCTACCGGTAAGAACGGCAGGAATCGCTTTGAGCTGTACCGGCGTTGGGCTGAGGTATCCGACTTCTTTGATCATGCGGAGGATGGGCTCAGAGAGACCGAGGGAAGAAAATGACATAGGACCGTTTTTGATCAGTTGTTGAGGGTCAGGAGAAAACCGGCGATTTCTGCTTGAGAATTATACTTCATTTGGGTATGGGCTAGAATCTATATCTGAGTAATGGGTATTTTTACGCGTATTAGGACTCTATCTATGCTTGCGTCGCAACGGATAATACTTCAAGTTCGTTAACAAATCATATCCATGTCTAACATTTTGTTTTTTTAATTATTTTCTGTTATATTTTCCATTCAGGTATAAATGTTCGCACGCGAGCCAACCTTAAGTTTTTCTCGATAAATCTGGAGGATCGATCGTGATTGAATACGACAAGGTTGAAAAACGCATGGTTCTTAAGTTGGTGTTTTACGGTCCCGCCATGTCTGGCAAGACGACAAATTTACTACAATTACACGAATTACTGGTCAAAGATGGTCGTGGTGATCTGATGGTGCTTGATACCAAGGATGACAGGACCATTTTTTTTGATCTGTTGCCGTTTTTTATGGTGGCGCCCAGTGGTCTGAAGATAAAGGTCAAGGTTTATACCGTTCCAGGTCAGGTTCGTCACGACGCCACACGCAAAGCGGTTCTGCAAAGAGCAGATGGAGTCGCTTTTATTGCCGACTCTCAAGTCACTGAAAAGACAAATAATTCCACTAGTTTCGATAACCTCGAGCGAAATCTGGCGTTGGTCGGGCTTGATATCGAACAGATTCCATTGGTCATTCAGTTTAATAAGCGAGATCTGGCTGATATAACCTCAAAGGCTGAATTGAAAAAAACCTGGCAGCCAACCGGGATCCCGGTCTTTCTCGCCTCAGCGTTACAGGGGAAAGGTGTGATTCCGACCTTCCAAAAATTGTTGGAATTAGCCTATACGAATATTGACAGCAGATACGATTTAACCAATGAACACGGCCTGACTAGTGAAGCTTTTATTCAGAAGATCATTCGCTCCAAGGAAGATGCGTCATAGAACGTGATGACTCGGGAAATGAGAGGTCATATGGATAACCGGAAATCGATCAATTTTGTTGTTGGAGCTGAAAAACGCTTGGCCGATGTTGTCAGCGATGCCGAGGTCATGCCCCTGCTGCAAGGCGCGGTGCAGTTTGGTGTTCGATCCGCAGAGGTGGTGGATGATCGGGGCGTAACTCTCTGGTCCTATGGTTCGCATCTGGATGAGAACCTTTGGTCGGAGTTACAGAGACAGGGTAGCACCAGCTCGATTTTTCTTGAGGGGGAACCCGTTGGGGCACTGCGGTTATCTGGCGATGAGATTGATCCCGAGTTGCTCAAGGCGATAACCAGCATTATAGCTGGCACACTCAACGCTCTGCTTGTCGGTAACCTCAAGCGGCTGCTGACGACTGAGATTCACACCCAGGTAGTCAATCAATCCTATAACGAATTGCTAGCCGCAAATCAGCAACTGACCATTTCAGAGCAGAAATACCGTGATCTTGCGGAGAGCCTAGAGGTGCGAGTTCAGCAAAGGACGGATGAACTCAAGAAGCGTTATACACAAATGGTGAGTCAGGAAAAAATGGCATCTATCGGTCAGATGGCGGCAGGTATTGCTCATGAGATTAACAACCCGCTTGGTTTTGTCTTAAGTAATCTAAATACCCTCCAAAAGTATCTGGCACGCTTCCAGGAGATGTTGGGCTTCTATCGCGATCCCTTATCCGCTCAGTTAAGTCATGAGGATTTTCAGGCTGCAGCTGAACAGCTGTACAAAAGACTTAAGCTTGATTTTGTTGCCGAAGATATTCTGGAACTTTTCGAAGAGAGTATCGATGGTGGGCAACGAGTTAAGAAAATTGTATCAGACCTCAAGGGCTTCTCCCATATCGACGCCATGGAAGAAGAACAGGTTGATATCAATGAGGAGATTGATCGCACATTAAGTGTGATGGCACACAAAATCCCGGCCGGTGCGAATGTTATCCGTAACTTTGGTGAACTTCCCCGGTTCTCTTGTTTGGGTGGCATGCTTGCGCAGGTCCTTTATAATCTGCTGAATAACGCGATTCAGAGCCGTCAGGACGCCTTGGAAATAACCATTAATACCAGTTGGACTGGTACTGAACTTGTCGTAAGCATTGCCGATAATGGACCGGGGGTCACATCGGATCTCCGCTCGCGAATCTTTGAGCCCTTTTTTACGACGCGTGAGGTTGGAGAAGGGACCGGGCTTGGGTTAGCTGTGGTCTATGATGTTGTCAATGGCTGGGGCGGCCGAATTACGCTGGAAGAGAGTTCTGCTGGTGGCGCAAGGTTCATTCTTCACATTCCCGGAAAGAATAACTGAGATGACGAAATACGCAGAATTATTCCGCAATAACGGTAAATTTTTATCTGAGCAGGGATTTGTTGAAGCTTCTGAATCGATCGAAACCTCGGACGAAGGCTACACTTTCTTGTTTGTTGATGATGAGCCAAGTGTCTTGAAGGCATTAAAGCGGATCTTCTATGATGAAAATTATCAGATTTTTACTGCTGGAACAGCAGCTGAGGCATTAGAGATACTCGGGCGGCAAAAAATTCATCTGGTTATCTCCGATCATCGCATGCCCGGGATGACGGGTGCCGAACTGCTCAGAAAAGTTAAGGACCTTTATCCCGCTACGATCAGAATCATGTTGACCGGTCATGCGGATGTGCAATCTATTATGGGAGCAGTCAACGAAGGGGCTGTTTATAAATTTATTACCAAACCCTGGAATGATGAAGAGTTGCGGTTGACCGTCAGCCTGGATTTGCAGCAGTATGTGCTGATTCAGGAGAACAAAAGCCTGCGGCAGGTTGCTAAAAAACAACGGGTTGAAATTAAAAGCTATTCCTCTCTTTTCGAGATGAACCACGCCTACCTGGGGAAGATACTCGAAAAATGCAGACTTGTTGAAGATGCTGTTTTTCAGCAGGCGCTGCAAGACCGTCAACCCGGAGAATTTATCATTGAAACAATTATCCGTCTCGGCCTGACTACTGAATCCAGAGTGGTTAAAGCACTGCAGGATAGCTTGCATTTTGACTCTGTTGATCTTAAGGAGATGGAGTTGGTTAGCGAGGTGGTCAACATTTTTCCACAGGATTTGTGTAAAAAAAACCGTATGATTCCGATTCATCTCGCGGGACGAAATATTACCCTGGCGATGGCCGATCCGTCTGATATTTATTTATGCGACAACCTCTCACGGATGACCGGTTTTAAGATTCAACCGGTTATTGTTCGCTGTTCTGAAGTGGTTGCTCAGCTTGACCAAACTTATCGAAAATCGGTCTCCGAAGGGGGGATTGATTTTGGCGAACTCCCCGATATCGAACCGATTGATGAGATCGATATTGTTATTGAAGATGATGAAGGGTATTGCAATGTTCAGGAATTGCTTAGCTCATCAGAAGTTCCGCCGATCATCCGTATCGTGAACGCCATAATTTCCGAAGCGATCCGTTTTAAGGCCAGTGATATCCACATCGAGCCAAAAACCAAGTGTAGCGTCATCCGTTTTCGCATGGATGGCATTCTGCACGACAAAATACGCATTCCACCCGAACTGCATTCGGCCACAATCTCGCGTATAAAAATTCTGGCAAAACTTGATATCTCAGAGCGGCGCAGACCGCAGGATGGCAGAATAACCGTAAAATCTGGGACGCGCATGGTTGATTTACGTGTGTCGACCATGCCCTCGATCAATGGTGAAAAGGTCGTGATGCGGATTCTGGATAAGAGCGCATCGATTCAGACCTTGGATAAATTGGGGTTTTTGGAGCGGGATCTGGAAAAGATAAACAAGCTCATCAAGAAGCCTCAAGGGATCTTTATCGCCACCGGCCCCACCGGGAGTGGCAAGACGACCGCACTCTACTCGATCCTCAATCAGATGCTCTCTCGAACAAAGAACTTTGAAACCATAGAGGATCCGGTTGAATATTTTATGGAAGAGGCCAATCAGGTTTTCATCAAGGAGAAGACCGGCTTAACCTTCGCCTCGGTGCTCCGCGCCACCATGCGGCAAGACCCCGATGTGATTCTTGTCGGTGAAGTCCGTGATCTGGAAACGGCTGATGTCGCGTTTAAGGCCGCACTTAGTGGGCATATGGTGCTGACCACCTTACATACCAATAGTTCCATTGCATCGGTGACAAGGTTGATTGATCTCGGGATCAAGCCGTATCTGATCAGTTCCGCTTTAGAAGGTATCCTCTCTCAACGGTTGGTTAGAACCCTTTGTAAGCATTGTCGGGTTCAACAGACGCCGCAAGAAGAGCTGCTTGAATTACTTCGTATCCCAGCGGGGTCGATGGGCGAAGAGACCTGGCACGCGAAAGGCTGCTCGCGATGCAATGACACCGGTTATCTGGGCCGAACTGGTATTTACGAACTCTTTGTGATGAATGATGATTTCCGACATCTGATCAGTGAAGGCTATCAAGAGTCAAAACTGTTTGAGATGGCCCGTCTGGGTGGGTTGCAGACCTTGGTTGAAGATGGCCTGGAAAAAGTTCACCAGGGGATAACCACTCTGGATGAATTACTGCGGGTGGTTGGACCACAAATTCGCCATGAGCGAATTTGCGAGAATTGCCACCATCATATTGACGCGAAATTCCTTTACTGCCCTTTCTGTGGCAACTTCAAGCACAATGTCTGCACTGAGTGTAAAACAATTCTCGAAGAAGAATGGAAGATTTGCCCTGCATGTGGATCAACTCGTTCCCTAAGCAATGAAAAGTTGATTCATGGTGAATTGGCCCGTTTGTCGTAATGTCTGAGCCGCAACAAGGCTGTGATCATTTTTTTCCCATTCAAGGTGCGTCAACTCTTGCGCTTGTCACCTGAATCCTGAATCGCCTGTGCTGCAAGTTTTATAACCTGATCCAGTGGCAGACGGGTATGGGTTTTAGCCAGAAATCCGTTGGCATGCACGAAGCGGATCTCGGGATGATCGGCGATCTCCAGAAAATTCACCGCAGCGTGGTCATCAAGTCGCAGCAACTCCCAACCCGCACCGCGCACCGATGGGGTAATACTCATC
>JAJRQB010000008.1 GCA_024280485.1 Deltaproteobacteria bacterium
ATGAGTTCGGTTATCTCTCGGATTAACTATAAAAGTTTTCGTGATTTACTCGATCTGGCTCGCGAGCACAAAGTATCTCAGGTCTATCTGCATAACTTCAAGTGTAGTGGCCGTGGTTTCAAAAATCGTGAGGATCTCGATCTGAGCCCGCAAGAGTGGAAAGAATTCTACCTTGTTGCTTTAAAGGTAAAAGAAGAGACCAAGGACCTGTTGATCTCTTTTGATGATCCGGTGATTGCCTCTTTACCCGGCTACGAAGAGAATCCTCTTGTAAAAGGTAGCAGTTGCGGCAAACTCTCCCTCAATTTGCGCCCCAATGGAGATATTACTCCCTGTGGTTTTATCCCTCTGGTGGTTGGCAATATCCTGACCGATGATTTTGAAGAGATATGGTACAACTCCCCGATATTGAACAAGATGCGTAATAAGGAAGCCAAAGGGAAATGCCAGGGCTGTGGCGTTTATGAAGATTGTCTCGGCGGTTGCACTGCCCGTGCTTTTGCGACAACCGGTGATTTGAGTGAACCTGATCCGCACTGCTGGAAATAGCCAGAACTTACTATTCAGATCGAGGCTGTGCTCGACTGATAAACCCTGACCAATGGAGGTTAACATGAAGAAGTACACTAAGCCCCGTGTTGTTGGTTCTTCCAACGTTCATCCCTGCTGATTGTAAAAAAGGGGAGCAGTGAACTGCTCCCCTTTTTTATAACTGACTCCGAAACGAAAAACAGTCTATGGCTCTTGATAATTTAGATGCTCCACTGCGTATCACTTGGGATCTCTGTCCGTCTGGTCAGGGCAAACTCAGTAACGCTGAACTACTAAAGGTCTCCGAACGTCTGCTTGATGCTGGAATCTTCTATCTGTTACTTGATGAGCAGCCGTTGCTTCATCAGGGTCTGCCCGACGTTTTGAAACAACTCTCTGCCGAGGGTTGTCAAGTCAGTCTCATCCTGGGAGATAACCCCGCCGAGTTAGCTCAATTGCGACAGCTCGAACGTCGTTACCCCCTATTTGTCGATGCCAGTCGCTGGTTGGAAAAACCGGCTGGTTTTGAGGGACTTGAGTCCTTCTTTGAGAGATTGCGCGCGCAGGGAGATAATCCTTCCTTGCTCTGGATTCCCGTTGCCGGTCAACTTCAGAATCTATTCCCGCTGTTTGAACTCTGCAAACGTCTGAATATCCCCCGTTTTAAGTTGCCAAACCACAAGATAACTGTTAATTCTGGGGCGGTTGAGACAACTAAATTATTGCAGACCAATGATCTTGAGATGTTGGCCAAACAGTTGGAACGACAGTCGTTAAAGTTGAGTAAAACAGCATTAGAGGTCCATGATCTATTCCTTTGGGAGTTGATATTCCCACAGGGTGGAGGCGAGCGTAGCGAATATGGTGGCTGTCAGGCTGGCAATAGCCTTGGCCATATCGCGGCAAATGCGGATCTCTGGCCCTGTTCCTCATGGCCGCAACCACTTGGCAATCTGCTGTTGCAGGACTTGATCTCTATCTGGGATTCAGTAGCCCGTCATCAAGTGCGTAGCGAGGTTGTCAGTGAACCTGAAGATTGTGCCGGATGCCGTGATTTCAAGATCTGTTTCGGGGGCTGTCGCGGCTTGGCCAGAAGTTGTCGGCAAGATGATGCTCGCCGTGATTTACTCTGTAGTGGACCGCGCAAATAATGAGTCATTCTGAATCGATGACAGACAAAATATATCTTGATAATGCAGCGACCAGCCACCCCAAGCCTGAAGCGGTCTATCAGCAAACGCTCAAAACGCTGCGCAGTGGTGGCAATGCTGGACGGGGCAGCTATGATACGAGCATGGCCGCTGAACGTCTGATCTTCAGTGCTCGCGAAGCTTTGGCTGATTTTTTCAGTGTTGCTGATTCCAGCTGTTTTGTTTTTACGCTCAATGCGACCACAGCACTCAATACTGCGCTTTTCGGTTTGCTTAAACCTGGAGATCGGGTTGTTACCAGCAGCATGGAACATAATGCTGTAACCCGGCCATTGCGTCGTTTGGCCGATCTTGGCGTAAAGGTCGAGAAAGTTCAGGCCGATACTGAAGGTTTACTCGATCAGCAGGTATTGCGTCAGACATGCCTGACCCATCCGACCCGCATGCTGGTTCTGAATCACTGTTCAAACGTCAATGGCCAATTACAGGACATCCAGGGACTCGGTGCTTTCTGCCGCGAACATGACATCCTCTTTTTGCTGGATGGCTCCCAGAGTGCGGGGACTTTTCCTCTGGCGATTGAGTCTGAGATGATCGACCTTTATGCCGCAGCAGGTCATAAGAATTTACTTGGCCCATCTGGCACCGGTCTGCTTTATGTGCGTCCGCATCTGCAGCTTGAGCCACTGACCTATGGTGGTACCGGTGGCAATAGCCATTCAGATCTGCAACCGGAGATGATGCCAGAGCGTCTGGAGAGCGGCACCCAGAACATTGCCGGGATTGCCGGACTGTCTGCAGCGGTAGAATATATACAGGCAGAAGGCCTTCTCTCGTTGAGGGGAAAAGTTGAAGGGCTGCTTCAGCAACTAATTAACGGACTTGCATCGATACCCGGGATTAAGCTGTATGTTGCTGATCATATCTCCCGGCAAGGTGATGCTCTCTCTTTTACAGTTGAAAATATTGATCCAGCTGAAATTGATTTTCGGTTGGATCAGGAGTTCGGTATTTCAGTGCGGGTCGGCTTGCACTGTGCTCCAGATGCTCATCGTAGCTTGAGAACCTACCCACAGGGAACGGTCAGGGTCAGTCCGGGGATTTTTACTCGTGACGAAGAGATCGAAAAGCTGATATTTGCACTTAAGACGATATGTGAGGCTCAGGGTGCCACCTGAGGCAATCTCGATTTTTTCTGAGCTAAGGAGACAGGCTATGCGTATTTTTCAATCTCTGATGATGGTTCTGCTGGTGAGTCTTTTGCTCGCCTGCTCGCTGCCTCCTGATAAGCCGGTTACGCGTAAGGAACTGGGTCAGTCGGGCATCTACCGAACCTATAAAATTGAGGAGTCTCCCGAGGAAGTGCTCAACGCTCTCAACATGGAAGGGGAGGTCGTCTTGCGGGGTGAATATCGAGACAGGCCTGTTTATATTAAAGTGCTAGCAACATCTTCCGGGCTTGAAGTCACGTCATTTGACCGTTAACTATCAATTTATTCATGCAATGTATTCTGCCCCTGTAGGAGCAGGATTTAATCTGGCGGGGAGTCAACCATGAAAACATACGTTCTCGACACCAACGTTCTACTGCACGATCCTCAGGCGATCTTCCGCTTTGAAGACAATGAGGTCGTCCTGCCGTTAACGGTTATCGAAGAGATCGATCGATTCAAAAAAGAGCAGAGTGAAACCGGTCGAAATGCACGCCAGATCTCACGTATTATTGATGGTTTCCGTAAGCAGGGTAAGCTTGTTGACGGTGTGCCGCTTGAGAACGGTGGTCTGTTTAAGGTTGCAATTTTCCGGGATGAAGCAATGAAGCTTCTGCCCTCTGAACTTCGGGACGAGAAGGCTGATAACCGAATTCTGGCTGTGGCTAATGAACTTGTCGATGGTAGTGATAATACGATTATCCTGATCACCAAAGATATCAACCTGCGCATTAAAGCTGACACCATTAACCTCTATGCGGAAGATTACGAATCGGACAAAGTCTCAATCGATGATCTTTACTCTGGAACCTCTGAACTGCAGGTGACCAGTGATCAGGTTGATCAGTTCTATGAAAAAGGCGAACTCGAGCTTATTGGTGATTATATTGCCAATCAAGGGGTGACCCTGATTGACTCTGCCAACCCCTCCCATTCTGCTATTGGCCGCTACGATTCTCTGCAGCAGAAGTTACGACCACTGGTGCGAGCGCCGAAAGATGGTATCTGGGGTATTCATCCGCGAAATCGTGAGCAGCAATTTGCCTTAGATCTGTTATTGAATGATGATATTCGTGTCGTGTCGCTGGTTGGTAAGGCCGGTACCGGCAAGACTTTATTGGCGATTGCTGCCGGATTGTTGAAAACTGCTGATGAGTCGGTGTATAGCCGCTTATTGGTATCGCGCCCAGTCTTCCCGATGGGACGAGATCTCGGTTTTCTCCCTGGCGATATTGATGAGAAGTTAGCCCCCTGGATGCAGCCGATTTTTGACAACGTTGAGTTACTCCTCTCCAGTGTCGAGGAGGGTGGCAAACGTAAGCGCGGCTACCGTGAACTCATCGATCTTGGTTTGATGGAGATTGAACCCTTGACTTACATCCGTGGACGTTCGATCCCACGCCAGTATCTGATTGTCGATGAGGCCCAGAATTTAACGCCCCACGAAATCAAAACGATTATCACCCGGGCTGGCGAAGGGACAAAAATAGTGCTGACCGGTGACCCCTACCAGATTGACAATCCTTATGTCGACGCCTCAAGTAATGGTTTAGCTTATGCGGTTGAACGTCTCAAAGGGCAGGACATTTCAGGACATATAACCCTGACAAAAGGGGAACGTTCACCGCTGGCCGAGCTCGCGGCAAACCTGCTTTGATGAAGCAGTTATTCCATACGTTTTTGAAAGATCTTCATCTATGCTACTGCTAACTATTGAATCTTCCTGCGATGAAACGGCAGTTGCCGTTGTTCGTGACGGGCGTGAAATACTTTCGAATCTGATTGTTTCGCAAATTGATATCCACGCCCGCTTTGGTGGTGTTGTTCCTGAACTTGCCTCACGTCAGCATCTACAAGCAATCTGTCCGTTGGTCGATGCCAGTCTGGAAGAAGCCGGGGTTAGTCTGGAGCAGATTGAAGGGATCGCTGTCACGCGTGGGCCAGGACTGATTGGCGCTCTTTTGGTCGGGGTCTCCTATGCCAAGGCCCTGGCTTTTTCCCTCAAAATTCCTCTGGTTGGTGTTCATCATATCGAAGGGCACATCCTCGCAATCCACTTGGAGCAAGAAGTTGCTTTTCCATACCTTGCCCTCGCTGTTTCCGGAGGGCACACTCATCTGTTCCGTGTCGATGGAATCGGAGACTACGCTTTGCTTGGTCGGACCATTGATGATGCCGCCGGTGAGGCCTTTGATAAGGTCGCAAAAATGCTGGGGTTGTCGTACCCTGGCGGGCCGATTATTGACCGACTCGCTACCAAGGGGGATGCCTCCTGTGTGCGTTTTCCTCGGCCGATGCTGAAAAAGCCGAATTTCGATTTCAGCTTCAGTGGTATGAAGACCTCGGTCCTGACTTATATTGAGTCTCTGTCCGGGGAGCTGACTGAACAACGCGTGGCAGATATCTCTGCGGCTTTTCAAGAGGCGGCGATAGATGTTTTATTGCAAAAAACCATGCGAGCAGCCCAGGATCAAAACTTGTCACGAATCGTTGTGGCTGGAGGTGTCGCTTGTAACTCCGGTCTCCGCCGTGAATTCCAGAGTGCCGGAGCAAGTAAGCAGCTTGACGTTTATTTCCCTTCGCCGTTACTCTGCAGTGATAATGCCGCCATGCTTGCCGTAGCTGCGGATCACTATCTGCAGCGTGGCGCACGTAGCGCAGCTGATCTTAATGCTGTCTCTAACTGGCCTCTGGTCGAAGCTGCTAGTCATTTCAGCCTGTCCTTGTGAGCATTAACGGCTTGCAGGTTTGTTTTAATACGTCGATCTGGAGGGTTCGCCATGTGGCGGCGTTGGTCATTCTTTAGACAATTTAAACTGAACCTGATCCGTCTGCTGCGGTTACAGGACTCACCCGAGCGGATTGCGCGCGGTGTGGCTCTCGGTTTTTTTATCGGGATGTCTCCGACCTTTGGTGTGCAGATGGCGCTGGCTTTTTTTGCCGCTATCATCCTGAATGAAAATAAGCTGGCCGCTCTTATCGGTGTCTGGATCACCAATCCGCTGACCGCACCATTTATCTACGGACTTGAATATGAAACCGGCCGGATTCTGATGGGATTGCCACACCCGCCCATGCAGATCCAGTTTAATTACCATTTTCTACAACTTTTTGGCTGGCAGGTCGTTCTTCCCCTGTCGCTGGGAAGTCTCCTCTTTGGTGTCGTTGCAGCCATCATTGGCTATACCGTTACGCTTAGATTTGTCCCTGTAATGCGCACCTGGCGGATTCAGCGGTGGCCACGTCGGCGCGACTGACTCAAGAAATAATAATTATGGATTACCGCACCAAAAAAAATTCGGGCAGCATTTTCTCAATGACCAGTATGTAATCGATCGGATTATGCAAGCTGCAGATATCAGCCCCGCAGATTCAGTCGTAGAGATCGGTCCAGGACTTGGTGTCTTGACCGAAAAGCTCCTGGAAGTTGCAGCCAAGGTTGAGGTGTTTGAGATCGATCGCGATCTGATTGACCGACTTGAAAATTGGGGCAACCCGCGACTGCTGATCCATAGCGGCGATATTCTCAAAGCTCACATCCCGAAGCTCCTCAACGCACCGCCGTATAATTTGGTTGCCAACCTGCCGTATAATATCTCCAGTCAGGTTGTCTTCTTATTGTTAGAGAATCGACAGCTCTTCTCGAGCATGGTCCTGATGTTTCAGAAAGAGGTAGGTGACCGTCTTTGTGCCGCGCCTGGCTGTAAGGATTACGGTATCCTTTCAGTTCTTTGCCAGCTCTGGTATGAGGTTGAATCTGTTGTTGATGTTGGTCCGGAATCTTTCTCTCCGCCACCTAAAGTCGATTCCATAGTCCTCAAATTTACACCATTATCAGCACCCAGGGTCGATCCTGTCGATACCCGGTTTTTCACCAAGGTGGTTAAGGCGGCTTTCACTCAGAGGCGTAAGCAGTTGCGTAATAGTCTGATGGCAGCGGGCTTTTCCCGTGAACACGTTGATCACGCCCTCTCAACGGCTGAAATTGCACCTTCTCGCCGTGGTGAAAGTCTCGACCTGCTTGACTTCTCCCGTCTGACAAAAGCGTTCTATATGTTGAAGTGAAGTTCTCCTTGATCTTCCTGCCATGCTTGCACTCACAACAACTGCTAGATATCATTAGATGCAAAGTTGTTTTCTTCCCCTCCTAGCATGGCGGAGAGTATATGAAGATCGATTTTGTACCTCATGGTCACTCAGGCAAGGTTTTGCCAATCCCAGAGCTTCTTTGTCTCCTTGATCAGCGGTTTTCACCGCACCAGAATCCTCACCTCAAACCCTTGGCCGAGATTCTTCTTCAACAGGTTCCAGATGCCCTGCGTGGCGGGCTGAGTACCGACAGTCTGTTTGAGACCTTTGAGGCTGTCAGCCATTTTCTGAAAATTCGAAAAAAAACAATTCAGGTAAAATTGCTCCCTCTTGATTCCTCGGGGCGATATTTTCTTTTCAGTAATGCACCAGATGCTAATTACATCTTTACCAGCATTCAGGAATACCTTCATCGAGAAGCATTCAACTTTCGGGTTGTTTGTCATCCTATTCTTACAGTGACACGCAAGAAGAGTGAAATTGTTTCGATTTCCGGCGCGGAAGGGGAAGGGGCGCGTGAATCCTTTGTCTGGATTGAATTAAACCATTTCGCAAAGACCGGCAAAAAAACTCTGCTTGCTGCAGTTGAGCTGATCATCAGTGCTTGCCTGCAAATTTCTTCTTCACGGCAACTATTATTGCAAAGAATGATGGATCTAAGTCGTGGACAAGGCCTCGAAGCTTACGCTGATCTCTTTAACTGGCTCTGCGCCGATAACTTCTTACCTATCGCCGCGCGCAGTTTTAGTGAAAAAGATGGGCAGATTAATGAAATAGCTGACAGTAGACATGGTGAAAATAGTCTCTTTAACGACGCTTTGGGGCAAAATCTCAACACCATAGATCTTTATCAGGATGTATTCGCGACTCGAACCACAACTCTGGGCCGTGTTGTTCTGGACAAGAGCAACTTGCGCAGCCCTGTACACCATTTTGAACGCCTGACCTATCTCGGGATTCGTGAGTCCCGGCCTTCAGGTGAGGTTATCGAACGAGGCTTTTGGGGATTTTATACTCAGCAGGAATCTGAGGAATCCGCTTTGGCCATTCCGGTTTTACACGCTCGGATCGATAAGGTTCTCAGCGGCTTACATATACTCCCAGCCAGTCACAACTACCGTAAGATTCGCGAAATTCTAAATTCTTTCCCAAAGGTAGAGCTCTTTTTGATGGGTAACGCTGAATTGCAGCGAATGGTGAATTTTTTTGTACAGATGCATCGCCAATCAGGGGTTAAAATTGTAGTTGCTCCCAATATGTCGGGTTCGGGTCTGACGCTTTTGTTGATTATGCCGCGCAGTTTTTATTCAGTCGCCGGGATGCTAAGGATTGAAAACTACCTGAAACGCTATTTCAAGGCCCAGTCGGTTGACAGTAGTATCATCCATCTGTCAACTGACTACCTGAGTGTGCACGTCAGTCTACGAATCCTGCAACAGGATTTGAGTGTTGACATGATCCAGTTGGAGCATGGCTTGACCCGATTGGCACTTCCCTGGAATCGTAAGTTCCGACAACTACTTGAGCGCGATACCAAACAAGATTCTCAGCAACTACACCGCCGCTATCACAAGGCCTTTGATGAGGAATACAAGACCAGACTCCATCCCCGTTTCGCTGTCCGCGATGTCAGGAATATTGAGCGAGTTCTCGTCGAAGGAGAGGCTTTTTTTGATCTCTGGGGACCATTCGAGGGGGATGAGCGCTATTACCGACTGCAGTATTACAAGAAGACTCGCAGCTATCTCAATGATCTGATGCCATTTCTAGAGAATATGGGATTGACTGTCATCGAAGAGGTCGATTATCTGGTGCGGCCAGGAGACGATGAGGTCTTCATCAAGAGCTTTGCCATTACGGCCAAAAATGAACATGCTTTGCCGATGTCTCAGCTTAAGTCCTCGCTCCTCGAAACTTTGGATGCTCTGGAAAGAGGACAGGTCGAAAATGATTATTTGCATGGTTTGTTTCTTCTGACTGGTCTCAGCTGGCAGGAGATTGATGTTTTCCGCGCTTATCGCAATTATTTCTTTCAGCTCGGTACGACCTTCAGTAAAAAGCGCGTCGCCTATGCATTAATCCACAACCCGCAGGTCGCTCTGCTTCTGTATCGTTATTTTGAGGGCCGCTTCAAGCCTTGTCCGGCGTGGCAAGATCCGATGGCTCGTGAAGAACTGGTCCTCTCCCCGGTTCGAATGGCGTTGGTTGATGCTTTATCCAAGGTTACCGAAAGTAATGAAGATCAGATATTGCGCACAATCTTCAACCTGATCGATTCAACAGTGCGTACCGGCTTCTTTATGCGTCGGGAGATGGACGATTATTTCATCAGCTTCAAGATCAGCTCTCTCGGTGTGATCGAAATGCCGGCACCGCGACCTATGTTTGAGGTTTATGTCCACTCTGCGACCATGGAAGGGATTCATCTGCGCGGCGGTAAGGTTGCGCGTGGCGGTATCCGCTGGTCAGATCGACCCGATGATTTCCGTACCGAGGTGTTGGGTTTGATGAAGGCTCAGATGACAAAAAATGCGGTGATCGTTCCTGTCGGAAGCAAGGGAGGGTTCATCGTCAAGACCGACTTCAGTAGTCGAGAAGAGGGGCTGCTGCTGGTCAAAGATGCCTATCAACACCTGATGATGGGACTTCTCGACCTGACCGACAACCAGACCGGTAAAAGGATCGAGCGGCCCCCACAAATTATCGCCTATGATGAAGAAGACCCATATCTGGTGGTTGCTGCCGACAAGGGGACGGCACATCTTCCAGATACCGCCAATGCTGTCAGCAATGACTACGGTTTCTGGCTAGGTGATGCCTTTGCCAGTGGTGGCTCTCACGGTTACGATCATAAAAAACTCGGCATTACCGCCCGAGGCGCCTGGGAGGGTGTGAAGCGCCATTTCCGGGAAATGGGGCAGGATACCCAGACTCAAAAATTTACGGTTGTCGGTATCGGTGACATGAGCGGTGATGTCTTCGGCAATGGCATGTTGTTATCGAAAAAGATCTGTCTGAAAGCCGCATTCGATCATCGTCATATTTTTCTTGACCCGGATCCTGATCCTGCAAGCTCGTTCAAGGAACGAAAGCGACTTTTTAATCTGCCACGTTCCTCCTGGGATGATTATAAACGGGAACTGATTTCTGAGGGCGGCGGGATCTTTTCTCGTGAACTCAAGGAGATTCCGCTTTCACCCCAGGTACAGCAATGGCTTGGGCTGCGCAATAGCTCAATAGACGTCCCAGGGCTGATTCAACACCTGTTAGGTGCAGATGTCGACCTATTGTGGAACGGCGGTATCGGGACTTACATTAAGGCTTCGACTGAAACAGATTCCGATGCCGGGGATCGGAACAATGACGGGGTCAGGGTCGATGCGAATCAACTGCGCTGTAAAGTGATCGGCGAAGGGGGGAATTTAGGACTCACGCAACGTGCACGCATTGAATTTTCTTCACTTGGTGGGCGTATCAATACCGATGCAGTCGATAATTCAGCCGGGGTTGATAGTTCCGATCATGAAGTGAATCTGAAGATTCTGCTGCAGGTACTGCGCAACAGTCGCAAGATGAAGACCCTTGAAGAGGGTTATGAACTCTTGGCTGAGATGGAAGAGACCGTCTGTCACGATGTTCTGTCAAATAATTATACTCAGACCCTTTCGATCTCTCTCGATGAATTACGTTGCCAGACAGATCTTGAGCCTCACCTTGAATTGATGGACCGCCTGAGTAACTCCGGTCTTCTCGATCGACGTGATGAGTTTTTGCCATCGCGTAAGGAGGTTGCAGCACGGCAACCGACCAGGCTTTTGCGCCCTGAGCTTTCAGTGTTACTCGCCTATAGCAAAATGGCCTTGTTTCGCAGTCTGCTTGATGAGGGACTATCCGCAGGCCCGGTAACGCAGAGTCTGCTGAATAGTTATTTTCCACAACAGGCGCGCGAGCGTTACCCTGAAATGCTCAAGAAACATCCATTGGCTGATGAGATTACCGCGACCGTTATGACAAACCACGTGATCGATCGCGCAGGCAGCAGCTTCTGTCAACGAATCGCTCGTCTGAGCGGGGTCTCACTGGCCAAGGTTGCTAACAGCTATCTGCTACTTGATCATCTGCTGAAAGCCGAGGAGATGCGTCAGGCTGTTTTTCTCCTCGACAATAAAATCTCTTGTCAGAAGCAATATCTGCTCCTGTTCGAATTGGAACAGATCCTCGCTAATGCCTGTCTGTTTCTGCTCAGCCATGAGTTGAACTTGTTTAGAGATGCAAAAGACTTGCAGCGTTTAAATCTTTGGCTCGAAGAGTATGTCGAAGTTTTGCCTATAGTACTTTCTGCTCCAGTTTGGCAAGTCTGTCAGCAACGCAAGGAAGAATTAATCGCGGCGTCAGTGCCGATGCTGCTGGCCGAGCGATTTGCAATTCTTCCACAGTTGAAGAACTTCTTACCTTTGCTGCGACTGGTTAATGAAACCAAACTCGAAATGGGCCCCTTGGTGCGGTTGAGTGTCGAGGTTCTTGACAAGCTCTCTGCAGAAGAGATCCTTGGCGGCGTTGAGAGCATACCGGTACACAACAATTGGGATCGGAGCGCACGTGAGGCGCTACTCGGCAGTTTGCGAAATGCGTTGTTCGGTATTGTGCAGAAGGTAGCGCTGGAAAATAACGGAGAGAGTCAGGCTTTCTTCCGCAAAGAGAAACAGAAATATCGCAACTATCGCGAACTAAGAGAGAAGCTCGCGCGTGATGATGTGACTAACTTTCATCCTTATACAGTCCTGCTGCGTTCTCTCGAAGCATTGCTTGGTAGTTGATTTTATTGACACATGCAGTTATAACAAAATCTCGATAGAGCAGGGGCGGAGTAATAACCGCCCCTCTTTTTATAGTATGGAGCGAGTTATATGAAAAAACGAACCCTGGGCCCCTGCGTCACTTTTTTTCCGCAACCGACTACGATCATCAGTTCTCTGTCTGACACTGGTGAGGTTAATCTGATGACCGCCTCCTGGGTGGGTATCGTCAGCAAGACTCCACCGACCATCGCAATCTCGCTGAACAAAGAGCGTAAGACTTACCAGAACATCAAGCAGACATCTGAATTTGTGGTTAATATGGTGCCGTCCAGCCTGGCGCTCGAGGCCGACTATTGCGGAATTCGCTCAGGGCACAATGAGAATAAACTGGATCAGACCTCTTTATCCCTTGAACCCGCAGATCGGATAGCGACTCCTATGTTGGTCGAGTCCCCCTTGAACCTTGAGTGTCGTCTGGTGCGTGAAATTGAGTTGGGAGACTACCGTTTGTTGCTGGGCGAAATTGTCGAAATTCATGCGACCGAAACGGCCTTTTCGGTCGAGGGTGAGATAGAGACAAAAGCCTTCGACCCCCTTGTGTATCTGGGCGGGATTCGTCAATACTGGAGTCTCGGTGAGAAGCAAGCCGATGCCTACAAAGATGGGCTGCAAATTGTGAAAAAGAAATAGTTCGACAGCTGTTTTGTGGCTGTGGTATAGGGTAGAACGCTTTTTTAGAGGGATGGAAATCACTCATGTCAGGAGGCCCGGGACAATGTACTGGAGCCACGAATCCCTGATTAAACAAACACATACTGCCTGGATCCTTTGCGACCGGGACGGAAATGCGATAGCACTCAGACCTGGAGGACCACCTTCAGTGTCTAACTATGCCTTTCGTTTTCGGAAGGCATTTTTGTTATGACAGGAAAGCCGCTGTGAAAAAAAGAAAATCGATTCTTGATATCGCCGGAATGAAAAACTCTGGTGAGAAAATCAGTGTATTGACCGCTTACGATTATCCCTTTGCCCAGCTGATGGACCAAGCTGGAATCGATATTATCCTGGTGGGTGATTCGGTTGCTTCGGTCTTCTCTGGTTATGAAAATACCTTGCCGGTGACTATGGATGAGATGATCTATCACACCAAACCGGTAGTGCGCGCTTCAGAGCAAGCTCTGGTGGTCGCGGACATGCCTTTCATGTCCTATCAGGTCGATCAGAGCGATGCACGCCGCAATGCCGGCCGTTTGATCAAAGAAGCTGGTGCCCAGGCGGTTAAGCTCGAAGGGGGAGTGAATATCGCTGAGACCATTGCTGCAATTACGGCGATCGATATCCCGGTGATGGCACATATCGGTCTGACCCCGCAATCGATCCATCGTATGGGCGGCTTCAAGGTGCAGGGCCGACAGGATGCGCAAGCCAGGCAGATCCTTGCCGACGCCAAGGCTGTTGAAGAGGCAGGAGCCTTTGCGGTGGTGCTCGAAGGGATTCCAGCCAGCCTCGCGGCAGAGGTCAGTGCCGCCCTGAATATCCCGACTATCGGTATAGGCGCTGGTCCCGATTGCGATGGCCAGGTGCTGGTTATCCACGATATTCTCGGCCTCTGTGATAAATACTCACCCAAATTCGTTAAGCGCTTTGCCGATGTGCGTCAGACCATCAGCGATGGCATTAGCGACTATATCGGTGAGGTGAAGAGCGGCACTTTCCCTGCGGAAGAGCACAGTTTTAAATAATAACGAACGTGACGCGAGGCGAGAAGTGAGAGATGTGAACCCTCTCGGTTTTTTCTAGCTTCGCACCTCTCGCTTCGAGATTCTAAATAGGTTTTTATGATTACGATTAATTCAGTATCTGAAATGCAGCAGTGGAGTCTGCAGCAGAAAGCCGCTGGTCGGCGAATTGCCTTTGTGCCGACCATGGGGTTTTTACACGAAGGGCACCTTTCATTACTGGATGAAGGGCGAAAAAACGCTGACCTGCTGGTCCTCTCGATCTTTGTTAACCCGACTCAATTCGGGGTTGGTGAAGATTATGAAGATTACCCGCGTGATCTGGCGTCCGACGGCGCACTGGCCGAGCAGGCTGGGGTTGATGTCATCTTCGCCCCGACTGCCGCGCAGATGTATCCGCGCGGCTATGCGACCTGGGTCGATGTCGAAGGGATCACTGAGTCGCTCTGTGGCGCCAGCCGCCCCGGTCATTTTCGTGGGGTGACAACAGTTGTCGCCAAGCTGTTTAATATCGTGCAGCCCGATATCGCCTTCTTCGGTAATAAGGATTTTCAGCAATTGACCGTCATCAGGCGTATGGTGCTTGACCATAATATGCCGCTTGAGATCGTTGGACTGCCGATTGTGCGTGAAGCCGACGGCCTGGCCTTAAGCTCGCGCAACACATATCTGACGGCCGAACAGCGGATGCAGGCGTTATCCCTCTCTCGCTCCCTCGCTGTCGCCCGGCAACTCGTCGCAGATGGGGTACATGACGCCGCGCAGATCCTCAAGGCGGTGCGTGATCTGATTGAGGCTCAACCAGAGGTGCGGATCGACTATCTGCAGATCTGTCATCAGCTCAACTTGCAGCAACAGACCCAGGTTGATGCCGACTCCGTTTTGTTACTGGCGGTGTTTGCCGGTAAGACCCGTTTGATCGATAATTGCTTTCTGATCTGATTTCCCTAAAAAGAGCTGCGAGACTATGCCGAAATCAAAAGAAGCCGCCCGCGCTAATCTGGAGAACCTCTACCGGATCTTCACTGTTCCTGAAGCCCCGGATTCAACCCTGGGGGCTATCGATCAGGCGATTACCGATGATGTCGCCGGTTTCCTGGGAACCCATATCGTTGCGCTGGAACGTACCATTGAGGAGATCGAAGCCGATTTTCTTTCGCCTGAAATCCCCGAAGATCCGACCTTTGTCTCAGAATATACCGAATTCGTAAAACAGAAGCTGGTCGCCCAGTCGGTGCATACCGCCGCTCCGGGTTTCATTGGGCATATGACCTCGGCCTTGCCCTATTTTATGCTGCCGCTCGCCCGGCTCATGACAGCGCTCAATCAGAACCTGGTCAAGGTCGAGACCTCCAAGGCATTCACGCCGATGGAGCGCCAGGTGCTGGCGATGCTGCACCGGCTGGTTTATCGCAGCGACGCCGGGTTTTATCCTCAGTGGGTGCATAATAGCAAGCATGCTTTGGGAGCATTCTGCTCTGGTGGAACGATCGCCAATATCACCGCCCTCTGGGTTGCCCGCAATCGACTGTTTGCGCCTGATGGCGACTTCAAGGGGATCGCCGCCGAAGGTCTGCAGCGCTCGCTTCAGCATCT
Organism: Deltaproteobacteria bacterium; assembly: GCA_024280485.1. Lineage (GTDB taxonomy): Bacteria > Desulfobacterota > Desulfuromonadia > Desulfuromonadales > Geopsychrobacteraceae > Geopsychrobacter. The sequence goes on from JAJRQB010000008.1 coordinate 15,117, forward strand.
TAAGGCTGATGGACTAGCAGTGCTGGTTTCGCGGCGTGGGCACTATTCGCTCGGCAAGGCCGCCGATCTGCTCGGCATAGGCCGCGACAACCTGATTAAGATCGATACTGACGGTGATAACCGCATCGACCTGGAGTTGTTACAACAGGAGCTGCAGCGGCTGAAGTCGTGCAACATCCGGCCGCTGGCGATCGTCGGTATCGCCGGAACCACCGAAACCGGCAATGTCGATCCATTGAATTCCCTGGCAGACATAGCGGCTGAGTACAACTGCCATTTTCATGTCGATGCCGCCTGGGGGGGACCGATCCTCTTCTCGGAGAACTATGCGCCGCTGTTGAGTGGGATAGAGCGTGCCGATTCCGTCACCCTCGATGCCCACAAGCAACTCTACGTGCCAATGGGAGCCGGGATGGTGGTTTTTAAGGACCCGACCGCACTCTCGGCGATTGAACATCATGCCGCATATATTCTGCGCCTTGGTTCAAAAGATCTCGGCAGTCATACCCTCGAAGGCTCGCGCCCCGGTATGGCGATGCTGGTGCATGCCGGTCTGTCGATCATCGGCCGTAAAGGGTACGAGCTTTTGATTGATATGGGAATCGAGCGGGCGCGTCATTTTGCCGAACAGCTCAGGAACCATGAAGACTTCGAACTGACCAGCGAACCCGAATTGAATATTCTGACCTACCGCTATGCCCCTCAGTCTGTGCGCCGCTTGATGGCCGCCATGAATCTGGAGCAAAAATGCCAGGCCAATCTTCTGCTCGATCAGGTCAACCGCTTGATCCAGAAAGACCAGCGCGAAGCTGGCAAGACTTTTGTTTCGCGTACCAGATTGCGCTCCAAGAATTATGGCACCAAGGTCATTACCGTACTGCGTGTGGTGCTGGCTAACCCGCTGACCACCGATGCAATCCTGCAGTCGGTGCTTAAGGAGCAGGTCGAGCTGGCCGGGCAGCCCGAAATCTGTCAGTTACTCGCAAAGATCAAACAGTTGCGATTTCCTCACGCGGGCACTGACCTGATCGCTGAAGCTTGAACGAATATGGCTAATATCCATACCGCACAATATCTGCTCAGCTCAAATGCTTTGCTCGAAGCAGGGGCCTTGCTAGAAGAGCAGGGCCGTATCCTTGAAGTCGGTCCCATTGCCCAGGTAAAGAGATCCGCGCCTGCTGCCACAGTTATCGATCATGGTGACGCGGCGCTGCTGCCAGCCTTTGTTAATGCTCATACCCATCTCGAATTGAGCCATTACCCCGAATGGGCTTCGGCCGCTGGTGTCGGCTCAGAACCCTGCCGCTTCGTCGACTGGATTTTGCGGCTCATTGTCGTTAAGCGGAGTAATCCGGTCGCGACGATGGACGCAGCGATCAAGACCGGCATCCGAATGTGTCTTGAATCGGGGACCGCTGCGGTTGGAGACATCCTCTCCTGGTACGACGGGCGCAGCGCTTTTACTGACACCCCGCTTTTGGGGCGGATCTTTCTGGAATCCCTTGGCCAGGATGTAGCCCTTACCCAACAGCAATTCAAGAAGCTGAACAGAGTTCTGAAAGAGCAGAGGATCGGGAATTTCGAATTTGGTCTTAGCCCCCACAGCCCTTATACCATCAGGCCCCAGTACATGACTCAGCTCTTTGAACATGCGCGTAAAAATCAACTGCGTAGTGCAATCCATATTGCCGAGTCGCCAGCCGAGGTCGATTTTCTGGATGGCGCCGATGGTGAGTTGGCAGAACATTTCTATAACGCTATCAATTGGCATCAGCATCGCCCCAAAGCCAGGCATATGCGGCCGATCGAATACCTCGCCGAGCGGGGCGGTCTGTTTAAAGACCAACTGCTGGTGCATGGCGTTCAACTGGAGGGGCCTGAGATAGACCTGATCGCCGAGGCAGGAGCACCATTGGTCCTCTGTCCCCGTTCCAATGCGCGTCTGCAGGTCGGAACCGCGCCCGTTGCCAGGCTTAAAAAAGCCGGAATTAAACTTGCCCTGGGTACCGATAGTCTCGCCAGTAATAGCAGCCTTTCATTGTGGGATGAATTAGCCTTTGCAGCTCAGACTTACGGGGATACCTTTAGCGCCCAGGAACTCTTCGCCTTAGCCACGACCGGTGGCGCAACAGCCCTCGGTCTGCAACATGAACTGGGTGAGTTGACGCCGGGTCTGCGGGCCAGTTTCCAGGTCGTACCGCTCAAAAAACAGATTAAACCGCAAGAGTTGCTTGAAACCTTGATCAATGCAGGCGAGGGTCGGATGCCTGAATCTCTGGTGCTTGACGGTCAAGTTGTCAACTTCGATTGAACTCCCTATACTTCTGACTAACCCTGATCGGCAAGGAGTCGTTGGTGATTGTTGAATATGGAACTATTGTAGAACTCAAAGGGCGTCAGATTGCGGTGGTCATATGCCAGAAGCAGAGCGCTTGTAAACACTGCCCCTCGTCCGGAGCCTGTCAGATAGGTGACGATGGTAAATCGATGCTGGTAGAAGCTTACAACCAGATCGGTGCCGAGGTGGGCGATAAGGTCAAGGTCGTGACCAGCACTAAGCATTTTTTGCAATCCTCTTTTGTGCTTTACATACTACCGGTCATCGGGTTACTTATCGGCGCTATAATCGGGCAGGCAATTGCAGAGAATACTGATGTTGCACTCGATCCCCAACTCCTTGCCGCACTGATCGGCGTCGCTTTCATGGTCGGTACCTTCCTCTCTATCCGGGTAGGAACGCGGGCTCTAAAGCGGGAGATCTTCATGCCGAAGATTACAGGGCTGCAAGCTGAACCAGATACCCAAGCCAATGAATTGCTGAAACATGAGCATTAAGATTATTGCCAGTAACAAGAAGGCCTACCACGACTACTTCATCGAGCAGACCTTCGAAGCCGGCATGGTGCTGCGGGGGACCGAGGTCAAGTCGCTACGTCTCGGGCATGTCAATATCAAGGAGTCGTTCTGCCGCATTCGTAACAGTGAGGTCTTCATAGACAATATGAATATCAACATCTACGAACAGGGCAATCGTGAAAACCATGAACCGACCCGCCGCCGCAAGTTGCTGCTGCACCATCTTGAGATCGACAAGCTGATCCGCCTCACCGAACAGAAGGGGCTGACCCTGTTGCCGACCAAGATCTATTTCAAGAACAGCCTGGTCAAACTTGAAATCGGCGTTGGACGCGGTAAAAAAATGCATGACAAACGTCAGGACCTCAAGAGTAAAGAAGCCAATCGTGAGATGGCCCGCGCGATAAAAGATGTAAACCGGTAGTGAGTGTCCAGCCAGAAATCTGGTTGGATTTGAGTTGATTTAATATTGGAAACTATTTAAAACACTGCTTGAACTATGTCCTCCTAACATGGGATAATAAAAACACTTCGAACAACAATCCCGAACACAAGAATCTGTCATTTTTTAATGGGGGTGCCAAGGTTTCGACGGGGGTTGGAAGCGAAGGTGGCATGCCGGAGTGGGCTGGCTCCGAAACAAAGCCCATACTAACAAACGCCGATACTGACGTTC
>JAJRQB010000083.1 GCA_024280485.1 Deltaproteobacteria bacterium
CGATGGTAACTGGGCCGCAGCGACCCAGGCGACCGGTGAGCCGAGTCCGAGTGCTGCCAGCTCGTCTGAAACCTTCACCGTGACCGGCCTGAGTTCGAGCCAGCAGTACTGGTTCGCGATTCGGACTTCCGATGAAGTACCAAACACCGCCAACACCAGTAACTCTCCAACGGCGACGACCACCCTCGACTGTATTGCCAATGCACCGACTTTCAGCATCACTGAGGCCGATCAGCAAATTACTGTCGATTCAGGCACTGCTGTTTATAATCTGACTATTAACAATACTGACGTCGGTGGAGACTGCGTTAGCGTTGACTATACTCTGAACATTGTCGGCGAGTCAGATGGGACCAACTTCTCCGCCTCCAGCCCCGGTGCTATGCCATTGAGCATCGTACCCAGTGGAAACGCCGTGACCACTGTGACTGTCACAGCCGCAGGCACGCCGGTCAACTGGAGCAGCAATATCACCACTTTAAATGTTTCAGCTGCCGGGCACACTAATGCAACTAACCAGACCCGTACAACCTGGATTAACAAGCCGGTTGCCGGGTCAATAAACTACATCATCAGTGAAAATATTCACATCGAATTTCAATCAAATACCCGGTTTGCCAACACAGGTACAAATGGCCTGGACATTACAGATTCCTCCGGCAGTCCTGTTGGAACCTTCAGCTTGAACGAAGTACAGCAGGGTGCTGGCTGGGTATATTTTTACAATTGGAGCACAGCCACACCCGATACCTACAATATTACTATCCTTGACGGTGCGTCCCTTAACGTCGGTGGTTCTGTTGTTGTTGGAAACGCCTCGGAACAGATCACCTTCTTTTCCGATAGTGGTTACACCGTGCCGACCGATATCTTCGATGGGCAGGCGGTCGGTACGATCATTTACGCCGAAGTCAAACTCTCGAGCCCTGAAACCGGCACCGCCAGCCTGTCGGTGAATAACTGGACCGGCACCAGCGATGCTCCGACAGAATCAACCGATCTGACCGGCACTACCTATCTCTTTAATTTTCCTTTTGACGAGATAAACGCCGGCCTTGCTTCGGGTGACTGGGGCTATGTCTCTTGGACCGGCAGCGATACTGGTGTCAGCCTGCAGCGCGCGGTCCAGTTCATCACTGACGGTTGCTCCAGTTGTACACAAGCGGAGCCGGACCTCGATATTATCAGTGGGAATCAAACAATAGCCACAGACGGCGGTTTTGTGGATTACACCATTCAGGTGCTCAATAACGATACAGTTTCCTGCGGCCCGACGACTTTTACTCTGAGCGTCAACGATTCAGATGGTGTGAATTTTTCCGCATCCAGCTTTCCGAGCCTGGTCGGTGGTCAACTGATTGTCGGCGCGGGAACTTCTGTTAACACCACTTTGCGTGTTACTGCAGTGCCTGGTCAGTATTCAGGCACGAACAATACCGATTTCAGCACAGATGCCGCCAATGGCCATGCTGTCAGAAATTCGCTTACGCACTTCGCTAAACAGATCAGCACGCTTCTGGATGTACCTGATGCCGTAGCACCGGTTATCAACATCAACCCGCCGTCAGCCTATATCAACGACCTGTCTGCTGAGCCTGTTGTGATTTCGGGGACCGCAAGTGATGACCGGGGTACGGTCACAAGTGCTGATGTCCAGATCAATGGTGGTAGCTGGAACCCAACAAGCACTATTGACGGTTACAGCAACTGGACTTGGGACTGGGCAGGGGCTGCTGATGGAGCCTACACTATCGATGCTCGCGCAAGTGACGGAGTCAACACCGGGAGTGCCACACAACGCTCTGTAACTGTCGATCGTACCTATCCGGTAACCAGTGATAATGCAGATCCTGCCTGGACGATTGGTGATCAAACAATCACCCTGAATCGGGTGGAAGTAACCTCCGGTGTTTCTACGACCCTCTACTGTTACGACAACACTGGCAGCTGTACCCCCTCTGCCAGTTACTCGGCCCCGTTCCTGCTCAGCCAGACTGCAAACACTGAAGATGTGCTGACGTTGCGATATGTCACGACCGACAATGCTGGCAACGTCGAGACCACAGTCAATTCTACGGTTCGGATCGACAAGAAATCCCCGGTTGATGGTGCCTCACTGACGGCCACTCCGGGCGATGGTCAGGTTGATCTGGATTGGCTTGGCAACATTGCGACTGATGCAGGAAGTGGCTTGCATTCCACTGCTGCATATCGTCTCTGGCGTCAGCTGGGAGCAGCTGCACCGGTTTGCGGAGCAGGGGTAGAGGTTGGTAGTGGATTTACCAGCACCAACCACACTGACTTAGGTGTCAGTAACGGTATTGAATATTCATACCGTCTCTGTGCCTACGACGCGGTCGGCAACCTGCCCTCGACAGGCTTGACCACTACGGTTACACCGAACGCTATCTGTAACCGGGTTACCCCGAGTGTGACCCTTTCGGCCAATCAGAATATTACCGCCGACCTTGGTTTCGTCGACTACACCGTAACAGTCACCAATAATGACAACGGTGGCTGTGCTGCTCAGGACTTTGACATTCAAACCATTAACGATAGCGGTGGCGGCTTCACCCTCAATTACCCGAATGGATTGAACACTGGCATTATTGCTGTGGGCGTCAGCGACACCAGCCTGGTCGCGCGGGTGTCCGCTAACGCAGGAACCTTGAATGCCGCCACGCACACCCTCGGCGTGGCGACCAACAGTGCCACCGATGCGAACCATGTGGCCGACAGCACCACAGTCTCCCGCACCACAAGCATGAACGTCCCCTGTATTACAGCTCCGGTGGTTTCGATCACTGTAAGTAGCCAGAGCATTACTACCGAGGCTGGTTCGGTCGATTATACCGTGCAGGTGACCAATAATAACGCCGAAGCCTGTGGCAACCCTGCATTTGACCTGGTTGCTTTTAATAGCAATGGGACTGTCTTTAATGCCCCGTCTTTTGCCGTCGATCCTTTAACCGTTGCCTCGAATGGTGGCGTGAACAGTACGACTATGACGGTTCAGGCAAAAGCCGCACAACTTAACGGTTCTTCGACCAACAACTCATTCTACACTGCGTTGAATGGCACAATTCCGGCCAGTGCCAGTTCCAATGTTGTTGTGACCGATATCAATCGGCCTTGTCAGCGGAAAGCAGCAACTTTTGGTCATGGGAGTGACCAGAATATTGCGATCTTCGGCAGTGTTGATTACACCCTTTCGGTTATCAACAACGATGTCGATTGTGGCGACAACAGCACCTTTACTTTCGGTATCGTCAGTACGCTGGGTGACACCGTCGGTTTCGGCCTGCCGCCGACTTTTTCGGTACCTGACTTGACCGTTGCTGAAGGATCGAGTTCAACAGCGACCTTCACTGTAACTACAAACAATGACGGTCTTGCCAATGACGTGCTGACCAGCTTGATCAGTCTCAGTGACCTGGTGAATCATAACTCTTTAGATCAAATGACCAGTGTGGTGACGACCATCAAACAGTTCGACCCGATGGTTCATAGTTATCTCTCCACCGGATCAAGCAAGTGGCCGCTTGACGGAGGCTGGGGGGTTGCAGAGACCAGGTATGGTGAATTTACCTGTGATACCTGCCATGTGAGAGGAAGCACAAATATCAAGCGGATTCGTACGATTCTGCCAAATGCACCGGATACCAGCAAAGGTGATTTCCCCATGCCTGGCGCGACAATAATTTTTCAGGACGTCAGAAATACAACCGCTGATTTTGGCGACGACTCGGTTGCACATCCAACGTCTGATCGGATTTGCGAGGTCTGCCATACTTATGACCCGGCGCAGATTGATGGTGTAAAACAACATGCTTACAGCATGCCTGGAACAGCAAGTCATTATAACAATACTGACTGCATATCCTGTCATAAACACAATACCGGTTTCTCTGCATCGGGAACCAGTTGTGACGGCTGTCATGGTTATCCACCGACTCCGGGAGATGGCAAGAACAGTTATACCTCTCAGGCCGTTGAAGGAAAAGGCGCCCACGGTAAGCATGTCAGCCATATTGCTACTTTAGCCGGAATTACCCTGAACCCGAATAACGATAACTTCGGTGATGCTAACGTTGCCGCGGTTTGCGGTGCCTGTCACGACATGAATGCCGCTACGCATGAAATCGGTGGTGGAACAAGAAATATAAACTTCAATGGTTCGGCAACCTATCAGTTTGGTTCTACTGCTGTTCAATACAACGGTAGCCAGGGGCAGACTTCTGGCGCACCCGATAATATTACGAAGACCTGCTCAAACATCAGTTGCCACTTTCAGGACAGTCCATGGTGGGAATAGGGGGGGAACATGAGACAGGACATCGGACCGGGATTGTTTGAACAGCATTCAAAGACACAGACAGGAACCTCCATGAACAGAACCGCAAAATTGAAAAATATCTGGATGAGACTGGTGGGTAATGGTCGATTGCAACAAACTCTGGGCACATATTTGACAGGGTGCTTTCTGGCCCTGGGTATTTTAGTCGCCACACAGGGCATTGCTGCGGCCGATACCCTGACAATTCGTCCTGATGCGACGGTATTATCCGGGGTCTGGACTGGGGCAAATGCTGGGAACCTGGGAGATGCCAGTGATTTGTCTGCGGCAACGATTAACGGTCAGATCAGTACTTTTACCGTCAGGCTGCAGAACAATTCGTCATACACCGGGGCAACAATCAACTCAGTGAATGTTCAGGTTCGTGCCTGGTCTGATGGCAGTGGACAGGCGGAACAGATCGATTTTGGTCCGACCGGGGCTATATCCGGTTTTCCGGTGAATGTTGCAAGGACGGCCGGGCCGGTGCCCGCTGATTATTCCTACATCCCTGCCGGACCATTCACTGACCTTGATATCGATAATCTTGAAATCGATGTCGCAATCACTCAGGTTCAGACTGGTGAGACAGTCAGTGTTTATGAAGTGTGGGTTGTGATCGACTATACCCCTTCCGCAGCACCAAACCAGGTGGTCGACTGCAACGATTGTCATACGGAACCACCGACCGAAGCCGTGTCCCGAAATAATTCCGGGATCGGAGAAGTGGTCGGCTCGCATGCAACGCATAATGCCTACGCCTGTACAATCTGCCATCCAAATAATGTCCTTCTTGATCATCGCGCTTCGTTGGCAAATCCAGAAGGGCAGATCGACATGAAGGGCAGTATTCAAGGGGGGACTTACAGTAAAGGTTCGGCCTTTATCCAGAACAATGACATAAACGGTGCTGGTCTTGGTTTCTGTTCCAACGTCACCTGCCATGCCGGTACTGACACACCGCAATGGGGCAATAACGGAACCCTCACCTGCGACAGCTGTCACGATTCACCACCGGTGACTAATGCCCACGCAAGGCACTTCACAGCTAAAAACTGGTCCAACCCCGATCTGAGCGGCGCAAGTTGCGTCCCTTGTCACCGTGACAATACTGCCGGCGGTGGTGGTCATTCTGATGTGACCGATGGTGTGATCGTTGTTGAAGCCTCCTTGACTCCGAGTGGCGCTTCGCCAGCGATCTCTTGTGGCACTGCTCCGGCACTTGGCTGTCACAATGGCGAGGCAACCCCTGTCTGGAATACCAGCGGTATCACCTGTCTTCAATGCCATACGGTAGGAGATGTGACCAACACCAATCCGATCAGTGGTCTGCATGACGAGTTGCCAACTGTCTCTAATGTACAACATGATGAGTCAATTAATGCTGCCGGTTGTCAGACCTGTCACCGTGAGGCTGGCGGAAAACCTTCAGCGACTCACGTCAATGGTACTGCTGATACGCCGGTTGATTTTGCCTCTGCGGTGGTGACGGTCGGCTATTCGGCTGGAGCACCGGCGACCTGTACGGCCAGCTGTCATAGTGAAGCGGTTAATGCTTCAGAAGCTTGGGCCCGCAAGTGGCATGAAAACTCTGATCAGGCCACCGGTGCAGAATGCGCTGGTTGTCACGGTGACTGGAATACAGGCTGGAACGCTGGTGTTGCCCACCGTACGGACGCTCAACCTGAGGCTACACATGGTACTGGAAGCTATAAATGCAAGGACTGCCACGCTCTGGAAGCTGTTTCTGGATATACCTGGGCGGGCCAGCACGCCAACAACAGCATAACCATTAACAATGAGGGTACCACTGGTTTTGCCCGTGGAACCGGAGGCAATACCGGCAAATCAGGTTGTACAAATTCCTGCCACGCCGACGGTTTCGATGGCGTTGGGGCGGGGTTACACTCATTTACCACCACCGGCTGGAATCTGGAAACGGTTTCAGGTGATTCCATTGATGCCGGTTGTGATTCCTGTCATGGCGGCGGAGGAGAGTATTGGCCTTCTGCTTCTGCCTACCCGAACCGTGCCGGCCGTCATGCTACGCATATGACTCAACTGGCCGCCAAACTGGGAATTGTTCTGGCGGGCGCGACTGATGCCGAGCAGAAGCAGATGTGTGATTATTGTCACAACGATGCATCAGGTGCCGGTGGGGCAACTCACAAAACAGATAGCGGTGATTCAATCGCCGATGTTGGTGCATTTAATCACATTGGTGATGCTGCGGCCGATGGTAGTGCTACCTGGACTTCCGGAGACCAGACCTGTGCGGTCGCTTGTCATAACACTAAAACAACCGGAGCTGGTACTTATGGCTGGCGTGATGCAGGCACCAGCACTTGTACCATGTGTCACACCATCGGTGGTGGTGGCACGGTCGATCCGAACTCTGGCCTACATGCGATAAGTCCGACAGTCTCTGCTCAACAGCATGACGATGGCCTGACCGCCTGCACAACCTGTCATGACTCTCTACCAGCGATGTCGACGATATCGACGCATGTCAACAACAATGCAACAAACACGCAGCCGCGAGGCCTCTTTGCTGCCTACACTGATGGCAGTCCGGGGAGTTGTTTCGGTGGTGTAACCGGCAATGCCGGTTGTCATGATGGTGCCGGCGAGGCCGGCAGCTGGGCACGCAAGTGGGATTCCACGATCTCCGGTGCCAGTGACGGTAGTACCGAGTGTCAGGGTTGCCATGGTGGATTCTCCAACGACTGGACTTACAGTGGGGCTCTTGCCGGCAATGTTGATCACCAACGTGACTGGGATAGCGCATCCTCTTCAAGCGATGGGGCCGAGGTTATGGCCAATCATGATGGCACCGATAAATGCAAAACCTGCCATGTCTTTCCCGATGGGCCATACAACAGCAGTTGGGGTGGTGCCAATCACGGTAACGACAAGATCGATATGAACAGCACCATGGGCTACAGTTCAACCAACTTTAACTGCACGACAAACTGTCATAGCGAGGCCTGGGGCAATACGGATCATAATCTGGAGGATTCGGGTTGGACAGTTAACACTCTGGCGGGCCCAGGACTTGACTGTCGTGGCTGCCACGGTGGGGCCAGTCCTGCGGCCGGGGTTTCCGCTAATAGTCCCCATGCCGACAACACTGCAGCTGGTGGTGGTGTTTATACCTGTGAAGGTTGTCATACCGGACATAACGCCGGATATGTTTCTATCCCCGAAAATTTGAATGTCGGTATTGATTATCCTGCGGCTGATCACGCCGATGCCATTGCCCTCGGCGGGTCTCAGACCAGCGGGACTTCAGAGGCGGCAATTTGCTGGAACTGCCATGCCGCTAACGGCATCAGCGAATGGGGCTTGAATACAGACACCAATGGTAGCGAAGCCAATTATGATTTCGGCACATTGAATCAAACAAGCTGGGTAGGTGCTACATGGAACAGTGCTCAGGGACAGACCTCTAGCGATTCTTTCTGGTACAAGCGCGGTACGATCCAGTCGACCCATGCGGCGAATAACTCAAATGGTGTCTCCGGGGTCGACTCTGTCGGCGACATACGTTGTTCCTATTGTCATGATGTCCATGACACCAGGGCAGGTTCGCCCAATGGCGCTCCCTATCTACGCGGTACCTGGATGGGTAATCCCTATAAGGAGGATGGTGCTCCGCAGAGCGGGATGACCTACGGACAATACGAGTGGGGTTCTGTGCCACGTGGTTCAGTGTCCAACACGGAGTATGGTGGCTACTTTATAGACCAGAACAGCGGGAACCCGACCAGCACATGGTCTGCTGATGGGTCCTCCTCTTTATGCGAGATGTGTCATGGCAACAATAACGGAACCTGGAGTGCGACGGAAATCAATAGTCTCAACCAGTTCGGTACCGCATCAAATGATTGGGTCGGTAATAACGGGCACGCCAATGCCGTTCTCGGTGGTGATGGCACTGGCCGGTCGAATATTTTCCGAACCAGTGATCGTGCTCCAAATGGAGTCGATACCAACGGTGCTAAGCCAGATATGGGCTACGCCAACCATGGCGCCGGGGTAGGTTACGGTTTCCGGGGCACGGATGGACGTAGTTTTACCCTGACTCCGGCGATGGATGCCAGTCAAGCTGCGATGTCAAGCCGGCCCTATGGTGGTAACTATTACGAATGGGGTGCAACTGTGGATGAGGGAACACCTGATCTTCAATACCACAAGTTCTCCTGTTCCAAGTGTCATAACCCGCATGCGTCTCGTTTGCCGCGGCTTATGATCACCAATTGTTTGGATACCAAGCATAATTCCTGGGACCAGAATGCTGGTAACGGCGGTGTTACCTCTTCTGCAAGCCCGAACGACAATAGTATCACTCTGGGATCAGGCACCTCGCCAGATAGCTGGAACAGAACCTGGTCCAACGTGACTTCGGCCCAGAACTGTCACCGAGTGGCCGGTTCTGATAATGCATCCCCTGCAGGTTACGGTACTGGCTGGAATACAGTTACACCTTGGTGATAGCAGGTTTTAGACTCTGCAGGCGATAATTAAAAGTTGGGGTAGCTGTATCGCCTGTTCAGAAAAACAGCAGGACCGGGAGTATTCTCGGTCCTGCTTTTTTGTATTTTGTGAATATCTGGAGAGGGGAAGCTGACTTTAGTCTTCGATGACGAGTCTGAATCCGGTGTTTCTAGATCGCTCGGTTGCAACAAACCAGTCGCGAAAACCTGAAGCAATGGCGCGAAATCCAGAGTTGTAAGATCCGCCGCGGACAATTCGTTGTTTTTCATCCCCCTTTGGCCAAGGCTTTGATGTGCTAGGAGCCCCTTGATAGTTTTCGTGCACGCTGTCAAGAGTCCACTCGTGGACGTTGCCAGCCATATCGAACAGACCCCAGAGGTTGGGGTTGAAGGCGCCAACCGGTGCTGTTGATTTATTATCCCACTGGCTGCCGCAGTCTGCACAATTGGCAACATTGATAACCGGCGAGTTCCCCCACCAATAACTGGTTGATTTTCCTGCGCGCGCTGCATACTCCCACTCGGACTCACTTGGCAGACGAATCTTGCGGTTAGTCTGCTTGCTGAGCCAAGTGGCAAAGTCACGCGCATCTTGCCAGGAGACGTTAATGGCCGGTCGATTGCTACGTCCCCAGCTATTATCACCCGGTTTATCTTTACCTGTTGTTTCGCAAAACATGTCGTATTGCTCGAAAGTAACTTCAAATTTACCCATCTCGAATTCATTGACGGCAACAGTATGTGGCGGAGAGGCATCTTTGTCTTGACTGAGAATATCACCCATAACGAAGGTGCCAGCTTCGATTTTAACGAACTCCATCTTGGTGATTGGGTCGACGTAAGAAACATTAAGCACTTCGGAACTTAGATACTGTGGAAAACCAAAAATGAATAATGGAAGGATTCCACAGAGAGCTAACTTCAGCCTGCGATACATGTCTTTCTCCTAAATAAAATTTGTCTCTAGATAGCCTGTTCGGAGCGTCAATATATCATGATTTCCTATTTCTCGTCATCACGTTTGCGTACCAAATATGGGTGGCAAGCATGAGAATATTGCAGGTCAAAATTATGTCCGCAGGTGATATGAGGGGGTAGTCTATGTTTGCAGAAGTCTAACTTAGGCCTACTTTATAACGTAGACGGCAAAAGTGAGTAGATCTGCTTTACACCGTCTCTTCTTTCATATAGTTTTTATCGACATTCGAGACTGACAATAAACAGTACTACTATTCATTTAATTAATAGATCGAGGGAGAAAACTGGTGGCAGAGATTATCGATGGCAAGGCGATTGCGGCTAAGATGCGTGAAAAAATTAAAGTTGAGACGGCTGAACTGACTGCGCAGGGGGTGGTTCCAGGGCTGGCAGTAGTACTGGTTGGTGAAGACCCAGCGAGCCGGGTTTATGTCTCGATGAAAGAGAAGGCCTGTGCCGAATGCGGTATTTTCTCTGAAGAGCACAAGTTGTCTGCTGATACCAGTGAAAAAACTTTACTTGAACTGATTGCTCAACTGAATGCTGATGTGCGAATTGACGGTATTTTAGTTCAGTTGCCACTTCCCAAGCACATTGATGAGGCCAAGGTATTAGAAGCCATTTCGCCAGACAAGGATGCTGACGGTTTTCATCCCTACAATGTTGGACGTCTTGCGACTGGAAACCCGTTGTTTCAACCCTGTACTCCATACGGGGTGATGAAGATGCTCGAAGAGACCAATGTCGACCTGAAAGGGAAAAATGTGGTTGTCGTCGGGCGTTCAAATATCGTTGGTAAGCCGGTGGCCTTGATGTGCCTTGCGGCACATGCCACAGTGACGATCTGTCATTCGCGTACGGTCGATCTGCCGGCAAAAGTTGCTGCTGCTGATATCGTTATTGCAGCAGTTGGTATCCCTGAAATGATCAAAGGCGACTGGATCAAAGAGGGCGCTGTGGTTATTGATGTTGGAGTTAACCGCGTTGGTGGCAAGAAGCTGGTCGGAGATGTTGAGTTTGAAGCAGCCAGCCTAAGGGCATCGGCGATTACCCCTGTCCCCGGTGGTGTCGGTCCAATGACCATTACAATGCTCATTTATAACACTTTGGAGAGCGCTAAGCGCAGAACCAATAAGTGAACTTGGTTCATTAAATTTCGGACCTATAACCCAAACAAAGGCTATTTGCCACCAAGACACCAAGATACCAAGATACCAAGATACCAAGATACCAAGATACCAAGATACCAAGATACCAAGATACCAAGATACCAAGATACCAAGATACCAAGATACCAAGATACCAAGATACCAAGATACCTGACTTCAAGAATTTTGCCTTTCTTGGAGGAATTAGTGCCTTGGTGGCTAACGTTATAGTTTTTTAAGTGTTTCTTTTGAACCTTTTTTTGGGTTATGGAACCGTTAATTTCAATTATTGAAAAAAACTTCTTTGGACCATTACTGTTGGCTGATATCCTGTCGTCCCGAAGTTGATTTTTTTTGAAAAATAGAAGGGTCTGATGTCGTGAAAAAGACAGTACTGAATCAGGTGCATCGTGATCTTGGCGCGCGGATGGTCGAATTTGGTGGATGGGATATGCCGGTGCAGTATAGCGGTGTAATTGCCGAACATATTGCGGTTCGTAGTGACGCCGGTCTTTTCGATGTTTCTCACATGGGCGAATTTGAGGTGAGTGGTCCCGGTGCCTTTGCATTTCTTCAATTTGCAACCATCAATGATCTGTCATCACTGGTTGATGGTCAGGTGCAATACAGCGCACTCTGCTATCCCGATGGTGGCATTGTTGACGATATTACCCTCTACCGGTTTGGCGCTGAAAAGTACATGCTTTGTGTCAACGCCGCCAATATCGATAAGGATTTTGCCTGGCTTCAGGAGCTTGAAGCTCAGCGCAAAGGCAACTATCAATTGCTGAATCGAAGTGTTGAGTTTGCCCAGCTAGCCCTGCAGGGACCCAAAGCCGCCGCGATTCTTGGTGCCCTGACATCAGCCGATCTTCTTTCGCTCAAGACCTACCATTTTTGTGAATCTGATGTTGCCGGAATGTCAATGATTGTTTCGCGCACCGGCTATACGGGTGGAGATGGGTTTGAACTTTACTGTGCGCCTGAAGATGCTGAGTCTCTCTGGCAGGCACTGATGGAGCAGGGGAGTTCTCAAGGCTTGGTCCCGGTCGGTTTAGGTGCCCGTGACACATTAAGACTCGAAAAGGCTTATGCCCTTTATGGTCACGAGCTTAGTGCCACCATCCTGCCGCTAGAAGCGCGACTCGGTTGGGTTACCAAGCTGGAGAAATCTGAATTTTGCGGGCGCGAGGCGTTACTCAAGGCTAAGTCTGGAGGGATCCGCCGCCAGTTGATCGGCCTGCGCCTTACTCAACCGGGGGTGCCGCGTGAACAGTATATTGTCCGTTCTGCTGGTCGTGACGTTGGTCAGGTCACCAGCGGCACGATGTCACCGAGCTCTCGTCAGGGGATTGCACTGGCATTAGTTGACACTGCGGCTGCTTCAGGTGATGCTGCATTTTCGATTGTGATTCGCGGACGAGAAGTTTCGGCTGAAAAAGTTAAACTGCCATTTATCTAGATACCCCTTAATTTGCATGGAGGAGACAATGGATTTTCCTGAAGAGCTCAAATATACTGAAGATCACGAGTGGGTTCTACCCGAAGGGGACCTGGTCAGTATCGGAATTTCTGATTTTGCTCAGGATCAGCTCGGTGATGTGGTCTTTGTTGAGCTTCCCGAGGTCGGTGATAAAATAGAGGTCGGTAAGCCGTTTGGTGTCGTCGAATCGGTCAAGGCGGTTTCTGATATATATTCACCTCTTGCTGGCGAAATTGTAGAGGTTAATAGTGATCTGCCTGATTCACCTGAATCAATCAACACTTCCCCGTATAGAAATGGTTGGATGATCAGGATCAAGCCTGATGATATGACAAAGCTAGATGGACTGATGGATGCTTCTGCGTATCAGGCTTTTATCGAACAAGAGTAGTCGTAACTAAATAGAGAGGCCCGGTGTCGCTTGTATCGCGACGCCGGGCTTTTTTTTTAAAACTTCAGCAAGGATCAATCGATGCGTTATCTGCCGCACTGTGACCAGGGAATTCGCTCAATGCTCGATACCATCGGCGTTGAAAAGATTAACGATTTATTTAGTGGCATACCAGAGAACTGTCGCTTGCCACGCGACCTTGAATTGCATGCCCCCCTTGCCGAAGCTGATCTTCAGCGTCACTTTCAGGCTTTGGCTGCTGAAAACTCTGTTGATGACAGTTGGAGCCGCTTTTTGGGTGGTGGTTACTACGACCACCACATCCCCGCGGTCATTGATCATTTGATCAGTCGCAGTGAATTCTATACGGCCTATACCCCTTATCAGCCCGAGATCAGCCAGGGTACTCTGCAGGCTGTCTTTGAATTCCAGACCTTGATTTGTCAATTGACGGGCATGGAGATCTCTAATGCCTCGCTCTATGATGGTGCTTCGGCCTGTGCAGAGGCAGTGTTGATGGCTTTGCGTTGCAGTCGCAAGCGGTCAAAGGTTCTGCTGTCGCGAGGGTTGCAGCCACGCTATCGCGAGGTGGTGATGACCTATGTTCGTTATCTTGATGTTGAGTTGGTTGAGGTTCCATTAGCTGCTGATGGCCGAACCGATGAAGATGCCGTTAAGCAACTTCTGGATGAAGATGTCGCTGCTCTGGTCATTGGTTATCCCAATTATCTGGGGGTGGTCGAAGAAATTGAGTCCCTGTCTCGGTTAGCGCATGCCTCTGGTGCCCGCATGCTGGTGGCAGCGGCAGAACCTTTGGCGATGGCTCTTTATCGTTCCCCAGGTGAGCAGGGCGCTGATATTGTCGTTGGCGAAGGACAGAGCTTCGGTCTTCCTCTCTCTTATGGTGGCCCGGGCGTCGGCTTTATCGCAGTTCGTCAGAAGGATATGCGCTCTCTTCCCGGGAGGTTGGTTGGCGAAACTGTAGATAAGGACGGTGAGCGTGGTTTTGTGCTGACCCTGTCGACTCGTGAGCAGCACATAAGACGCGAAAAAGCGACCTCGAATATCTGTTCTAATCAAGGGATCTGCGCCGTTATGGTCAGTATCTATTTGTCACTCCTTGGTAAAAATGGTTTGCCACAACTCGCGCGCGATAATTATTCTCGTGCGGCCTATTTACGTGAACAGATTGCCGTTCTTCCAGGGTACTCACTCCCTTTTGCAGCCTCTGTTTTTAACGAATTTGTTATATCTTGCCCGCGGCCAGCGTCAGAAGTTTTGCAACGTCTGGAAAGGGATAAAATTCTAGCCGGCATCGACCTGATCAATGATTATCCTGAGATTAAGAATGGATTGCTGATTTGTGTGACCGAGCAGAATGATCGGGCGCAGCTCGACAGACTCGTTGATGCGTTGAAAGGAGCTGCGGCATGAGTGCTATTGGCAGTAAGGGGCTGATCCTTAACGAAAAACTTATTTTTGAGCGCTCGACAGCAGGACGCTGTGGCTATGACCTTCCTCAACTGGATGTGCCTTCGGTTGAACCAGATGAAAAACTTCTGCGCGATGAGATAGAAGGCTTTCCTGAGCTTTCCGAGGTCGATGTGGTCAGGCACTATACCCGTCTCTCGACTTGGAACTATGGTGTTGATAGCGGCTTTTACCCCTTGGGTAGCTGCACCATGAAATACAACCCCAAGATAAATGAAGTTGTTGCACGTTTGCCGGGTTTTGCGCATTTGCATCCTGCGACGCCAGACCATCTGTCACAGGGTGCTCTGCAGTTGATGTATGATCTGCAACAAGCGCTTTGCGAAATTTCTGGGTTTCCGGCATTGACTCTGCAGCCTTCTGCCGGAGCGCAGGGTGAATTTGCTGGAATGCTGATGATTCATGCCTGGCATCAAGCTCAGGGCAACAAGCGACACAAGGTGTTGATTCCGGATACGGCTCATGGCACAAACCCGGCCACTGCCGCGCTCTGTGGTTACGATGTGGTGCCGATCGCCTCTGACGGTGTGCTGAGTGTTGAAGCTGTCGCCGCTGCGATGGATGACAGCGTCGCAGCGCTGATGATAACCAACCCGAATACCCTTGGTTTGTTCGAGCCGAACATCCGTGAAATTTGCGAACTGGTCCATAGCCGCGGCGGTCTGGTCTATTGTGATGGTGCCAACCTTCACGCACTGCTTGGTATCTGCCGCCCCGGGGATCTGGGGATCGATGTCATGCATTTTAATCTGCACAAGACTTTTGCTACACCGCATGGTGGTGGTGGACCAGGTGCGGGCCCGGTCGGTGTCTGCGCCGCCCTCGAACCATTCTTGCCGGTCCCGGTGATCATGAAGGAAGAAGACGGCTATCGACTTGTGACTGATCGCCCGCTGTCGATTGGTCAGCTAAGAACTTATGCAAGTCAGTTCGGAATTCTGGTGCGTGCCTATGCCTATCTGTTGTCGATGGGCCCACAGGGTCTCAAGAGGGCGACTGAACTGGCAGTGCTTAATGCCAACTATATCCGCGCACGCCTTGAGGGAAGCTATCATCTCCCTTATAAGCAGCGATCACTGCACGAAGTTATTTTCAGTGATGCCGATCTGCCGAACGATTGCCATACTCTCGATGTTGCCAAGCGGCTACTCGATTACGGTTTTCATCCTCCAACAATCTATTTTCCATTGGTTGTGCAAGGGGCATTGATGATCGAGCCGACCGAGACAGAGAGTAAGCAGGAGCTTGATGAGTTTTGTGATGCCCTTATTGCTATTGCAGAAGAAGCAAAAAGTAGCCCTCATTTGCTCCATGAGGCCCCGGTCAATGCCCGTACGCGCAGGCTTGATGAAACTCTAGCGGCACGTAAACCGCGATTGAGGTGGGAGAAGGGTTGATTTACCATCAGTTATAAGGATTGCCATAAAGCATACGCCGACTGAGGCGGTACTGGAAGTGGGCGAATATCTTCAACTGATCATGTTTGTAGTAGCTTGGCAGTTCACCAAAAGGTGCTGCACGGTAGACGGCTGTAATCGCCTCATAATCCAGGATTTCAGAGCCTGAGCTCTCAAGGGGGAACGCATCTATGAGTTCCCCTTTTTTATTGACGATGATTTTGATCAGAAGCGTCCCTTCGACACCTCGACTTGAGGCCTCAACCGGATAATTCCAGACCGCTTCAATGCGGTCACTGAATCGGCGAAAAAAGGAGATCAATTTGTCGTTCTGTCTCAGGTTCAGCCAGACCTCATCTTCTTTTAATTCGATTTCAGGACGATTTTTATTGCGTTCTCTCTGTTGTTGACGGTCTAGCCGTGCCAGGGTCTTAGGCGAGAGATTGGTCAGTTTGCTTAACTTTGGCAGGTTAACTGGAATTCTGTCCGGCAATTTTTCTTGTTCTTTTTTGGCCGCTGGATTGTGCTCTCCGCGGCTGTCAGCTTGCAAAAGAGGAGATGGTGGAGAGGGTGTTTTTTGATGTTTCTGCTTTTTCTGCAGGGCTGTTGGTGTCTGTTGTGCGGTTCTTTGTTCCTGTCGCTCTAGTTTTTTCTTGTCGCGACTGTCGTCCCCTTTGGGCACAGCCTCTTGTTTAACCTTTGCATTCGATTCGGCAATATGGGTCGCCTCTTTCGGGGGTGTCTCGACATTTTCTGGCGGTTTACGATCCAACTCCAGCCAGTTTTTGCGTTCCTGTAGTGCAACCGCTGTTTGTTCGGGTTTTTTTTGTTTTTCAGGTACAATGTGTTGGCTTTTGAGGAGTAGTCCTATCGATAAATGCAGTAATAGCGAGATCAGCAAAAATAGACTGAAAACACTTTTCTTTCTGTGTAGATAATTTTTTATAAATTTGTCCATGCTTTGCGATTATACGCTTGTCGATAATGATCTGTCAGTAGCATTTTAGAATCATCTTCATTCTCTGTGCATTAAGTTATTGACCCATCTATGTAGCATTGTTTATAAACGTTACTATTCATCTTATCTTAATTTGGTTTGTGCTGGTTTCATGTTGTTTTATATCTGGTGAGACAACCTAAGACTTAACGGAGGTTTAAAAATGCATTTGGTTGAACAGATCAAACAAAAAGCAAAAAGCAATCTACAGACTGTTGTGCTGCCTGAAGGCTATGATGACCGCATGGTTGAAGCTGCAGCGCAAATTGTCGCTGAAGGTCTGGCTCGACCAGTTCTGCTCGGCGATGTTGCCAAGCTACAAGCTAAAGCGGATGAACTGAGTGTTTCACTTGATGGTGTGCGTTTAATCGAGCCGAAAAATTCTGATCTGCTCGATGGGTATGCTGACGAGTTGGTTGAGCTTCGTAAAAAGAAAGGGTTGAGTAAGGAGCAAGCTCTAGGGCTCTTGACTGGCGAAGATAACCTTTATTTTGGTTCTATGATGGTGCGCAAGGGCGACGCCGGAGGGGCCGTGGCTGGTGCGTTTAACACAACGGGTGACGTTTTGCGTGCTGCATTTCAGGTTGTCGGCACCGCACCAGGTATGAAGACTGTTTCATCGGTATTTCTGATGGTGACTCAAAATCCGGATTTCGGTGAGAACGGTGTGCTTTGCTTTGCAGACTGTGCAGTCAACCCCAATCCGGACGCTCAAGCTTTGGCGGAGATTGCAATCAGTACCGCTGCCAGCTGTAAGAGTTTCCTTGGTGTGGAAGCGCGTGTCGGTATGCTCAGTTTTTCCACGAAAGGGAGTGCTAGTCATGAGGACTGCGATAAGGTTCTCAAGGCTCTCGCGATTGCTAAAGAGATGGCGCCTGACTTGGCTATCGATGGCGAATTGCAAGCAGATGCTGCCCTCCTGCCAAAAATTGGAGCTAAGAAGGCCCCTGGTTCCCCCGTAGCGGGTAGGGCCAACACCTTGATATTCCCAACTCTTGACGCCGGTAATATTGGCTACAAACTGGTTGAGAGGATTGCTGGTGCCGAAGCGGTTGGCCCAATTATTCAAGGTCTTGCCAAGCCTGTTAATGATTTATCACGTGGCTGCTCTGTCGCTGATATTGTCAATGTTTCAGCGATTACTGCGGTTCAGGCTCAAGGCTGACATGCTTGATTGATAAGCTCTCACTGAAGGGATGGCGCTAGGGCGTCATCCCTTTTTTATATGCGGATAGACAGGCACCCTCCTTGATAGGAGAATCTCGCGATACGACCTTTGATCTTGAGGTTCTGTTAGCCAAAAAGCGGTGTTATTTTCTTTGGTTAAGGCATTCCTTTTTAGTTTATTTATGCTATTATCTGCACCTATGACTAGCTTTAACTGTAAAATTGGCACTGCTGATGGTCGGATTGTGGAGCGGGTTTTTGACTCTTCAGATTCTGCTCTTTTGCGACAAAATCTTGAAGAGCAAGGCTTTTTCGTCTTCAATATTCGTCGACAATTTTTTGGTAAGTCGATAGGAGCCGGAAAGCAGAATGCGCGTATGTCTGGTACTCGATTCCTGTCGTTCAATCAGGAACTTTTAGTACTTATTCGCTCCGGTTTGCCAATTCTTCAGGTCATTGAAACTTTGATTGAGCAGATGGAAGCGTGTGGACTCCGTGAGGTGTTGCAGGAGGTCCGTGAGGAGATTAAGTCCGGTAATATTCTATCAGATGCCTTCAGTAAATACCCACAGTTTTTCCCCCACCTCTATGTCGCTTCCATTCGAGCTGGTGAAAAAACTGGCGACCTGCCTGTGACCATTGGCCGTTTTATTGAGTATCAGAAGAGGGTAGAGGTTATTAGGGGCAGGATTCGAAGCGCTTCTTTTTACCCGATCATACTAACATCTCTTGCCTCTTGTGTTTTAGCCTTTATGCTTTTCTATGTTGTTCCGACCTTTACGCAAATTTTTATCGATGCTGACGTGGAACTTCCCCTGTTAACACGATTACTGATCGGTCTAACCGATAGCCTTTCGACCTTTTTGCCTCTGATTATTGTTGTTATTGTTGTTGGCACCTTCCTTTCCCGTCGTTTTTTTCGCTCTGTTGGTGGCCGTTTTTTCTTGGATCGGATGCTTTTGCGAATCCCTTTTTTTGGTGATTTAGCTCAGGATTATGCAATCTCAAGTTTTTCACGAACTCTGGGCACGACACTGGCGAGTGGAACACCTTTAGTCCCCGCGATGACGATGTCACGTGGGACCTTGAATAATCGCTGCCTTGAAAAAGATATGATTGCTGCCGTTCAGCGTGTCGAAGAGGGCACGTCACTCTCTGAGTCATTGACACGCACAACCTTTTTTCCACCGATTGCCTTGCGCATGGTCTCCGTCGGTGAAACCACAGGCGCCTTGACTGAAATGCTTGGTGATCTTGCTGACTATTATGAGTCCGAAGTTGAAAAACGTTTAGTCAAATTGACTACTATGATTGAACCAATTTTGATGATGGTGATGGGCCTAATGATTGGGTTGATTGTTATGGCGATGTATATACCAATTTTTCAGATGGGCCAGACTGTCGGGTAAGGATGTTCGGGGACTATGAAATTTGAACGTAAAAAAATTGGTAGTATTCTCGTTGAGATGGGGACAATTACTTCAGCTGAAGTAGGAATATTACTTGGGAAGTTACAGATCTCTGGTAAAAATTTTGGAGAGACCGGTCTGGAGGAAGGGTCTTTCTCAGAAGAGGAACTTGCTCAAGCCCTGGGCCGTCAATTCGGTTATGAGTATATAGATCTCAAGGATTCTGTTATCGATGCAGAACTGATGGCGTCCTTACCAGCCGGTTTGCCACTTAAGAACAAGTTGATCCCTCTGGAGCGCAATGGGGATA
The DNA here is from genome assembly GCA_024280485.1 of Deltaproteobacteria bacterium. Taxonomy (GTDB): domain Bacteria; phylum Desulfobacterota; class Desulfuromonadia; order Desulfuromonadales; family Geopsychrobacteraceae; genus Geopsychrobacter. Next base: position 19,604 of record JAJRQB010000083.1, read on the forward strand.
CTCTAACTGTTGCAGTCTCTGATCCGACTGATGTTCTGATGCTTGACACCCTTGAGATGCAACTCGGTCTCAGTTTATCCCTGAAGATTACATCGCGCTCACAGATAGAGCGCTTGCTTGAGAGAGGAGAGGGCTCGCAAAGGGTTCTCCGTGAAGCATCAGAAGACTTCAAACTGCAGTTGATCAAAGAGACCGATAGAGGGGATGAGATCCTTTCTATCGATAAACTCACTGCTGATACGAGTCCGATTATACGTTTGATCGACTCGACTCTCTATGATGCTTTGGTCAAGCGCGCCAGCGATATCCATATCGAATCGACAGGCGAAGGTGTCGTCATAAAATATCGCGTTGATGGGGTTCTCTATCAAGCGACAGAAACTATTGACGGTCGCTTTCAGTCGCCGATTATATCGCGCATAAAAGTCATGAGTGAGCTTGACATTTCAGAGCGACGAATCCCTCAAGATGGTAGGTTTAAGGTCCGCCTTGGCGATAAATCGATCGATTTCAGGGTGTCGATCATGCCGACAATTTTTGGCGAAGATGCTGTTATCAGGATACTTGATAAAGAATCAATAGCTGCAGATATGCAGGGGTTGACCCTTGAGGTCCTCGGGTTTGAAGAAAGAGAGCGCCTAAGGGTGAGAGCACGAATCCGCGAACCCTACGGTATGGTGCTGGTGACTGGCCCAACCGGTAGCGGTAAAACCACGACTCTTTACGCTGCTCTCTCTGAGATCGACGCGACTGAGGAGAAAGTCATCACCATTGAAGACCCGGTTGAATATCAGGTTAAGGGTGTTGTTCAGGTCCCGGTAAATGAAAAGAAAGGGTTAACCTTCGCCAAAGGGTTGCGCTCTATTCTGCGGCACGACCCTGACAAGATCATGGTCGGTGAGATTCGTGATCCTGAAACGGCTCAGATTGCAGTGCAGTCAGCATTGACTGGCCATCTGGTCTTTACTACGGTTCATGCTAATAATGTGTTCGATGTCCTTGGTCGGTTCATGCATATGGGAATAGACCCCTATAGTTTTGTCTCTTGTCTTAACTGTGTCATAGCGCAACGCCTGATTCGCAAGATATGTATTCACTGTCGCCATGAGGTCAGTTATAGCGAAGAACAGCTTAGCGAGGCCGGACTGGACCCGAAGAGATTTGCTGGAAAAACCCTCTATGAGGGGGCGGGCTGTAAGGAGTGTAACGGCCTCGGCTACCATGGTCGTAGCGCAATTGTAGAATTACTTGAGATGAACGATGAATTACGTGAGATGATTGTTAACAAACGACCAGTCTCTGAACTCAAAAAAACGGCACTTAAGCTGGGTACAATTTTCTTGCGTGAAGCGGCTATTGCAAAACTTCTTGCCGGGGAAACTACTGTCCGCGAGATTAATCGCGTGACCTTTGCAGAGGATTGAAACTGACGTGTTCGGCAGAAACTTTATAGGTCTGGAAATTCGGCGACAGGGATTGCGAGCCGTGTCACTTAAACGTAGAGGTCGCCATCGTACCCTTTGTGGCGGACAAACCCTGCAACTTAGTGAAGGCGTTGTCTCGCCGACTGCGCGTGAATTAAACGTCATCGACTCAGAAGTGTTCATTGATGGCATCAAAGAGGTCTTGCTTCCTCTCGCAGGGAGTGAAGAGCGGGTTGCTCTTTGTCTACCTGATGCCTCTGGACATATTTTTCTACTCGACATTGATACTCCATTCAAAAATCGTCAACAGGGTATAGATATCATCCGTTGGCAGCTAAAAGAGAAGCTCCCGGATAATTACCGCACGCTCGAAATCGATTATCAGGTGCTAGGTACGCGGGAATCAGGCAGTCAGCGGGTGCTGGTGTCTGTCATAGATAAAGCTATTCGTAATCAATATGAAGAGCTTTTGACGACTGCTGGTTTTTCGGTATCTTTAATAGATTTCCAGTCGTTACAGATTTACAATTGCTATAAATCAAAGGTTGATATGGGCAATGATTTTATTTTTGTCGCCCTCAATCAACGCCAACTCAATGTGTTGAGTGTTCAGAACGGACTGCTTGATTTTCATCGCTCAAAAGCAGGGATGGTCGACCCGGAAGCGGTGTTTCAAGAGATTAATCGATCGCTGGTAACTTATCGTAGTGAGCATAGTGTTTATTCACGTTCGACTCTCTTTCTCCAGAGTGACTGGGAAGAGCAGCAAAGCTTGAGCGATGCTGTTTCTTCAGCATTCGATCGCGAAGCTCAAAGGTTGCCGTCGCCATTAACGACCCTGGCAGGGCAGCAAAATTTGACACTCTCAACTGCTGAGGCTGCTGGTATGGCTGCGGCCATTGGTGCCGCAGAAAGTTTGATGTGGGATAAAAGATGAAATTTAATCTAAATCTTGCCAGCCGTCGCTATGTGAACAAACGTGCTCTGTATTACGGGTTTGTTACCGCACTTTGTATTTTACTTCTCTTTGGTGGCTGGGAGGTTAGCTCTCTGATTTCAAGCAATAATGCATTGCAGTTAAATCAGCAACGTTTAGTTGAAGCCAAAAAAAAGTTACAAGCTTTCCGTGGTGGACCAACAAAGACATTAAGTATTCAGGAACGTGCGTTACTTGAAAAAGAATCTTCAGTCGTTACCGATTTGCTGGCATTAGATGCGTTTCGATGGACTGAATTGCTCGATCGGATGGAAAAGCTGCTACCCAAGGGTGTAAGTCTGAATTCTTTTAGTCCTGATTATAAGAAGAAGAGTCTTAATCTCAACGGGAATGCTCGCACTCTTAAGGATATGCGGATATTTTTGGACAGATTGCTTAAAAAAGAAATTTTCAAGCAGGTTTATCTTAAAAATCATTCGCGGATTAAGGTTAAGGATTATGCAGATATTGACCGCGATGCGATATCTTTCTCTCTTCAGTTAGAGGGGGTCTTTTGATGTCACGAGAACAACTGATCCAGACTCTTTGGGGGGAGAACCGTGGCAAGGTAATATTATTACTTATTATTATTTTGTTAATTGGTGCTGTACAGCTTTGGCAGGGAGTTTGGGTTGAGACTAAACTAGTGTCTTCTCGCCGGGAATTGCAGAAAGTTCAGGCTGATCTGGACTCGATTCAGAAACGCATAGCGGAGGGTGGAGGAACACAGATCTCTGGAATCGCAGATGATCTGGAGTATTTCTACAAGATGGTACCGTCACGGAGCGGGCTCGGTAGCTTCATTGGTCGTCTTTACTCTTACGCTAAAGCAGCTGATATTGATATTGATAGAATTTCCTACGCTGCCAAACCGGTCAAGGAGACAGCGCTTCTCGGTTATCAGCTTGGTTTCACAGTCACTGGTAGCTATGCGCAAGTCAAAAAATTTATTCATCAGCTAGAAAATTCTCCATCGCTGTTGATTTTGGATGAGATTTCACTGGCTGGCAACCGTCAGGCAGATAAAGAGATTGTCAATCTGCAAATACAGCTTCAAACCTTTTTTCAGGTGACTGGGCCATGAAAAACTCCAAAATCATTCTACCTCTGCTGGCCGTTGGTGTGATTGTCTCATTTTATTATGCTTGGCAGGACATGCAGCCCGTTGACCCAGTCAATAAGGGTACGACTGGAATTCACCATGCGGTTGATTCACTTGTCAGTAAGGCGTTGGCGTCAGGTCGCTTTGATTTCAGTGGGGGGGAACGGCGTAAGTTTCGCAACCCCAGCCGCAACCTCTTTAATCAGTTGTTCCCGGCACCACCGGCACCTAAGGTCGTTGCTGCGGCGCCTGTTGTACCACCGCCACCAGTCGTTGTTACGGTTGCTCAAGCCCCGCCACCTCCGATGCCGGTCCCAGTCCGAACTCCTAGCACTCGGATGCCGGCATTTCAGGTACTTGGTTTTCTGGAAAAGAGAGGTCAGCTGACCGCTTTTTTGTCGCTACAGGGCGAAATCTACCTCGTAAAAAAAGAACAATTATTTGCTAACGAATTTAGAGTCTCTGCGTTGACTAGCCAAAATATAACAATTGCTCGAGTCTCCGACGCAGGTGAAGTCAGTCTGCCCCTCAGTGAAAAATCTGGCTCAATGAAGATCCTGGATAGAGCTGGAAGCAGACCAGCGCCGCGTTCGAACATCCCCACTTCGCGACCAGAACTTCAACCAGCGATGCCGGTTGTTCATCCGCCGATAGGTGGCAGTGCAAACTGATAGATATGGAAAGATTAAATGAAATATAGACAACGAGGCGCAGAATCAATGAAAAGATTACTGATATGGACTTTGCTGCTGATGCTGGGCGGATGTGCCAGTGGGTCTTCTTCTTTTAAAAAAGGTGAAGACTTCTTATCGGCCGGTAATTATGACGCCGCTGTTATGGCCTATGCTGAAGCTGCTGACAAGAGTCCGAATAAGGCCGAGTACAAGGTGAGGTTGCAAAAGGCCCGGCATAGTGCTGCGATCATTCATGAAAAGCGCGCCGATGAATTGCTGGCTAATAAAAAATATCGGGCTGCAAGGCAGGAATATCTGCTTGCAAGCGGACTCGACGGGTCCATTGAAACTAATTTGGATAAGGCCCGCATCGCGGAGCTGTATCTCGACGTTAGCAAAAAAATAGCAGAAGCCCGTACTATGATTCGTGATAGACATTTCAAACAGGCGCATCAACTTGTGAAAGATGCCCTAGCTCAAATGCCTGATTATCCGCCCGCTCTTGCTATGCAGAGAGAGCTGGACCGTCGTGCATCGACTGTAATCGATGGTGTTGAACTTGAGGTCAGTTCGAATGAACCGATAACGCTTAACTTTAAATCCGCTAACCTACCAGATGTTTTTGATATTTTAACTCAACTTTCTGGGATTCGTTTTATTCTCGACGACTCGATGCGGACACAGACCACCACGCTTTATCTTGAGCAAGCGACCTTCAGTCAGGCTTTTGAACTTCTTTTGCGGATGAACAAGCTCGATAAAAAGATCCTCAATTCAAAAACGATCATTCTTTTCCCGAATACGAAGGATAAACAGAAGCAGTTCGCCGATCAGATAATCCAGACCTTCTACTTGTCGCATATAGATGCAAAAAAGGCGGTTAACTTGCTGCGTACCATGCTGCAGGTGCGAAAAATATACGTTCACGAAGAGCTTAATGCCATTGTACTACGTGATAAACCGGAAGTGATTCGGTTGGCGCAGAAGATCCTTGAAGCTAATGATCGTTCAACATCTGAGGTAGTTTTCGATTTAGAACTGGTTGAGGTTAGTCATACCAAGGGCCTCGATATTGGTCCAAAACTGAGCAGCTACGCTACAACAGCTGGTTTTGCTGAGGCACCAACGTCTACAGATACGACTATTGTGACGTTACCATCAATCGCTGGTACCAGAATTGTTTCTGGGCTTAGCGATCTTACATTATTATATACCCTTCCCTCAGCTACCTTCGATCTGCAAAAGCAGTCAAGTGACGCTGAAATCCTTGCCAGCCCGAAAATCAGAGTTAAGAATAAGGGTAAAGCCAAGGTCCATATCGGGAGTCGTGAACCGGTAGTGACAGTGACTATTAACGATACCCAAACCTCCGAGAACGTCCAGTATGTTGATGTCGGGGTCAAGTTGGATATCGAGCCAGTGATCCACCTCGACAACACCATTGTGACAAAACTTGGGCTTGAGGTTAGTAATGTTTCAGCACGGGATGTAACGGCTAACGGGACTGCCGTCCTGACAATTTCGACGACTAATGCGAATACTGAATTGATTTTGAAGGATGGTGTTCAGACCATCATTGGCGGCTTGTTGCGTGATGATGATAGCCTGACAAAAAACGGCATTCCAATCCTCAGCGATATCCCCCTATTGGGGGCATTGTTTACCCACTACAGTAAAAGTAATTCGAAACGTGAAATACTCCTATCGATCACCCCGCATATTGTACGCTCTGTTAAACTGCCTGAAGGAAATTCCGCCACCATCTGGTCTGGTGGTGTAGATGATCTGCGGGTCGGGCGCAACTTCGGTTCTTTTGCCGATGAATACGCTGAAGGGCAAGGGAAAACACCCACCAACGCGGTTCCTGCACTGACTAAGCCCGTCAATATGGTTCAGTCACAACAGGGTACACTACTGCTACCCGAAAAGAATCCGCCTGAATTGAAAATGGAGACCGGCCTACCGGCTAAGCCTACAAGTAATCTACCGCCAGTGGTACCACCGGTGGCTCAGGCAGTTATCCCGCCAACTGCGATGGTCACAGAAGTTATCCTTCCCGGACAACAGACACCTGAGGTGATTAACCGTCCAACGATTTTTCTTGAAGGTGATCGTCTCGCCACTATCGGTAGTCACTTTACGCTGACACTCTCGGTGCAGGATGTGAAAAATTTGTTTAGTGCGCCTCTTTATATCCGTTATGATCCTAAACTTGTAGAGTTTGTTAATGCAACTGAAGGGACTTTCCTCAAGCAGAACGGAGAACAGACGATATTTACCAGCACCCAGATGTCTGATTCCGGCCGGGTGATAGTTGGGCTCAAACTTGGGGCAGGGAGCAAGGGTGTAACAGGTGGCGGTGTATTGGCGAAGCTGGAGTTTAAAGCCAAAGCCGCCGGTAAATTGTCGATCGCCCCTGAACGTATCAACTTCCGTAATCCTGCCGGTGAAAGATTGCCAATCGATAGTCGTGGTCTGATCGTTGAGGTAAAATAAATTTTGGCATATTTGTCTCAAAAACTACGCTGTCATCAAGGTTTGACTCTCATTGAAATTGTCATTGCCATGGCGATACTCGCAGTTCTTGCGACGGCGATTGTTCCTATGGCTGAAGTGACCGTACAGCGGACTAAAGAGCTCGAACTGCGTCGCTCATTGCGCACGATTAGAAGCGCGCTGGATGCATATAAAGCTGATTATGATAAAGCTGTAGAAGAAAAAAAAATCATAGTTACGATTGGAGATACAGGGTATCCCGAAGAATTGGAAACGCTGATTGAAGGCGACGATTGGGGTGGCCTTTATGAACAGAATCGCAGGTATTTAAGGCGAATCCCAACTGATCCTTTTGACAGAGATGACGAGGGTTGGGGCCTGCGTGCCTATGCTGATGAACATGATTCAACAGTTTGGGGCGGTCAGGATATTTATGATGTCTATTCTCAGAGTGACAAGTTGGGACTCGATGGCACTCCTTATAGCAGTTGGTAAATAATGATAAATTTTCTTTTGAATAGAACCAGAAATACTCGGGGGTTCACCTTGGTTGAACTCCTTGCAGTTATGATGATCCTTAGCATTCTTGCCGCGATCGCTGTGCCGAGTTATCGCAAACACCAGTTAAAAGCACGCGAAACAGTCTTGAGTGAGGATCTTTATCAAATGCGCCGTTCTATAGACGCATTCTATGCCGACAAGGGGCAATATCCGGAGAGTCTCGAAGATTTGGTCAATAGTCATTACTTACGTGGCTTGCCACGAGACCCTTTTACTCGTGTTGAAGATAGTTGGGAATGTGTTGTCCCTGAACCGACGGATGATGGTGAGCTGGCTGAGGGGGGCTGCTTTGACGTTAAGAGTGGAAGTGAAAAAGTTGGAATTAATAGAATCCCGTACAATGAATGGTAAAGCTGTCAGCCTCCTTTTTTCTTAATAACTACAGATTGTGAAATGACAAGATGATTCAATTATTCAATGTCACCAAATCTTACGGCAAGGAGAACGTTGCCTTACGTGAGATGACGGTTCATATTGAAAAAGGTGAATTTGCCTATGTGACCGGACCTTCAGGCGCAGGGAAAACGACTTTTCTGAGTATGCTCTACGGTGCATCCAAACCTACGCGTGGTCAAATCTTGATAAACGGCATCAATATCACGCGTATGGCTAGCAGACAGATTCCCTATCTACGACGTAAAATCGGGGTGGTATTTCAGGATTATAAACTTTTAAACAGTCGTACCGTATACGAAAATGTTGCATTCGCACTTGAGGCGCAAGGCAAGAAACGTTACGAGGTAAGTAAAAAAGTTTATAAAGCGCTGAAAGAAGTTGGCTTGGAGCATCGCCTGCAACGTAGACCGATTGAGTTGTCCGGTGGTGAGCAACAACGTATCGCAATTGCACGGGCATTGGTTGTTGAGCCGCTTATTTTATTGGCTGATGAGCCGAGTGGTAACCTCGATCAAGAAGTCACTCTGGAAATTATGGAGTTGTTCAAGCGTGCCAACGCTCGAGGAACTACGGTATTGTTGGCAACTCATGACCATAGCCTCTATAAACGTTTTCCTAAAAGAGTTCTTGGCCTGGAAGATGGCCGTTTAATAATGGACCATCAACCTTAAAGAATGTTCCATGCTCGACGTTCGATGTTAAAAACCAATCTCAAATTTTGTATCTCGAACCTCGAATCTCAAATTTTGTATCTCGAACCTCGAATCTCAAATCTTGTATCTCGAACCTCGAACCTCGAACCTCGAACGGTTTTATCAGGAGGCTCCGGCTGTGCTGGAAAATATCCGTTATTTTATTCGTCGAGCCTTGCGCAATATGCGTCAGTGGCCGGTCCTTTGTTCTGCCGCAATTCTAACTATGGCAGTAGCACTAGCAACAATGGCGACCTTTTTTCTGGTTGTTATCAATATTCAGGGCTTGGCGAATAACTGGAGCAAAGAGGTTCAGGTTGTTGCTTATTTCCAGTCTCCTCCGCCACGCAACCAACTGTCACCCTTGATTCGTCAAGTCGAAGCTCTCCCTGATGTCCAACAGGCGATATTTATCTCTAAGGCCGAAGCATTCAAGCGTTTTGAAACCCGCCTTGGAGAGGATGCAGGTTTTCTGGATGGCGTCAGTCGTGACCTACTCCCAGCCTCTCTAGAGATTACACTGAAGGCTGGTTCACACACTCAAGAAGGGGTCGGGCGGATTGTTGCCGAATTAAAGAAAGATTCTCGTTTTGATGACCTGCGTTTTGGTCAGGAATGGCTTGAGAGGTTCGAGAATTTTGTTGATTTGCTCAAGTTCATCGGGCTGATTCTCGGCAGTTTTTTTCTTTTCGCAGCGCTGTTTATTGTCTCTAACACAATAAAGCTGACCCTGTATACTCGACGTGATGAATTAGAAATTATGGCTCTGGTTGGGGCGACAAAGCGATTTATTCAAATCCCTTTTCTGCTCGAAGGTGCATTACAGGGGCTCGCTGGTGGCTTGCTCTCCCTGGGTTTTTTAATAGTTTCATTCAAGTTACTTTTGCAGAAGGGGCTGCAAACGTTTTGGCTGACGCCGGTCGGGTTTAATCCTGTTTTTCTTGACGGTAACCAACAAATAACTCTTGTTTTATGCGGCGTGTTACTAGGCACGCTTGGCAGCCTGGTCTCTTTACGTAAATTTGTACGGCTTTAATTCTTATGCTTTTACTTCTGTTTAGACTGTCCATTTTGATACTGCTCCTGGCTTCATCGGCCTTTAGTGCTGAACAACAAGATAATCGCGCACGGTTACAGCAAATCCAGGAGCGTATAAAGCAAACGAGCAAATCGTTAAAGAAGCAGCAAACTCACGAACTTTCTTTGTTGCGCGATCTCGCTGTCATTAATACCAGCCTGAAGGAGACTGATCGACGTATTGCTAAACTGAAGAAAGAGCAAAAGCGTGGCGAAAAAAAGATTTGGAATGTTCGTGGTGACATTGCGCAGGGTCGTAGAGATTTACAGCGACAGGAACGCAAGTTAAAGAAACGTCTCATCTCACTTTATAAAGAAGGAAACATCGGCGTTCTGAAGGTTTTATTCTCATCAAACTCTCCAATGGAACTCGCTGAACAGTATGAATATCTATCGCGAATAATGGACAATGACAAGAATATGATGTCTGAATTCCGTGGAGTCATCAAGCAGCAGAAAGCTCGTTTGGATCAATTGGAAAATCTTCAAAAACAAAAACAACAGCACCTGTCAGCTGAAAAATCAGAGCGCGAGGATGCTCGATTAGCGCGTCAACTCCAAGCAAAATTGCTCAGCAAGGTTAGACTCGACAAATCTCAGCTGCATGCCGAATTGCAAATTTTAAAAGAGAATGCTAACAGACTCAAAGACCTGGTCAGTTCCCTTGGCAGGCAAAAGGTCTTTGGCCATGGTAATTTTATAACACGAAAGGGACGGCTTCCCTGGCCGCTTAAGGGGGCTTTGTTAGTCGGTTTCGGTACGCAGAAAAATTCCGGGTTAGGCACTCTATATGAGAGTCATGGAATTGAGATTGCGGCTTCAAGAGGGATGAAAATCAAAGCAGTTGCGACCGGGAAAGTTGTTTTTTCCAGTTGGTTCAAGGGTTATGGGAATCTGCTCATTGTCTCCCACAAAGGAGGCTACCATACTTTGTATGCAAAGGCGGATAAGCTTTTGAAGCAAATTGGCGAGCGGGTTGAAGTAGGTGAGCCTGTGGCTCTTGCGGGTTTATCCGGTGAACAGGGCATCTACTTTGAGGTCCGGCAGATGGGTGCACCAGTGGACCCCCTTTCCTGGCTATTGCGCAGGTAAGGTCTTTCATTGTTGATTCGTCACTAGGAAGCTGTCGGACTATCCATGAACTGGCTGCAAATCCGGCTGTTTGGCCCATATTTCAACACCTCTTTGCCCCATAGCTATGGCTATGAGCCTGCAAACGAGCTAAAATCTGTTCTCAATTATCCAAATTTTCACTTCAGCTCGTATAGTCCGACAGTCTCCTAGAAAGAGGTTCAACTATGCTGACTTTCCGTTCAATGATTTTGACTTTGTTTTTATTCGGGATATTACTGAACCAAGCTGCGATTGGCGGGCAAGGAGGAGATGCAAAACCTTCCTTTGATGACACCTATGAAGAGATCGAATTGTTTACAGATGTGCTGGCGATTATTCATCGCGGCTATGTTGAAGAGGTAGATATACGTGATCTGATCTATGGGGGTATTCGTGGGATGTTGGAGACGCTTGATCCACATAGTAGCTTTTTGACTCCTGACCTTTATGAAGAGATGCAGGCTGATACGCATGGTGAGTTTGGTGGGATAGGGATAGAGGTCACCCTCGATGACGGGGCATTGACAGTTGTTTCCCCCATTGAGGGGACCCCTGCCCAGCGTGCTGGTATCAAGGCCCGAGACAAGATTGTGCGAATCAACGGTAAATCGATTCAGGATCTCAATTTAATGGAATCGGTACGATTGATGCGTGGATCCAGTGGTGAGAACATCACTTTAAGCATACGACGTGTGGGTGCGGATAAACTCTTGGAGTTTGAACTGGTACGCGAAGTCATACAGGTTCACAGTGTCAGCGGCAGGACGCTTGAGTCAGGTTATGCTTATGCGCGAATAAGTCAGTTTCAGGAGCGCACTGCGAGTGAACTGAAGACCTTGTTGTCGAAATTAAGAGTTGAAAATGATGATAATCTCAAAGGAGTGATTGTCGACCTGCGCAATAATCCAGGTGGACTTCTTGATCAGGCTGTCGCCGTTTCAGATCTCTTTCTAGAACAAGGCCTGATCGTCTACACTGAAGGTCGGGATGATTCGAATCAATTGAGTTTTCAGGCTTCTATCGAAGGGACAGAACCTGATTATCCCTTAGTAATACTGATAAATGAGGGGAGTGCCAGCGCCTCTGAGATTGTCGCCGGTGCTCTTCATGACCACGGTCGCGCTTTGTTACTCGGGGAGAGGACCTTTGGCAAAGGTTCAGTTCAGACCATAATCCCTTTAAGTGATCATTCCGGTCTGCGTTTGACAACTGCACGTTATTTCACCCCTAATGGGACCTCAATACAGGCTCGTGGCATTGCACCCGACATAGAGGTTCCTGATCTTGAGCTGCCAGAACCTCAAAGCAAGGGACACTATCGCGAAAAGGATCTGAACAATCATTTTGAGGCGCAGAGCGAAAAAACGGTAGATCCGGAATTGCCCAAGCCCGATTCTAAAGAGCGGAATGATTTTCCGTTGATGCGTGCACTGGATCTGTTGAAAGGCCTTGAATATTTTCAGGTATCCAGGGCGCCCAGCACTTCTTGATTTTCACATTTATTTTTATTTAAGCTGGTCAGGGGGGTAACTATTTTCCCCTTTTTTTTGAGTGGATTTTATGGCGAGTAAAAAAAAACCAACACGGAAAGCAGTAAAGAAAACAGCACTATTGCAAGTGCGGGCACTTAAATTGGCAATAGTCGCACTGGTCTGCGGCAGTTTAGCTTTAGCCTGCCTGGTTGTGTATTTCAGCCTGCAGATTAAATCGCCGCAGCCGCCAAAATCCATACCACAAAAATATCGAATCTCGACTTATGAAGATATCAACCGTTTGGTTGAGACCGAACTGCTCGCCAGCAATTATTCGTCTGGCTGGAAACGTCTTGATAGTTCTGGAAGCATGGTGCGACTCCAGATGCGCGGGGATTATCCAGAATCATTGCGCCTGATGGAGCTTGCCACCAATATCGCCATGACCGATAGCCCGGCTCAGCTTGATCTGGCTCCGCGCAAAGGATTGGTCCGGGTTTATTGGCAGGGTGAGTTGCGAATGGAGCTGATTTATAAGGTGTCGGAGGCATTACGACAACGACGGCCTGTGATCGCAATTATTATGGATGACATGGGGAGAAATCTTGATGGTTTTAATGCCTTGCTAGATCTCTCGTTGCCCATAACTCCGGCGATTCTCCCGCAGACTTCGTTTGCGACCCGTGGGGCCAAAATGCTCAACGACCGAAACCATGAGTATATGATCCACTTGCCAATGGAACCCAAAAAATATCCAGCGATAAGCCCAGGGCCTGATGCCCTTCTGCTGAGCTTGAGTAAAAAAGAGATAAAAGCCCGCCTGCAGCTTTATATGCAGAGGGTCCCTGGAGCTGTCGGTGGAAATAACCATATGGGTTCAGGGTTTACGCAGAATCGTGCCGCGATGCATACGGTTTTAGAGGAACTGAAAGCGTCTGGTCTCTTCTTTGTTGATAGCCGGACTATCGGTGGTTCGGTTGCATTTGACGAGGCGCGACTGATGGGGATGAGGTCTGGTCAGCGCAACATTTTTCTGGATAACGAGGAGAATGTCAGCTACATCGGTCGACAACTTCGTAAAATGGTTGAAATTGCCGAAGAGAAGGGATCGGTGATCGCGATCTGTCATCCCTATGCCCAAACCTTTCAGGCATTACGTGAGAATGAAGGTTGGTTACGGGCTCAAAACGTCGAATTTGTGCTGGCGTCTCGCGTTGTGAAGAAATATTGAGCGATGATCAGGGGAATACCGGGTTGTTCAGGGTTGAATCTGCAATATCTTCGGAAGGTTCGTAGTCGAGTCGAGCCCTGCTGAAAACAGTTTGGAAGCGTGCATAAGGCGCTTCGGTCAAAATTCGTCCGTTAACCCCTGTGTTCTGTCTGAGGAGTAGTAGATTTTTTTGATCGTTCTCGGCGAAAGAGTGTTCGAGCAAGTTATGTAGAAACGGAGTGCTGCGCCGAAGCAGTCCGCGTGATTTTATGTCACTGGTCCGCTGAGACAGAGTTTCGCCATTCTCGTCCAGGCGAACCAACATGATTTTTGAGTTCTCCTGTCGTTGCATCAGAAAGTAGGAGCGTTGTGCAGATTCGCGAAAGAGTTCTCTGGTCGCGGTACTTAATCCCAGTTTCTGTTCGCCGTAAAGGTCGCTAAAAATCATCTGGTAAAAACAGTTCTCCTCGATAAAACCACAGAGTTCGCGGCCAGAGGTTTCAGCGTAAAATGCCTTTTGCAAGAGACTCTGGTCAAGTTGCTGCCCGCAGCAGAGGCAGTGGTCGAGTAGTCGCTGATGACGTTCTTGCTCCCGATTAGCCAGTTTTTGAGTGCGAGAACGTTGTTCCTCAGAGACTTCACTCATACGATGCGGCCCCTTTTCCAGATATTCCAGATAAATCTGGCGGGCGATATGGCTGAACTGCAAGTGAACCTCTGTAGATCTGCCGTGAGTCAGAACTGAATAAACTTTTCCTTCAGGGTTGGTTGCGAGTGACTCAACCTTAGGACTTTTAGCAATAAAGCCTTCGAGACATCGATATCCCCGGTTAATAGCGTAGGCCTTAAGGAGTTGGTAGGAGTTGCGAAAGGGTCCGCTGTAACGTATTCGTGAATCGATCAGACAGGGGAGCAGTCGCAAGGGCGAGCGCGAAATTCCATGATCAGTAAAAAAGTCTGCCAGATGCTGACAATTTGCAAGAGAAGGCGCATCTTTGATCGGTACAATCACGCGATCAGCAGCATAGAGAGCATTGCGAGTATAAGGATCGAGTATTGGACATGTGTCAATAATGATTATCCCGTCATGATTAACTTTGCTAAGCACTTCAGCAAGTTGTTCATCGTTCGGGGCTTGAGGTTTAAAACTGTTTAGATTGTGGCAAGACGGGATAATCTGTACCCCGTATTCCCCTTGGCGTATCAGTGTTAATATGTTCTCTTCGCTAAACAGATGTCCTACGTGTGATTCGGTCTGGTCGGCACTGAGACGGAACATGCGGTCAACAGTAAAATGGTTATCAAAGCTCAGCAAGGTGACCGGCAGATCTTCGCATAGGGCCTTGAGATAGACCGCAAGATTTGTTGCCAGGGTCGTTTTTCCGACACCACCTTTTTCGCTCGAAATAGTGATTACGTATGGACGTGGCATAGGTTTACCTAGTTTGGGAATTGACGGGCTTGACGAACCCTATCAAGAAGTTGGATGCTCAAGTCGAATTTTAAATAAAATTGAACTCAAATAATGTTTTCTTGGAAGATCATCTCTTTATGCAGGTTATATGAAATTGGTGAACTTCTGTCAATCTAGTCGTTTGCTCAGAAGTTGATATTAACTATCATATAGTAACATGTAAGTCTCCGTAATATAGGTTAAATATGTCGCAAACTGTAATCTCTGTCTCACATCTGGTTGAGCTTTTTAAGGATCTGCTTGAAGAGAACTTCGTCGAAATTCTGGTGGAGGGTGAGATCTCGAATTTTTCAAAGCCTGGTTCCGGACATTGCTATTTCACCCTTAAGGATGATCGCGGTCAGCTGCGCTGTGCCATGTTCCGCAGTCAGGCGCGTCTACTCCGTTTTACACCAGAAAACGGTATGCAGGTTATCTGTCGTGGCCGGGCGTCTGTCTATTCTCAACGTGGTGAATTGCAACTTATAGTCGAAGGGATTGAACCTTCTGGTATTGGCGGGATGCAGCTCGCCTTCGAGCAGTTGAAACAGAAACTGGCCAAGGAGGGCCTTTTTGCTGAAGAGCACAAACAACCCCTTCCTGAATTTCCACAAACAATTGGAGTCGTGACTTCATCAACCGGTGCTGCTATTCACGATATTCTCAATGTCTTACGACGCCGAGCTAGTGGACTGAAAGTTTTGCTCCGCCCCGTCAGGGTACAAGGGGAGGGCGCCGCGCGAGAAATTGCCGAGGCCATCGCCGACCTTAATCGTGAAGGGAGTGCCAATGTTCTGATTGTTGGACGTGGCGGCGGATCTCTAGAGGATCTCTGGGCTTTTAATGAGGAGGAAGTTGCGCGTGCTATCGCGGCATCTAAGTTGCCGGTCGTCTCTGCGGTAGGGCATGAAGTCGATTTCAGTATCTCTGATCTGGTTGCAGATTTGCGTGCCCCCACTCCGACCGCTGCCGCTGAGCTGGTTGTGAAAAATCGCGAGGAGGTAGAACGTCATTGTGATCAACTCCTCTTACGTCTGGGTCGTGTTATGCAAGGTCGGCTTGAGATGCTGCGTGTCGGTTTTGCTAGTATCCAGCGCCGTCTGATCTCGCCGCTTGAGACTTTAGAGCTGCGCCGTCAACAGCTGCTCGGACTGGAACAGCGGCTCCAGCGTAGTATCCGCTGGCAACAACAGAGGTACCGCCACAGCTTACAGCAACTGGCCGAACGTCTTAACACATTGTCACCCTTGCAGGTCTTGGCACGCGGCTACGCATTGGCTCGTTTGTACCCTTCGAGCACTCCACTGCGTGATGCGAAACAAGTCAATGTTGAAGATTTGATATCGGTGCAGTTGGGACAGGGACAATTGGAGGCACGTGTGACCAAGATCAAATTAGAAAAATCCCCGAAAGAGGCTTGACCCGCAGGTACTCCCGCTGGTGTAATTAAACACTTATTGAATATTTAATAGTGAGACGAGAAATAATGGTAAAGAAGAAGGGATTTGAGTCCTCTCTGAAGACTCTGGAAGATGCCGTTACGCGACTGGAGAATGGTGATCTCGAACTTGAGGAATCATTGAAGATTTTCGAGCAAGGGGTTAAGTCGGCGGCGGATTGCCGTAAGGCTCTGGAGAAGGTTGAACTGCAGGTCGAGACTCTTCTCAAACAGCAGGATGGTAGCTTGAAGCGGAAGACTTTTGATGAGTGATAGCACTTGGTCACTTGATCTTTATCTGGAAACCCGTCTGCAGATGGTTGAGGCCGCTCTAGACGAGTATCTCCCTAAAGCGGCAACCTTGCCCGGTAGCCTCCACGATTCGATGCGGTATTCTATTTTTGCGGGAGGCAAGCGGATCCGGCCGGTGTTGATGGCTGCCGCCTGTGAAGCAGTTGGTGGGTGCCTTGAGGACACTTTACCCGCTGCTGCAGCCATTGAGATGATACACAGCTATTCGCTGATTCATGACGATCTGCCGGCGATGGACGATGATGACCTGCGTCGCGGCAAATCGACGAATCATAAAGTCTATGGTGAGGCGATCGCAATTCTGGCCGGTGACGGTCTGCTGACTGAGGCCTTTATTCTCCTTTCCAGTCCGCAGGTTTTACGCTCAGTTTCTGCTCCCGATCGGCTTGAGATTATCCACCAACTTTCACGCGCTGCCGGAAGTCTGGGAATGGTTGGTGGGCAAGTGGTGGATATGGAATCGGAAGGTCAGCAGATTGATCTGCCAACACTCGAATATATTCACACCCATAAGACTGGGGCGTTGATCCTTGCGGCAATTGAAATCGGGGCGATAATCGGTGGCGCCGACGAGAAACAGCGCCAGGCACTCCATCGCTATGGAGAGGCCGCCGGGCTGGCTTTTCAGGTCGCGGATGATATCCTCGATATCGTTGCCGAACAATCCTTGCTCGGTAAAGATGTTGGTAGCGACGCAGAACGGGGCAAATCGACCTACCCGGCAATTCTTGGCCTCGAAGGGGCCAGGCAGAGGGCGCGCGACCTACGCGATATGGCCTTTTCCGCACTTGAGCCCTTTGGTTCTGAGGCAAGGCCTCTACGAGAAATAGCAACCTACATTATTGATCGATCTTTTTAACAGACTTTTTGTTGCCTGATAGAGGTATTGAACATGAGTAAACTCCTCACAAATCAAACGTCCCCGGCTGATCTTAAATCGATGGATCTTCCGCAACTAAAACAATTGGCTGGAGAACTGCGCGAGACCATCATATCAACTGTTGCAAAAAACGGCGGTCATCTCGGTAGTTCATTGGGGGTCGTTGAGCTGACCATCGCTATTCACAAGGTCTTCAATTCTCCTCAAGACCGTGTTATCTGGGATGTTGGGCACCAAGCCTATGGTCATAAACTGCTCACAGGACGTCTTGATAGTTTTAAGACTTTGCGTCAGCTCGATGGGCTCAGTGGATTCCCTAAGCGTAAAGAGAGTGAGCACGACGCTTTCGATGTCGGACATTCGAGCACATCGATTTCAGCCGCGCTAGGTATGAGCGCCGGGATCGATATCCAGCAGGGGGACGAGCGGGTCATTGCGGTGATCGGTGATGGTTCTTTGACCGCCGGAATGGCCTTTGAGGCCTTGAATCATGCCGGTCATCTCAAGAAGAATCTGATCGTGATTCTTAATGACAATGAGATGTCGATCTCACCCAATGTCGGAGCGATCTCCTCTTTTTTGAGTCGCAAGATGTCGAGCGATCTTTTTTTACGCTTCAAAAAAGAGACTGAAAACCTTCTCAACCATGTTCCTGGCTTTGGAAAGGATCTGGTCAATCTGGCCAAACGTGCCGAGGAATCACTCAAGGGGTTTATCACTCCGGGGATGTTGTTCGAAGCTTTCGGCTTTGACTATTTCGGCCCGTTAGATGGGCACAACCTGCTGGAAATGATCGAAACTCTGAAGAACGTACGAAACATCAAGGGTCCGGTGTTACTGCATGTTGGTACTCGCAAGGGGAAAGGTTATGCCCCGGCAGAAGCTGATCCGACTACATTTCATGGTGTCGGCCCCTTTGATCGTGAAACCGGCAAAGTGCCTGCGGCAAAACCTGGGCCTGCCAGTTATACAAGTGTCTTTGGTCAGACCTTGGTCGAGATGGCAAAAACCGACGAGCGGATCGTTGCAATTTCTGCGGCTATGCCTGCTGGCACCGGGCTCTGTGGCTTTGCCGAAGAATTCCCTGATCGTTTCTTTGATGTCGGTATCGCCGAACAGCATGCCGTGACCTTCGCTGCCGGGTTGGCATGTCGCGGATTACGCCCGGTGGTGGCGCTCTATTCGACGTTTTTGCAACGCGCCTATGACAACCTGCTGCATGATGTCTGCCTGCAAAACCTGCCGGTTAGCTTTGCCCTTGATCGTGGCGGCCTGGTCGGGGCGGATGGCCCAACCCATCACGGTGTTTTTGACCTTTCATTTCTGCGTCATGTCCCCAACCTGGTGCTGATGGCGCCGCGCAACGAGTTAGAGTTAAAACGGGCGATGAAGACCGCGCTTGAATTTGATGGTCCCTTTGCTTATCGCTACCCGCGTGGGAATGGTGAAGGTTTGTCGCTTGCACAGCCGGTTGAAGTTTTGCCGATTGGTAAAGGCGAGATTCTGCGTGAAGGAAAAGATGCTGCAATCATCGCCGTAGGGACTATGGTTGCCGAGGCAATGAGCGCTGCTGATACTCTTGCTCGACAGGGGATCGAACTGTTGGTTGCCGATGCGCGCTTTATTAAGCCACTCGACGCTGAGATGATTCTTGATATTGCCGGACGGGTACCATTGCTGCTGACAGGCGAAGAGAATGTCCTGCAAGGCGGATTTGGTTCGGCAGTTCTTGAACTTCTAGCTGACAATGGGCTCAATTTGCCGGTGATCCGTATCGGTATTCCCGATCATTTTGTCGAACAGGGGACTCAGGCTGAGCTGCGAGAGCGTATTGAGATCGATGCCGCGGCGATTGTCAGAAGAATCAGCACGGCACTTGAACATAAAAGCAGGTCTCAAGTGTGATCTGTAAAAAAAATGAATAAAACTTTCAAGGGCCATCCATCACCGGATGGCCCTTTTTGTTAAACCCTGAATCCGTTCTATTCCAGGTTTGCTATAGTTGAGAACAATCAAAAGGAGGATTTCGATGAAAACGATAGCTGTTAAATTTACCAACAAACATGGTGAAGTCCTGGCGGGCCGGCTCGATCTCCCCGAGGATGAGCGGCCGCTTGCATATGCCCTGTTTGCCCACTGTTTCACCTGCGGTAAAAATCTTAAAGCGATTACCCATATCGGCCGCGCATTAACCGCTGAAAAGCTGGCAGTTCTGCGTTTCGATTTTTCCGGGGTTGGTGAGAGTGAAGGCGACTTTTCAAAGAGTCATTTCACCTCCAACGTTGAAGATCTGCTCAGCGCTGCGGACTGGCTTGCAACAGAGTATCAGTCGCCACAGTTGTTGATCGGACACTCATTTGGCGGGGCCGCTGTCCTGCAGGCAGCGCAGCAGATAGAAGGTGTTCGAGCAGTAGCCACTCTGGCCGCTCCCTACGATCCTAATCATGTGCGCCATCTGTTTAGTCAGGAGCTTGAGAATATCGAAGCCAATGGGGAAGCCGAAGTCTCCATCGCCGGGCGGAGTTTTAACATCGGTCGGGGTTTTCTCGATGATCTGGATGCTCAGCGAGTTGAAGCGCGACTAATTGATCTTAAGGCGGCGTTGCTGGTACTGCACTCACCGCTCGATAAGATCGTCGGTATCGAAAATGCCGCACAGATCTATCGCGCAGCCAAACATCCTAAATCTTTCGTCGGCCTGGATGAGGCGGATCATCTGCTCAGCAATGAAGAGGATGCTCGCTATGCCGGGAGTATGATCGCAGCCTGGGCCTGTCGTTATCTGCAGGTTGAAAAAAAGCCTGGTATTGAGACTGAGGTTATCGATAACCGGGTGACGGTGCGGACCGGCAATCAGGGGTTTTATACCGAACTCTTCGCCAATGGTCATGCTCTGGTGGCCGATGAGCCGAAAAACTATGGTGGCACAGATTTGGGTCCTTCACCCTACGAGTATCTGCTCAGCGCTTTGGGGGCCTGTACTACGATGACTGTGCAGATGTACGCGCAGCGCAAGAAATGGCCGCTTGATTCAGCGGTTGTGCGATTGAGTCATCAAAAGATTCATGCTGTTGATTGTCAATCCTGTGAAGAGCAGGGGGGGAAGATCGACCGTTTTGAACGCGAGCTTGAATTGCAGGGTGATTTGAATGACGAATAACGTCAACGTCTGCTCGAAATAGCTGAACGCTGTCCGGTTCATCGCACTTTGCACGCAACGGTCGAGGTGGTCACTCGGCTTAAGGAGTTGTCTTAGGACTAAAGCTCAGTGACTCGAACAAAGTGCTGATCTGCGCACTGAGTTCGGCTTTTTCCGGGTAACTGGTGGCGTAGATGAAGAACCATTCCCCCGGTATATAACCGATCAGCCCTGAGAAAACGGTTTGGCTGCCGTGCTGTTTATAGTTGGCCGTAATACGATTGGTATCTGGAGCACCGGCCAGGTTCAATACCTGTTGGTCCTTTTGTAACTCGCTGATCCCCTCTTCATTTCCTAGGGATTCAAGGGCAAAGCGCGCCGAGAGTTCCAGTGTTTTTGTGGTGGGGGGGCTCTCCTTTGTGCGCAATGGACTGAAATCGATGCTGATCCAAGCTCCACTCTGTGGGTGGTATAGCAGTTGTTCATTTGCTTCCATACGTTTTGCTGCCGCCTGAAGTAATTGTTGTTGCGTTGGAGTTTGTCCCCTTTCGGTCGCTTCGTGACCGATGTGTAGGGCTATCTCCGCCAGCAGTTCGTCCGGTGTCTCTGCGGGTACCAGCCAACCAGAGGGCAGCTGCCAGTCAAGTTTGTTGGCGGCAGGAGTTATCAGGCTTGCTGACTGCGCATAACCTGCGTTCAGCAGCATGAGTAGACCCCAAAATAGATATTTCAATCCGGCACCTCCCCGAGGCAATTGTTCAGATTTTCTGCCAATTTCTCCATCAGTATAAACCAACTATCATCACCTTGGTCAATAGCGCTGCCGAGCGGATCAAGCTCTCCAAGCTTTAAACCACTGTCTTTTGCCAGCGATGCTGCAAGCGCGGGGCTGAATTGCGGTTCGCTGAAAAGACAAACTGCCAAACTTTCAGAAACCTTGGTCGTGATCTGCTGTAATCTTCGTGCTCCAGGGGCGCGTTCGGCTGAAATTCGAACTGAACCGATAGCATTTAAGGAAAAAGCGTCTTCAAAGTAGGGATAAGCATCATGAAAAACCAGGTAGGGTCGAGTTCGGATCGGAGTCAGTAGATAGCTTAGAGACTGCTCAAGGAGATCAACACGTCGCTGCAGGTCTTCTTCATTTTGTCTGTAAATGGCAGTGTTTTTTGGATCGAGCTGGATCAGACGTTGACTGATGCTAGAGACGATGTGCCGAGCATTGTCAGGAGATAGCCAGATGTGTGGGTTGATACTTTGTTTATCATGTGAGTTTTTGTCTGCGTGTTGATCTTCCTCCCAAAAACCACCATGTCGTTGAGATAGAAGTTTCAGTCCTTCAAGTTTCAGCAGTTGCATTTCAGCGTTTGGTTGAACCAGGCGGCCGACAGGGACAGTTAAAAAACTTTCCAGTTCCGGTCCGACCCAGATCAAGAGATCTGCCGCGGCAAGAGCGCGGGCCTGAGACGGGCGCAGGCTAGAACTATGCGGACTTCCACCTTGTCGAAGCAGCAGCTTTGGCTCACTTACCCCCTTTGTGAGCAGGCTGACCAGTGAATGGATAGGGGCGATACTGACCACAATCTTCGGCGCGGCAAAGCAGGGGGAAGCGAGAAGGAACAGAAAAATGGTCAATGATATGCGCATATGAGGGTCCAAGGTTAAATGGGTGGGACAAACTCGTTTATTTTGTGTAATGTTATAATATAACATCAAAATAGCGGAGATGAATAAAACAATGCAAGACCCATTCGTGTGCACTCCAGTTTCTCACCATCACTGCATTAGCAGCGCCCTGGATAAGGCCGAAACACTCTGTCGGTCGCGGAATGTCAGGTTGACACCGATCCGTCACAGGGTTCTGGAGCTGATTTGGCAACAACATCGACCGGTTGGTGCATATGATCTTCTTGAACAGTTGCAACAACAGGGACGGGTCGCTCCACCGACGGTTTATCGCGCGCTCGATTTTCTTCAGCAGCAGGGATTGATCCATCGACTGGAGTCACTCAATGCTTTTGTCGGCTGTGCTCATCCACAGCATCCGCATCAAGGACAGTTTTTGATCTGCAAGTCCTGTCGTAGCCTCGTTGAAATTACTGACCCTGAGATCAGCACTGTCATCAATAACCGTGCAGAAGCTGTCGGTTTCAAGCCGCTGAATCAGACTGTTGAGGTTTCAGGTTTTTGTGCTGGATGCTGGCAGAAGGAGCAGACAAATGGCTGATCCGCTTCTTGTCTTAAATGATATCTGCCTGGTGCGTAATCGTCGACATATCCTTGAAAATGTCAGTTGTCATATTAATCCTGCTGAAATTCTGACCCTGATCGGTCCGAATGGAGCCGGCAAAACCAGTTTGCTGAAGGTTGCTCTCGGTTTGATGAAAGCTGACAGTGGCAAGGTCGTACGCAGTGAAAATCTACGTATTGGTTATATGCCGCAAAAACTGATCATTGATCGCACCTTTCCTTTAAGTGTTGCGCGTTTTATGCGCTTGACTGGACATTATTCGGAGATGCAGATGCAACAGGCTCTCGATGAAGTTGGGGCCGGGCGGATGCTTAATGCCAGCTTGGCCAATCTCTCGGGTGGCGAGTTGCAACGTGTTCTGCTGGGGCGGGCTCTGTTACGACGCCCCCAACTGTTGGTGCTCGATGAGCCGGTGCAGGGTGTCGATGTGCAGGGGCAAGTTGAACTATTTAAATTGATCGGTCGATTACGTGATAATTTCGGTTGTGCGGTGCTGATGGTTTCTCATGATCTGCACCTGGTGATGGCGGCCACCGACCGGGTTATCTGTCTGAACCAGCATATCTGTTGTACTGGTACTCCTGCGGCTGTGCAGCGTGACGAGCAATTTCTCAAGCTGTTCGGCCCGGCGATTCTGCCGCATCTGGCGGTCTATAGTCACGATGTGCAACACCAGCATGGTAGCTGCCCGAATCAGGGCTGCAGTTGTCCGCTCGGAGAGGGGGGAGCTGATGTTTGATGATTTTATGCTCCGCGCCCTGATCGCCGGATGTGGCGTTGCTCTGGTCGCCGGTCCTTTTGGAACCTTTGTCGTCTGGCGCCGGATGGCCTACTTTGGTGACACCCTCGCTCATTCGGCGCTGCTCGGTGTTGCTCTTGGTTTTCTGCTAGAGGTTGATCCGATGCTGGCGGTGATGCTGGTCTGCTTGCTCGTGGCATTACTGCTCTTTTTTCTACAGCGTCAGCAACGGCTCCCCTCCGATACTCTGCTCGGTATTTTGTCACACAGTACCCTGTCTCTGGGTTTGGTCACGATCGCCTTTATGGAGGAGTTGCGGATTGATCTGCTCGCTTATCTGTTTGGCGATATTCTTGCGGTTGGGCGTAGCGATATCTTGATGATCTATATCAGTGCACTTATTGCCCTTGGCATGTTGATGTATCTTTGGCGCCCTTTGTTGGCAATTACTTTGCACGAAGATCTTGCACGGGTCGAAGGGGTGCGTGTTGATCTGGTACAATTGTCATTCTCCTGCTTGTTGGCACTGGTGGTTGCGATTATGATGAAGGTTGTTGGTTTGTTGCTGATTACTTCACTCTTTATTCTGCCAGCAGCAGCGGTTCGGCGGCTGTCTCGTTCACCAGAACAGATGGCCGTACTTGCCGCCCTGGCCGGGGTTGTCTCGGTCAGCGGTGGACTTTACGGATCCTGGCAATTTGATACTCCGGCGGGACCATCTATCGTGGTTGCTGCGACCTTGCTCTTTACATTTCTGCAACTCTTTCCTGCTCGGCAATAAGTCCTTGCAGTCCTCTTGTATACGTGGCACCTTGCGCCGAAAAGCCATTTTCACTTAAGGTGATAACTGAACTTATCAGGGGAGCTAAAAATACAATGGCACGAAAGATCTTTATCGCTGCAACAGGACAGAACAGCGGAAAAACTACGACCAGTCTTTCCTTGATGCATATGGCGATGAAAAAATATGGCAAAGTCGGTTTTATTAAGCCGATTGGCCCTAAGCCATCTGAGCATGAGGGTTTTATTGCCGATAAGGACGCAATCCTTATCGCCAAGGTTTTTGGTCTTGAAGACGATCTGTCGTTGATGTCTCCCTTTGTTCTGCATCCCGGGGATACCCGTCGTGTTCTTGATGGTAAGATTTCTCGCGAGCAAATTCTTTATCGCATTGCTGATGCGATTGATAAGCTCTCACGCAAGAATGATTTTCTTATAATCGAAGGAGCGGGGCATGCCGGAGTCGGTTCAGTCCTTGGCTGTAGCAATGCACAGATCGCCAAATTGGCTTCTGCCCCGGTGATGATGGTCACCGGAGGCGGCCTCGGCAATGTTGTCGACGCGGTCTGTATGAACATGGCGCTTTTTGAAAAAGAAAAGGTTCCGGTTAAATCGATCCTGGTT
The DNA here is from genome assembly GCA_024280485.1 of Deltaproteobacteria bacterium. Lineage (GTDB taxonomy): Bacteria > Desulfobacterota > Desulfuromonadia > Desulfuromonadales > Geopsychrobacteraceae > Geopsychrobacter. The sequence continues at coordinate 44,410 of JAJRQB010000083.1, forward strand.
AATAAAATCATTGCCAATAAGCGCGAGCAGACCCTGCGTTATCTGGATCTAGCTTTTTCAGATGCAGACCTCGATGTCATAGGTGGCTACAACTACCAGCCGATCCTTGCGAATCCGACCTTACGTCGTATCGCCGGTGTCCTTGATATTGAATTGCATTGTACTGAAGAAGAATCTCACCGGATCGCGCATAATATCCAGATCGGTGCCGCATCGACCCAGCGAGTTGCTGGTCTGCTCAAAAAATCAACCTTACTCATTGTCAATAGTAGCCGCGATGAACTGTTAGTCACCCTGGCCAATCTTTACAAAATGCCAGAATACAGTGATAAGCTGGCAGCCATCATCATTCCCGGCGTCGGGCCGATCAGTGCTATTACTCAGCGCATTATTGACAGCAGTGGAATACCCTATATGCGCGCAGGTCGAACCTCTACGACAGTCTTCGAAATTATTAAGGAAGATGTTTCCAAAGTCGTTTCAGAAGATACTGAAAAAATTGAACTCATTAAGACCCTTGCTGAACAAAGACTCGATTTTGATAAAATAGATAGCTTCCTCGATTGAAAAACAGTCTAAGATCAGGTAAATATAAGTAACGACTAATTTTTGGAGTGAAGCATGCAAATTAAGGTTAAATTTATTGATGGGCGGATTGAATTGGTGAGACCGCGTGAGCTTCAGGAGTTGATCGATGCTCGACGTATTTCCCAGTTTCGCCGTTCCGGTGGTTGGGTTGACCTTGAGCATAACAACCTGCGCAGCACTCTGCGTGGCAATTATCGCGGCCTGAATCGTCGTAGTAATTTTGAGGACTGAAGCTTCTTCCTTTTCTATCTGACTGTGTAAATCTGATGAATCAAGGCCAACTATTCGCTACTACTGATAGAAATTCGGTAGTAGTTTTTGATTTTGAGACAACCGGCATGTCTCCGCAACAAGGCGACACGGTGATTGAGGTTGGTGCTGTAAGGCTTGAAGGCGGGCGCATCGTTGCTCATTTTGAATCTCTGATTAACCCCGAGATCTTACTTGATCCTTTTATCTCAGATTTAACCGGCATCAGTGATCAGATGCTCGCAGATGCCCCTGGCGCACGCCAGGTCATTAACGATTTTCATGAATTTGCTGGATCTTCTCCCCTTGTTGCACATAACGCCTCATTTGATAAACGTTTTCTTGAAGCAGAATTCGAACGCTACTCTCTGCCCGCCACTGCACAGGTCGGTTGTTCCATGCTTGTTGCTCGACGTCTTTTCCCCGATGCCCCCAATCACAAACTTGGCACCCTGATCAGCTATCTCGAATTGCCAACTGCTCACCGCTTTCATCGTGCGCTGGCTGACGCCAGCATGACGGCTGTTCTCTGGAGACGTCTGGAACAAGAATTGATCAACTGTTATGGGTTCAGTGAAGTCCCCTTTAATTTATTACATCGTCTGGAGCAAGTATCTGTTCGCCGAGTCCCTGAATTTTTGCGTAATTCCGCAAAAAAACAGCAAGAGGGCAGGGGATGCTGAAGTGTTCAACTGTCGGTGAATTATTATACTTTCTTGGAATCTTCGAGCCACTTCAGGTCCAGATAATTGAGGAACTGGGAAGGCCAAAAGGGGAACAACTTCTTATTCAGTTGCAACAACTTCCATTAAAGCAGAGCCATGCCGTGACCCGTTTGGGATCTTACAGTTGTCGCGGCGAGAAGCCGCTCTCAATCAGGCTCCAGTTCGCCCAGGAACCAGAACAATTACAGCAGACCTTGCTCCATGAAATTGCACATTTTCTAGATCATCAAACACGTCCTGCCCCTTGCTCGTATCGCAACCCTCACGGGAAAAGTTGGCAATACTGGCTGCAACGCGTGGGCGCTGATCGTGAAGCAGACCATTCCGTTGCAATGAGCACCCTATATCGACAGCGCCTTAAACCGGTTGCTCGCTGCAAGCGGTGCGGTCAACTTCTGGAGAGGTTGCGGCGCTTGCCGCAAAAGCAGCGCTGGCTACACCGGAATTGTGGTGGTCTGTTCGTGCCGATCGACCAAATATAGCCTCACTTTCGCAATCTTTTTTGTTGTTTGCGAGTTGAGTCTGTTCTCAGTTTGAGTACTGGCTTTTTTGTCAGGATTACTGCCATGCAGATTATTAAAACTGAAATATTATCTCACTTACCGAGAGATGGCGGGGCTCGCCGCCTCTTTCATGGTCGAGGGAGGACCTTCCCAGGTTATCAGGATCTGGTGATCGACAGTTATGGACCGTTGATCTGGGTGACCCTTTTTGCCGAAAGACAAGGCGAATGGCTACTGCAACTCTGTGATTTGTTGCGGAGCATTCAGCCTGCTACAGAATGTATCGCTGTGCAGCGTCGTGATTTGCCTGAGGCACCGCTTGAATTTCTATTTGGTGCATTGCCAATTAAGCCACAAGCTCAAGAAGAAGATCTAACCTATTTGTTACGCCCTCAGCGCGGCCAGAACATAGGTTTCTTTATTGATATGGCTGCAGGGAGAGCTCTGGTGAGAAAATTGGCCTCCGGTAAGAAGGTCCTTAACCTTTTTGCTTACAGCTGTAGCTTTTCGGTTGCAGCACTGAGTGCTGGTGCGCATCAGGTTGTTAATGTCGATATGAATCGGGGGGCATTGGAACTAGGGCGTAAAAACCACCAGTACAATGGTCTCGATCTGCGTAGTGCAGCGTTTATGCCGTTAGAAATTTTTCGAAGTATGAGTCGATTGCGCAAGTTGGGCCCCTTCGATCTGATTATTTGTGACCCTCCGTTTAGCCAGGGCAAGAGCTTTACGGCCGAAATTCACTGGCCGAAACTGGTTGCGCGACTTGGGCAGCTTCTTGTCCCCGGGGGGGAAGTGATCGCCTGTCTTAACGCACCACATATGTCTTCAGATAATCTGCGCGACATCTTCGCCGTAGAGTTGCCAGCTGTTCGTGAACAATCCTGTATCGGCCCGGGCGATGATTTCCCCGAGGCTGATCAGACTCGTGGTTTGTCCATTCAGCATTTTGTGTCAATTTAAGGATATTAGAGTCGTAAATAAATCAGTAATTTTAGCAGGGGCCACATACCAGTCTATTCCAATCCGAAGATGAGTCTGAAGGGTAGGTCTGAATCAGCCGGCAAGTAAACGTTCATCGATAGATTCAAAGAGTTGGTGCCTGGCCTCTTGCAGGCGCTTAGCTGCTTCATTATCGCTGATCGCATAAGCG
>JAJRQB010000084.1 GCA_024280485.1 Deltaproteobacteria bacterium
CCCTGTAAACTACCGCATCCTCAATCACGCTACGGGTTACGATCAGGTATCGGGCTTCGCGCTATTTGGCACGCTTACCCACCCGCAGCGCCGAATCAGGTTCGCTTGCGCTATGTGCAGTTCACTTCCTATCGCTTCCTGCAGACCCTGCCGTTGCCAGCAACGCCCTTGCGATTCGGATTGTCTTCCCCCTGATCAGGGTGACGCCTGTATCTTGCAACAGGCCGGGTTTGCCAGCTCCGCTGGGCAAACCAAAAAAAGGCCTCACCGGTCAACAACCCGGTGAGGCCTTTTCATTTTACAGTAGCTGGGAAGCTGTTACATCATGCCGCCCATGCCGCCCATGCCACCCATGCCACCAGGCATAGCAGGCATAGCATCGCCACCTTCAGATGGCTTGTCGGCAACCATTGCCTCGGTGGTCAGCATCAAACCAGAAACCGAAGCCGCGTTCTGCAATGCGACGCGGGTCACTTTGGTCGGATCGAGGATACCGGCTTCAAGCATGTCGCAGTACACATCAGCCTGAGCGTCATAACCATAAGCGCCTTTGCCTTTGGCAACCTTGTCGACCACGATAGCGCCTTCAAGACCAGCATTGGCAGCGATCTGACGCAATGGCGCTTCAAGAGCACGGACAACCAGATTGACTCCAAATTGCTGCTCGCCGTCAAGCTTAAGCTTGCGGACGGAATCGAGACAACGGATCAGCGCAACACCGCCACCAGGAACGATTCCTTCTTCAACCGCAGCGCGGGTCGCATGCAGAGCATCCTCAACCCGGGCTTTCTTCTCTTTCATCTCGGTTTCGGTAGCAGCACCGACCTTGACAACCGCAACGCCACCAACCAGTTTGGCCAGACGCTCCTGCAGTTTTTCACGATCGTAGTCACTGCTGGTCTCTTCGATCTGGGCGCGAATCTGCTTGACGCGACCGTCGATAGCAGCTTCTTCACCAGCACCATCGATGATCGTGGTGCTGTCTTTGTCGATAACGATCCGCTTGGCGGTGCCGAGCATATCGACAGTGGCATTCTCGAGGCTGAAACCAACTTCTTCAGAGATCAGGGTACCGCCGGTCAGACAGGCGATATCTTCGAGCATCGCTTTGCGACGATCACCAAATCCCGGAGCCTTGACGGCTGAGATATTCAGGGTGCCACGCAGCTTGTTGACCACCAGAGTCGCCAGGGCCTCACCGTCAATATCTTCGGCGATGATCAAGAGCGGCTTGCCTTGTTTGGCAACCGGCTCAAGGATCGGCAGAAGATCTTTCATGGTACTGATCTTCTTGTCATAGATCAGGATCAGCGCATCTTCGAGAACCGCTTCCATGCGCTCGGCGTCGGTCACGAAGTAAGGGGAGAGATAACCGCGATCAAAGAGCATCCCCTCGACGGTTTCGAGGCTGGTCTCAATAGATTTGGCTTCTTCAACGGTGATAACGCCTTCCTTGCCGACCTTCTCCATCGCCTCGGCAATGATATTACCGATGGTCTCGTCGCTGTTAGCCGAGATGGTGCCAACCTGAGCAATCTCGGTGTGATCCTTGATCGGCTTGGAGAGCTTTTCCATTGCCTCTACAGCGACAACAACGGCCTTTTCAATCCCACGCTTGATCTCCATTGGATTGTGACCAGCGGTGACCAGCTTGACGCCTTCCTGGTAAATCGACTGAGCGAGAACGGTCGCAGTAGTGGTGCCGTCACCGGCAACCTCAGAAGTCTTGGAAGCAACTTCCTTGACCAGTTGAGCGCCCATGTTCTCAAATTTGTCGTCCAGTTCGATCTCTTTGGCGACGGTGACGCCGTCCTTGGTGATCAGCGGAGCGCCGAATGACTTGTCGATGACGACGTTGCGGCCCTTAGGACCGAGAGTAACCTTGACCGCATCGGCCAGAGCGGTGACGCCTTTAAGAATTTTGGCACGTGCATCCACAGAAAAGAGAATCTCTTTAGCCATGATATTTATTTCCTCCGTAAAATTTCGTTTATTTTCTAATATGAAACAATGTGCTGCAGTTTCGATTTTACGTTCCAGCAAGGCACGAGCAGCGCAGACGCGCAGCATAGCTTAATGCTATGTGAGCATTCGAGCAGCACAGCAACGCCGCTGGGGCGTAAAAGCGGAACCTGCCTACTCCACTACGCCGAGGATGTCGTCTTCGCGCATAATCAAATACTCGACGCCGTCAACCTTGACTTCACTACCGGCATACTTGCCAAAGAGCACAACATCGCCGACCTTGACGTCCATCGGGATCAATTTGCCTTCTTCAGTCTTCTTGCCCTTGCCAGCAGCAACAATTTTACCTTCTTGCGGCTTCTCTTTAGCAACGGTATCCGGAATGATGATACCGCCGGCAGTGGTGGTTTCCTCTTCGATCCGCTCAACAATAATACGATCCTGTAATGGTCTAAGCTTCATTTTTGTTGTCCCTTTCCTGCTACTCAAATTTAATAATTTACGACCACGGATGTGTATGGCCATCTCAAGACGCCTGAAGCAGCTCCTGCCCAGAGGACAGGTGCGGCCAACAATCGTTAGCACTCCCATAGAGACAGTGCCAGCAGATGGATAATAATCGCTTCAGGGGAATTGTCAAGGGGTTTGTTAGCACTCATCCGAAAAGAGTGCTAACGGTCGAAAAGTCGGCCGATTCAGCCGCCTGCCAGTGCATTATTCAGCTTTTGCGCCATGCTGCCAGAAATTTTATCCGCCAGTCTACGGCGCACATCTTCGAGCGAGCTGTAGTCCTTTTCATAAAAAACATCGACCGGGTAATCGAGCTGCAAGGTCGGTTCTGCCTGCCCAGCCTGAAAGAGACTGATACGACTTTTGGCGCGAATCGAGCCCGTCGAACTCCCGATCTCCTCAACATAAGCAAAGACTTCACCGGTGACATAGTCACGTTTGCTGAGCCAGCTAGCATCAATGGGATCCAGCCCCTGCTTGAGGATGACATATTCAAGACCATCCTGCGCTTGCACTTCATTGAGAATATCGACAAAACGATCAAAAAGGCCCTCTGCAACCTCATCCGGGACCATAATCGTCGTAAAAGGGACCACATATATAATCTGGGGTTGAGTCCGCGGAACAAAGCTCTCCTTTTGCTCCATATTCACGTCCATGGAACAAGCGGCCAACAATACAGACCAAATGATAGCAAGCAGCAATGACTTCATCTAAAATTCTCCAATTGAATGAGCCTTTTAACAAGGTCGTCATCCTCGTGAAAACGGGGATCCAGTTTTTTTTGTAAGCTCTGATAACCTCTGGATTCCCGCCTACGCGGGAATGACGTTCGCGGGATTTAATAGACTTTTGCAAAAGAGCTCTATTGTGTAATTAGATCGCAGGCACAACGCCGAAACATCATGCCCGATTCAAGTCTTCCGCGACACGTAGAAATTCAAGCGCTTCATCAAACCGAGCAATCGAACCACCAAACCCTGCTTGAAAGAGTGCGACTTCATGCTCAGAGGAAAAACTGAGCAACGACGGCTGGCAACAGGGTGATGCCAAGGAATTAATCAGAAAATATGCATTTTCAGCCAAGCACATCTGACCACTGATTTGATCGCCGACAAATAACTGAGTTGCTTCTGGCTGAGAGCTAAACAGACGCAGACCACAGACTGCACAGCAAGTTACATCAAAAGAGCCATCTTTTCTGCGAATTTCACAGCACTGATGGGGAAGTGGTCGACGCTTGCAAGCGGAACAATGACTGTCATCAACATTGCGATTATGACCTTTCATGACAGCGCCTCCATGAATCCGCAGCAGTAGCCCCTGCTTGAGAAGGCTGTTCAAGTCACGGTGAATCGTCATTCGGGACACTTGAAAACGCTGAGCAAGGTCACCGGCGGAAATCCCGGACTCCTTGTCGAGCAGAGCCAGGATTTCGTGTTGTCGCAATTCTTGTTTCATCCATTTTCCCGACTACATATCTAAAACTTCTCTTCAAAATAAGCCCGACTAGCAGTCCGTCGGACTTGCCGGACCGAAGCGAAAATTTGAGCGCTTGAGGCCAGATTTTCTCTCGTTTGCAGGCTCATAGCCATAGCTATGGGGCAAAAAGGAGTGGAACTCTGGGCCAAATGAACGAATTTGCAGCCGGTTCATGGAAAGATCGACAGGCTGCTATGCTATCATACTTAATTCAGCGAACCCACATTGACTTATCCTGCCACAAAAACTGCCTGTATTTAAGATGACTTAACGGTATTTACCCTGGATAAAACTTTTTATCTTCAATAAATATTGAAGTTGACATTTTCTACCACGTCCGCTATACCGAAACGAATATAAAACTCTATTCTATTTTTTTGGAAATACCCATGGAATTCAACATCGGCAAAAAAATCAAGTATCTGCGCAAGGAACGTAAGCTGACCCTGCAGGATGTCGCCACAGAAACAGGTTTTTCACCGGCTCTGATCTCACAGATCGAGAACAATAATGTCTCCCCACCGATTGCGACCCTGTCAAAGATCGCACGCTTTTTTGATATCAAAATGAGCTTCTTCTTTGAAGAAGGGGAAGCCATCGCTAAATACGAGATCGTTCATAAGGAGGACCGACGCGTCGTCAGCAGAGTCATATCCAAAGACGGAACCGGCCACGGCTATACATATGAGACTCTCTCTTACCGCAAAAGCAACAAGAAGATGGAGCCCTTTCTGCTGACCGTTTCCGAACGTGCAACCGAAGAGAACCTCTACAATCATGAAGGCGAAGAGTTCCTGCTGATTCTCAAAGGTAGCGCCGAATTGATTCTCGACGACGAACGCTTCCTCCTCAAGGAAGGCGATGCCGCCTACTTTGACTCATCGGTCAAACACCGGCTCCTCTCTACAGGGGATGGTATTGTTGAGGTCCTGGCCGTCGTCACCCGCTGATCCCTCCCGTGATTCCAATTGAGGACTTTCATCACATAAGCTGCATCTTTATTCTTATTTATAAACGTATACAGAAAGGAACCACCCAATGAGCAGTTTCGAGAAAAAGACCCTGTCCGACTGGGAAACCCAGGCTAAAAAAGAGAAAAAAACTGACGACCTGTCCAATTTCAAATGGGACACCCCTGAAGGGATCAGCGTCAAGCCACTCTACACTGCGGCCGACACTGCGGGGCTCGAAACTGCGGACACCTTGCCAGGCATGGCCCCTTTTGTACGCGGACCGATGGCGACCATGTACGCCGGACGGCCCTGGACCGTGCGCCAGTATGCCGGATTCTCCACTGCCGAAGAATCGAACGCCTTCTACAAGCGAAATCTTGCCGCTGGCCAACAGGGGCTTTCGGTCGCCTTCGACCTGGCAACCCATCGCGGCTACGACTCGGATCATCCGCGGGTAGTCGGAGATGTCGGCAAGGCCGGAGTTGCTATCGACTCGGTCGAGGATATGAAAATCCTGTTCGGTGACATCCCCCTCGACAAGGTTTCGGTTTCGATGACCATGAACGGTGCCGTACTGCCGATTCTAGCCAACTATATTGTCGCCGCCGAAGAACAGGGTGTCAGCGAAGAGAAGTTGGCCGGGACCATCCAGAATGACATTCTTAAAGAGTTCATGGTGCGCAATACCTATATCTACCCGCCAGCTCCCTCAATGCGCATCATTGGTGATATCATTGAGTACACCTGCCAGAAGATGCCAAAGTTCAACTCGATTTCGATCTCCGGCTATCACATCCAGGAAGCGGGTGCCAACAACGCCCTCGAACTGGCCTTCACTCTGGCTGACGGGATCGAATACGTGCGGAGTGCGGTCGCCAAAGGGCTGGATGTTGATTCCTTTGCCCCGCGGCTGTCGTTCTTCTTCGCCATCGGCATGAACTTCTTCATGGAAGCGTCCAAACTGCGTGCCGCGCGCTATCTGTGGGCAGAACTGATGAAGCAGTTCAACCCACAGAACCCCAAATCCTCGATGCTACGTACTCATTGCCAGACCAGTGGCTGGTCGCTGACCGAGCAAGATCCATACAATAATGTCATCCGTACCACCATCGAGGCGATGGCAGCAGTATTGGGTGGCACCCAATCACTGCACACCAATGCTCTCGACGAAGCGATCGCCCTGCCGACCGACCAGAGTGCACGGATCGCACGCAACACCCAGTTGGTCATCCAGGAAGAGTCGGGTATCTGCAATGTGGTCGATCCGCTCGGCGGGTCATACTACGTTGAGAGCCTGACCAAGGGCCTGATCGACGAAGCGCAGAAGATTCTGGATGAAATCGAGGGCCTCGGCGGCATGACCAAGGCGATCGAATCAGGGATGCCAAAACTGCGCATCGAGGAATCAGCCGCCAAGAAGCAGGCTGCTATCGACTCTGGCCGCGACGTCATCGTTGGAGTCAACAAGTACAAACTAGCCAAAGAAGACCCGATCGAGGTTCTCGACGTTGATAACGCTGCCGTCCGTGTGGGGCAGATCAACCGGCTTAAAAAGATGCGTGCAGAGCGTGATGAAGCCGCCTGCCAGCAGGCACTTGCCGACATCACCGCTGCATGCGAAAATAGTTCAGGGAATCTGCTCGATCTCAGCGTCAAGGCTGCACGCCAGCGTGCTTCGATTGGCGAGATTTCCGATGCTATGGAAAAAATCTTCGGCCGTCACCGCGCCGAGATCAAACTCGTTTCGGGAGCTTACGCATCAGTGGTTGAAAGTGACAGCGACTTCAGTGAACTCAAGCAGCGGATCGATGCCTTTGCCGAAAAAGAAGGCCGTCGGCCACGCATCCTGATCGCGAAGATGGGTCAGGACGGTCATGACCGTGGAGCCAAGGTCGTAGCATCAGCTTACGCCGATGCCGGTTTTGACGTCGACATGGGGCCGCTCTTTCAAACCCCGGACGAGGCTGCCAAAATGGCGGTTGAGAATGACGTCCATGTGGTCGGTGTCTCTTCGCTCGCCGCCGGACACAAGACTCTGGTTCCGCAGCTGGTCGGGGAGCTGAAAAAACTCGGTGCCGATGACATTGTCGTCGTCTGCGGCGGGGTCATCCCGCGTCAGGATTACGATGAACTTTACGCCGCTGGTGCAGTGAAAATTTTCGGCCCCGGCACCCCAATTACCCTCTCGGCGGGACAGACTCTGGACGCGATTGAAGGTAAATAGCCAAGAACAAACAAAAACTCATCTCGCGCAGAGGCACAAAGACGCAGAGGAAAACAAGTTAAAGCAATTAATTTTGATTCTGGTTTGATCAAAGTTTCTATGCCTATGCTTTTCTCTGCGTCTCTAGTGAGCGAAAGCGAACGAGCGCGAGGCTAAAGGTTATGACCTCTTGCAAAAAATCCAACAAATAGCTGATGGCGTGCGTAGCGGCAACATCCGCTCGCTGGCCAAAGCGATCACCCTGATCGAAAGCCGCAATCCCAATCACTCACGCGCCGCCACCACCCTGCTCGACAAACTTCTGCCCGACTCTGGAAAAGCGATCCGGGTTGGCATCAGTGGTGTCCCCGGTGTCGGTAAAAGCACCCTGATTGAAACTCTTGGAATGATGCTGGTCGAACAAGGGCATCGCATTGCCATCCTGGCCGTCGACCCCAGCTCTCAGATTTCTGGCGGATCGATTCTCGGCGACAAAACCCGCATGGAACTGCTTTCCCGCGAAAAAAATGCCTTTATTCGCCCATCCCCCACCGGTGACAACCTCGGCGGCGTTGCGCGAAAAACCCGCGAAACCATGCTGCTATGTGAAGCCGCCGGCTACGACATCATTATTGTCGAGACCGTCGGTGTCGGCCAATCCGAGATTACAGTTGCCTCGATGGTCGACTTTTTTCTATTGCTGCAACTCAGCAATGCTGGCGACGAGCTGCAGGGGATCAAAAAAGGGGTAATGGAGATCGCTGATGCCATCCTGGTCAACAAGGCCGAAGGTGAAAACCGTCCACGTGCCGAACTAGCTCGCCAGCAGTACGAAAATGCCCTGCACCTGATCAAGCCTAAAAGTAAGAACTGGCAGGTACCGGCCCTGCTGTGCAGCGCCCTGCACAACGAAGGGATCAGCGAAATCTGGCAGACAGTCGAACAGTTCGCTGAACGCTTGAGAAACAGTGGTGAGTTTGAAGAAAAGCGGCGGTTACAAGCTCACGACTGGATGTGGACCCTGGTCACCGACGACCTCAAAGACCTCTTTATGCGCGACAAAAATGTCGCCGCCCTGCTGCCCCAACTTCAAACCGGGGTCGGCCAGGGGATTACGACTCCCAGCGCCGCCGCCAGACGACTGCTGGAAGCGTTTAGAAGACCTTGATTTTAACGGAGAGACGCAGAGGAGGAGAGGTGGAGAGAAATGCAGAGGAAATCGAAAAACTAAATTTCTTAAGTGGACAGATTTTGGATGCTGCGATTGAGGTTCATCGTGTGTTGGGTGGACCGGGCCTGCTTGAAGCCATCTACGAAGAGGCATTGTCATACGAACTAGAGATGCGTGGACTTATAGTCGAAAGACAAAAAACCATTCCCGTAAAATACAAAAGTCACCACATAAAACATCCTCTTTTCCTTGACCTGCTTATCAACGATAAAATCATTGTTGAAGTCAAAAGCACAGAGAAGTTCAACCCCGTATACAATGCTCAACTATTGACCTACCTTCGTTTGACGAACAATTCACTCGGTCTCATCATCAATTTTGGAGAAAGATATATCAAGGACGGTTTCCACAGAATCGTGAATAATTTCCCTCGAATGTGATTTTCTCTCCGTCTCTCCCTCTCAGCGCCTCTGCGTTAAAATAAAAGGAGTTTTCCCATGACCAAAAAAATCAACCATATCGGTATCGCCGTCAAAAACATCGAAACCGCCACCCCCTTCTATCGCGATGTCCTCGGGATGACTTTCGAGGGGACCGAAGAGGTCGCCGAACAGAAAGTGCGTGTAGCTTTTCTACAGATTGGAGAAAGCCGCATTGAACTTCTCGAACCAACCTCGCCCGATTCACCGGTCGCCAAGTTTCTCGAAAAAAATGGCGAGGGCATTCACCATATTGCTTACGAGGTCGACGACCTGGAAGCTGCCCTTGCTGACCTACAAGCAAAAGACGTTCGTCTGATCGATCAGACACCACGTAAAGGAGCACACGGTGCCAGTATCGCCTTCATTCACCCTAAGTCCAGCGGTGGAGTACTGACTGAGCTCTGCCAGCGCAACGACCATTGACAAACATCGTTATAAAGCTGTTTTCATTTTTACATTCAGTAACTTGAGTCAAGTTAACAATTTATATCTTGACTTAATTTCAACCAAAACTATACTGACCACGTAATTTTAAAACAGGAAATCGAGTACAGCCCAAACAGGCGTTAGCTTGCCAGGGCCTCTAAAACTGTTAAACTCCCCGGCGAACTGTGATGCCATGTTAGCAACCCGGAGATAAGCTCTATGAAAATCCGTATTTTTTCAACGGTGCTGATCGCAATATGCTTCTTCATCGCGACTTCAGCTCATGCATTCTACAAGGCGGGCGAAGCTGCTCCAGACTTTAATGCTCGCACCCTTGATGGCAAAACCATAAAGCTGAGCGACCTCAAGGGGAAAACCCTTCTGGTTGAAATGGGAACCACCTGGTGTCCGTCATGCCATGAACTCGCGAAACAGATAGAAGGACTACGTACAGAACTTAAAGAGAATGACATTGTCTTCGTTTCTGTGTATCTCGGCGATTCAGCGGACAGCATCAAGTCCCACACGAAAGATGAGAATCTTACGCCAGCAGATTTTACGATTATCGATAGTGGAGAAGCGCGACGCAACTACAGCATCTACAGCATCCCTCGACTGCTGTTGATCGATGAAAACTTCAAGATTGTATTCGATGAAATGGTTTTGAGTGGTAAGCAAATTAAGCAACGGATCGAGAAGCACCGTGCACAGAGTAACTGAACGGTCTGTTGTTTTATTACCACTTGTTTTTTTGATCGCTGTAGCATACAACCAACAACCATGTGGCATAAAAGCAACAGTATAGAGATATAACAACAGTTCAATACGCAACCAACATTGTCTACAAAACAGCGATTTTACAGCACCTTGGGTGGCCGCACCCTGAGAATCGCTACAATTGGCATCTTTGGTGCAAATTGAGCAGAACAACACCTTGTAACTATTCAATAAATGATTGCCAAAAGTTCTTGGAGGATTACCGCTTGATGAAACACCTCACCGTACTAATCGCAACAATCTTCCTGATCTCTGCCCTGAGCGCCTGTGCCCCGGCCAAAAAAACACCGTCACATGTCAAATGTCCGGCATGTGGTTACGAATTTGATGTCCCGCAATAGTAATAAATGTTGCGAAGATTGACCCTTTTTCAATAAGCTTCGTGCAACAAATAGCAAGTTATTAATCGCCGAATTGTTCGGCACATTCCTAACCCTTTTGTAAGGAGGAAACACCAATGAGTAAGTTTCTGAAAGTCATGATCGTCATGCTGACGATTGCTGCGATGGCTGTTCCTGCCATGGCCGAAGTTAAACTGAACGGCTACTATCGCATCCAAGGCACATCGCAAAGCGCAACTGCCCCTGCTGGGGACCTTTTCAAAAACTTCGATTTCACTAACAACAAAGATGCTAGTACCAGAAATTTTCTTGATCAGCGACTGCGTCTGAAGGTCTCCAACAGCCTCAACGACAACATTACAGTCGTATGGTACGGCGAGTACGATATGCCTTGGGGAGACAAGAGTGCAAGAACTCTCTCCGGCAGCGGCGGCGAGTTGAGTGCTGACGGCATCGGCCTTGAAACAAAGAACGCCTATATCGACTTCAAAGTGCCCAACTCCACATGGACGGTCCGTACCGGTATCCAGGGCTTCGGTCTCGGCGCCTACTACGACGGCTTTGTCACCCAAGACGACATGAACGGCATCAAGGCTCAAGGCATGATCGGCCAAGTAAAGCTGACCACCGGTTGGTTCAAGTGGAAAGAAGGCGCATGGGACAGTAGTGATGACGTCGACTACTACTCCCTCGCTGGCGCATACAAAGTCAACGAGCAGTTCAAGTTCGGCCTGACTGCCGACCTGATAAAGAACGACAGCACCGTTGCAGTGAACGGCACAGATGCCAAGACTGATGACCTCTACTTTGGCGCCCACGCTGACTATGTCATGGGCAACATCGGCTTTGCCGGTTCCATCCTGTTCCGCAACGCTTCAGGCCAGGACGACAGTACTACTGACGGCGACACCTTCATGATCAACCTCTACTCCAAGTTCGACCTGGGTGCTGGCGGTAAGTTGAGGGTTCACGGCATCTACATGCCTGCTGACGACAGCGCCAACGGCAAGGATCGTTTTGCTGCCAACCAGACTGGCTGGGAACTTAACGGCGACAACCTCATGATCTTCGGTACCGATGTCTATTATAACAACGGTAGCCAAGGTGCAATTGGCGTCATGGGTTCAGCTTACCAAGGTTACGGTATGATGGGCGTGACTGTTTCTGGTAGCTACAAGCTGCCGGAGGCATCTTACCTCAAGTACGGCGCCGGTTACTTCATGGCTGCTGACGACGCACCTACCAACCGCGTAGCAAAAGATGATTCTGACCTTGGTTACGAAGTCGCTGCCCAGGTTGGCAAGAAATTCGCTGAAAAATATGACCTGAGCCTTCGTGGTGCTTTTGCGGGTCTTGGCGATTTCTACGGCACCAACAACGACGACCTCTACAAAGTTGTCGCCATGCTGAACGTCAGCTTCTAATTGATCCTTAAAAATTAGTTGTGCTAAAATGCGGTCGGGCTTGAAGCCTGACCGCATTTTTTTTGGATCCTCAGTCACCCTAGTCACCCCAGTCAGTCCTGGAGCGAATCAAAGATGTCATCCCTCAAAGCGTTACCCTTATTCTTCATTCTCACCTTGACCCTCAGCGTCCCCTCAATGGTGAATGCGCTTCCGGCGGAGATTGCGCACAACCTTCGCCAGCTTGAAGGGGTTATCGTAATGCCGATTGGCGACGAATACCTGATCGATCTCGACGCCTCAAAGGGGATTGCCGAAGGAGATATCTTCTCTGTCATCACCCCCGGACCCGCGGTTATCCACCCGGTGACAGGCGAGGAGATTGGTTCTCTCGACCGGGTTGAGGGGTGGCTCGAAGTCACCCGAATTAAGAGTGGTTATTCATACGTGCGCCCCCTCGATGCAGAGTCTCATTTTGACAAAAAAACTAAGCTCCACCGTTTTACGAACCTCCCCGCCGTTTTCTGGGATTACACAGGCGCTGGCGAAAAAGTTTTCAACGAACTCCGCTCAACACTCCCGCACCTGGAGTGGCATACATACCTCTCGGACCAGGCACTACGTCCAAGCGAACCAGGTTCGATAGCGAGTGACAAACCCGCTCTTACCTTCGTCTACCAGGCGGGTCAACTCCAGATAAGGGGTCTTAACTTCCGCCTCTTAGGTCAATATCCTTTGACATCAGCGGCAACTCACATGCCTGTGGCAGCCTCTCCCCTGAGTGTGCCAACCAGCCCGACTTCAAATATAGTCACCATCAGTTCCGCGCCCAAAGAAACGCCTCAAGCGATAGTACACAGCCAAGCTCAGGACACTGCGGACATCTGGTCATCTGCTGGTCTTGCAGGAAACCCTGTCGGAATTGAAGTGGCTGATTTTGATGCTGACGGAGTGAATGAAATCGCCATTCTGCACAAAAACATGCTTGAGATAGGGCAGTTTAACGGCAGAGAGTACCGGATAATACAAAAACTCCCCCTCAGGGGGATCGATAAAGCACTGACGCTTTCGAGTGCCGATCAGGATGGAGACGGACGTCCAGAACTGTTCATCAGCGCAATTGACGGCCTTGAAGTAGACTCGTTGATCGTTGCCGTCAAGGACGGCAGATACCAGATCATCCAAGCCAATCTTCCCTGGTTCTTACGTGCGGTCCAGAACCCTGACGGCGGAAAAACAGTCCTGGGACAACGCCTTGGTGACAAGTCCGACATTTTTGACTATAAAATTGTAAAAATGGAATTCCTTAACGGCAGGGCTACTAGCACAGGTGAATATTCACATCCCTGGCGAACCAATTTGTTTTCGTTGCAACCCGTACTAGAAGCAGAAGGCAAAACAGGTTATGCCGAAATTTCTGTAAATGATCGACTTCGTTTTTTTTCTGCAGAAAATGAGGAATTATGGGAAAGCTCTGAGAGATACGGGGGAAGCCTGGTCTCCTTTCCACAAGATGGAAGCACTGGCGGTTCTGGTTACTCTGAAACCTTAATATACCTGACGCCACGTTTGGCCCTGCTGGACAGCAAAACCATTCTCGCCCCCCTGAATGAAGGCGGACGGATCTCAAAGTCTTTTCAGTCTATTGGACCCGGGCAGGTTTCTGCGCTGCGCTGGGACGGCAACAGCCTGATTGAACTCTGGCACACCAAACCACAACAGGGCAGTCTCGCAGACTTTCAATATGCGGACATCGATAATGACCAGAAACCTGAACTTGTCTTGCTGATGCATTTCAAACGCTCAGGACTATTCAACAAAGGTAACTCTGGATTAAGGATTTTCGAAATCGACTAAAGGCCGATCAACATAAATACCGGGACAAATTACTTCGCGTGCCTAAAATTCACCCCCCGACAGAGCAGCCATGCAGACGCATACTGCTCTGTTCTTTATTTGAATCTCATACCTAAAACTAGATCCCAGCCCTAAATATCGATCCGACCAACAGCCCTAAATATCGATCCGACCAACAGCCCTAATATTTAGACAATAGTCGACATCAACCTGTTGAATACTCGACAATTTTTTACTCATTAAAAAGGAAGCACTCTGCATCTATCTGTAATTATTCACTTATCCTTCTTGGCACAAGAGTTGATATATACACTCAGTACAAAGCACGAATCATTCAACTTTTCCATTTAAGGAGATGACCATGAAAAGCACTAAACTGACTATCACGTTCGTAAGCATCTTTGTTGCCGCCAGCCTCTTGACCTATGGGGCTGTCAACTTTGATAAAGAACTCGGTGCCTACGACGACATCAACGATTTGGCGTCGGTCAACTTTGACAGAGAACTCGGGACCTACGACGACATCAACGATTTGGCGTCGGTAAACTTTGACAGAGAGCTCGGGACCTTCGACGACATCAACGATTTGGCGTCGGTAAACTTTGACAGAGAACTCGGGACCTTCGACGACATCAACGATTTGGCGTCGGTGAACTTTGACAGAGAGCTCGGGACCTTCGACGACATCAACGATTTAGCGTCGGTGAACTTTGACAGAGAGCTCGGGACCTTCGACGACATCAACGATTTGGCGTCGGTAAACTTTGACAGAGAACTCGGTGCCTACGACGACATCAACGACCTTGCCTCAGTCAACTTTGATAAAGAACTCGGTGCCAGTGACAACATCAACAACTATGCCTGAAAAATCTATCCCTGATAAATTGGCATAGACTCTAAAAAAGACCCCACCAATGGGGTCTTTTTTACGTAATTAGTGTGCGAGCAGGATTTGGAAAATTGACTGCCTAATAAACAGCTACAGACTACTAACTGCGGGAAACGAAGTCTTGCCACTGGCCCATTCGAAGGATAAACATCGGCGTTCTAAGTTTATAGGCGCGATACTCATCGTCAAATTGTTCGAGCACCTTTTTCCCTCACTGCGCACCAACGGATAATAAGCAAAAATGATGATAGGAAATATCGCGATGGAAACCAGGGTGGGCCAATAAACACTCCCTCACCGAAGAGACCAATGAACAATCCGGTATATTGCGGGTGCCTGATAAAAAGGTACAGACCCGTGGCGACGAGCAGATTTTGTTGCCGGCCAGGGTAGAGCTGACGCCAGCCTAGACTAAACACCCATGCACTGAGAGTGCATGGATTTGAATCGGGGCTTAAAGTCCCCTTACAAGCAAAGTCAGAACCCACTTCAACCGTCATCCTCGCGAATGCGGGGATCCAGCACCCACGTCAATCTCGAGATTCCCTCCCACGCGGAAAGACAAAAGATTGAGTAGCATCTGAAAAACTTAGACTAAAGTCCATAGTTTTTACTAGCGTGATGAAACAATAAAAATACCGATACCGACAATCAACAGCAGATAACCCCGCAGCACAGCGATCATCATGCCGAGGCTCCCGCAACACCTGTTCTGGAAATTCAAGTCAGCTGTTATTCAGCGTCCATGTTGAGATAGACCTTTCCAGCTTCACAATCTTCACTGATCTTCGACAGCACGGCACTGACCAAGCGTAGTAAAGATTTTTCATTCGGAAACAAGGTAGCAACCCTGGTCAGCCTTTTGATTTCCTTGTTTAAGCGTTAGATGCTGCTGAATGTCCGTATTCTTTTTTGATGCTTGGTTGGCAGTTGAAAAACAGGCAGTCCTTCCGAGTTGTTATCCTCTGCCCATTCAGCTAGGCGCGGTGCCATGTTTTTATATGTCTGCACAAAATCTTTCAACTTTCGGTCGGCATCTGCACGATCATCCGCTGTAAAGATTTGGAGGAGAGCAGCAGCAACCGTTCCCTTCATTGAAACTTTTGGAACATGAGCATGGGCATTTCGCTGAAAATGGCGGCACTGGGTGAAGAATTGAAATTACAGAAGAGAAGTTACACTGCCAAATATCGATACCGTCCGACACATTCTTTCAGGAGAGACTGACTTGCCAATTTTTATCCCAAGGACTAGACTTTCAAACCTTCTATGTTAGATTAGCTTTTATACATATTCATAGCATCTACTTAAAAAGGGGTTCCCATGAAGCAATGCTGCACCTATTGGTTGACAAGTTTAATTCTTCTTGGACTATTTACCACTGGAACCACCTGGGCCGCGCACCCAGCCGAAAGAAGCGAAATCGAAAACCTTAAAAAACGGATAGAAATACTGGAATCCCAAAAAGCTCAAGAGGGAGTCTCGGATGAGCCTTTCAGCCTAGGCCAATCAGGCAAATTTCTTAGATTAAGTGGACTCCTGGAGTTTGAGGCCGTCTATGAGAACCCCGAAGAAGGGAGCGAGACCAGTAATTTTGCCTTGGCGACTGTGGAGTTGGCCGCCGAGGTCAAGATCAATGATAACATCGCTGGACATGTCATACTGCTTTGGGAGGATGGTCCAGATCCAATTGATGTCGACGAAGCAGCCATCACTCTCAATTGTCCAAAAACTTGGGGAGGGCATATTCTGACCTTCAGTGGCGGCAAGATGTATCTCCCCTTCGGTAAATTCAACAGCTATATGATTTCCGACCCTCTGACATTGGAACTCGGAGAAACCAATAATAGCCTCGTCCTCTTTGCCTTGGAAAAGGATTTGTGGTCGTTTCAAACAGGTATTTTCAACGGGGACACGGAGACGAGCAACAGCGATAGTATCGATGCCTGGGTTGCTGCGCTGGAGATAACACCCCTGGAAGGCATCACCTTGGGGGCTTCATACATCAGCGACCTAGCCGAAAGCGATAATGGCCTAGTAACAGACGACACAGTTTACACCGACAGCGTTGCCGGGTTCGGCTCCTTCCTCTCGATAGCGTACGGAATCTTCAGTCTGGAAGCCGAATATATCCTGGCACTGGATGATTTTACCGCCCCGGTGGTGACCCTGGGAGATGACCTCTCAGGGAAAAAGCCATCGGCCTGGAATTTGGAGCTGGCCTGGATACCTAACGAACAGTGGCAGATCGCCATGCGGACGGAGGCTGCCCACGACTTCAAACGCAACAGCAAGCGTTATGGTGCGGCTGTTTCTTACGGACTCTTTCAGAATACGCTCCTGGCGCTGGAGTATTTGCTGAGTGACGAAAAGGGGGCCGCGAGTGACCCGGTGCATGTCCTCACCATGCAACTGGCCTTGACTTTCTAAGGATCTGGATGAATCGTACCCATTCCCCGCTCAAATCGGGGGCTTTCACCCCAGCGCAAAATCAAAAACCCATAATGCCGGGGTCGTGCATATTCCCGGAGCTGTCAAACCTATTATCCGGCAGGGGGCTCATTGAGGGGCTAGACCGACACCCATTGAAATCACTTCGGGCCCTGTTGCGAACAGATGCAAAAGTGATACCTTTTAAGGGTAGGCTGCTGCTTCTCCTTTCGAGGAGGTCGGAGATGCCCCTCGCTCTACTCAGAGAAAAAATCCGCTCATCCCCTCTCCTGTCAGCCGGCATTCTGGTCGGCGCCGTGCTGATCGCTGCACTTCTGGGTCTTTACCTCCGAGACGACACCACCGCCCGACCGGCGGAAGAGACTGAGCAAAGGGCTCTCTTCTGGCGCTCTCCCATGAATCCGACCGAGATCTACAACCAACCGGGAAAAGACCGGATGGGGATGGACCTGGTGCCGGTCTATCAGGGCGAGGAGCCTGCCGGGCCGCCGGGTACGATCCGCATCGACCCGGCAACCGTACAGAACATCGGGGTGAAGACCTCAGTCATCGAGCGCAAACTGCTCCAGCACAGGATCCGCACCATCGGTCGGGTGACCTATGACGAAAAGAAGGTGCG
>JAJRQB010000085.1 GCA_024280485.1 Deltaproteobacteria bacterium
CAGAATCGCCTCACCCATTTTTTTAAAGGGGGTGCCTGAGATAATCATCACATCAGCTTCGCGCGGGGTACCACGCAAAACTTCAGCGCCAAAGCGTGACAGGTCGAAGCGCGGAGTCATGCTGGTCATCATCTCGACAAAGCAGCAGGAGAGCCCGAAGAACATCGGCCAGAGGCTGTTCTTACGCCCCCAGTTGATCAGGTCATCCAGTTTCGCCAGCGCGACATTTGGTGGCAACTCTTCGTTCACCTGTCTCCTTCCCGGCCCGTGCCGTACAAAAATCTGGAGCCCCAGTCGAGTCCACCCTTCTTCCATAGATAGAGTAAGCCCAGAAACAGAATGACAATAAAGAAGGTGATCTGCCAGAAGCCGGCCCAACCGAGCCTGTCCCAGGTGACCGCCCAGGAGACGACAAAGATTGCCTCGACATCAAAAACGATAAAGAAGATTGCGACCAGATAGAAAGGAACTGGCTCACGCAGACGCGCATCGCCACTCGGCATAACCCCCGACTCGTAGGGCTGGCCTTTGACCTCACCACCAGTCCGTTGACCGAGAAATCGGGTGATCAGCAGCAGAATGCCGATCAACAGAACTGCGATCAGGACATAAAGCCCCAAAGAGACCAGAGCTTCGGTTGAAGGTGGCGCTGAAGCTAAAAGAGATTCTGTGGCGAATGCCGCAGTAGGTACAGCCATGAACCCTCCGAGAGGAGATTAAATTAAAACAATGAGAGCGCTCAGCTAATTGTTGACAAGCATAACATATTGAAGTCTGTTGCGGGTAGATGGTCGAAGAAAAAAGGAAGAGGGTTTAGCCTGTTTAATCACCCGCCTTCACCATGTTGGGCACAGTGACTGCGACAAGAAAGAGCCTCTTAGCAATTAGATATGCTCGCTAAGAAGCTCAAGACAGATGTGCTCCGGCATTACAAGGTCTACAGGTCTGCCTTGCCGTTGATCCTGACTACCTACGTCAGCTTTCCATCATCAAGCCCGAACGATCAACCAGATCAATCATCTCCTCAGGCAAATATTGCTGCGCGTAGCGCAGGTCGATCTCCTCCTCTAGAAACAACCGGAATAAATCAGGATCGATATGCCCCTCATTGGCCATCGCACGCATTATTTTCAAGGCCTCTGACAGGCTGTTCCCTTTTTTATAGGGCCGGTCTGCAGCAGTTAAGGCTTCGAAGATATCGGCGACCGCCATTATCCGCGCCTGCATTGGAATCTCGTCTTTCGACAGACGGGCCGGGTAGCCCTTACCGTCCAAGCGCTCATGATGAGCTCCGGCAAAATCGGGGATACTGCGCAGGTGCTCAGGGAGTGCCAGCGATTTAAGGATATTGATGGTGACAACCACATGATCATTAATCTTGCTGCTCTCATCCTCGGTCAGGGTGCCTTTGGGGATCGTCAGATTTTGCTGTTCTTCCTCGGTCAGAACCGACAGTCTTTCTCCCGCAGCACTTTCCCAGAAGTAGCTTCGGGCTATCAGCTTGACCCTATCAATATCCTCAGGTGTCATAAAATTCTTGCCGACGTTACACAGCTTCAAAAACTGACGATCGTCCTCCAACTGTTCAAGTTGGGTCAGTTCAACATCGGACCCGTCCACCACGCTCTGAACCAAATCGCGCCTGAGTATCTCAAAACGGGCCTCGACCAGTTCTATCCGATCATTGATGGTTTCAAGTTTGGTCGCTTTGTCCATGATATGTTCCGGAGTTGCTATTTTTCCGCAGTCATGCAGCCAGGCGGCGATCCGCAACTCCTCTCGACCGCTTTCATCGAGAGTAAACTCTTGCAAGGGGCCCTCGTTACAGGCGCTAGCCGCATCGGCCAGCATCATAGTGATAACCGGCACCCGACTACAGTGCCCACCGGTGTAGCGCGATTTTTCATCGATAGCCGTTGCAATCACACGGATCAACGAATCGAATAGCTGTTTCTGCCCTTCAATGAGATGCTTTTGTGTCAGAACGACTGAAGCCTGTGATGCCAGAGCCATGACCAGGCGCTGGTCTCCAGAGGAGAATGGGATTATTTTACGACTGTGTGGATCCACGGCATTGATCAGTTGCAACACACCGATGATTTCGTCCAGGTGGTTTTTCATCGGGATAGTTAGAAACGACTGGCTGCGATAGCCGAGTCTCTGATCGAAGGCACGAGTTTCGGAGAAATCGTAGCCCTCAGCGGTGTAAACGTCAGCAATATTGATCGCGGCGCGGCTATTGGCGCAACTGGTCGCGACCAACGCCATATTAGGGCTACCGTCACGATTAAACAACTCTACCGGCTCGAACGGGATGGGCTCTCCATTTGAGCCCCCCATCCTGAAACCGAGTGAATCGACCCTGACGCTCTCGACTTTGAGTTGTTTTTCTTCGGTGAGCGTACAGAGCACACCCCCATCGGCGCCGGTCAGCATACGGGCACCATCGAGGATCATATCGAGGACCTTATCGGTATCCTTCTCAGTCGACAAGCTGATACTGATTGCGGTCAACTGTTCGATACGATCAAGACTACTGGCGTTCAGGGATTCAGAGATATAGGATACTCCTCCAGCCGAACCTACTCCACCTTGGCTGACTTCAAGCGCCAGTAGGGGATATCATTCTTGCTCATCGGCAGAAGTTCACGCATCGCCGGAGGCACCCCCTTGATTGCCGAAACGATATCGTTGATCACCGTTTTCTTGGTTGCGTAGTAGCTATGAAACTCTGGCACGCTCCAGGGCGTGACTTCGATACCGGTTGCATCAATCACATCAATGCCAACGAGTGGTGTGACTGGCAAACCCAGTCGCTTGGCACTGTTGACCTTGGTCGAGATATTCAGCGCCGCATCATTGTCTGAGGTGTAGATGGTCCAGTGATTAGCCAGATACACCACTCCCGGAGCAATCTGCTGCTCAAAGAGTTGAGCATCAAAATCGGGGGCCGCCAGAGTGATACTTTCAAAAAGAGCATCATCGTCATTATCCGACTTCATAGCGATCAGGTTCAGCGCTCCGATCAGCCCTTGATTCCCCATGCTATGGGCGACCAGATGCATTCTTTTCGGTCCGGCCTTCTTACGTACATCCTGCAAAAACTTTTCAATATGAACAATGCTCCAGGTCGCATCCTCGCGGTCAGAGGGATAGCCATAAAGCTTGCCATCACTCGGCCAGCTGAACAGTACCGGGGTTCCGGTGAAGCCAAAATCAAAGGCAATCTGAGCGGTCCGCTTGGCACTTTCAGCAAAGGTCACGTTAAATCCATGGATAAAAACAACCAGATCATTGGTCCAGTCATCAACTTCATTTTGCTGGTGGACGTTGTCATGCAGAGCGGCGAAGAAAATATCCTCCGTCATCGGCTTAATGCTGCGAATACGAATATGTTTCTGTGGGTCAGCAAACATTTCGAGCCCAAGAAATGGGGATTCAGTCGCACCATGCTTGTGACTGGCCGGGATCGTCACCTCGCAGACCCCGTAGCTGACCGGGCCAGACTCAGCACGCTCGCCACCAAAATACTCTTCATTACTCTTTGCGCCGGTTACCTTGCGGTTGGTCCCATAATAGATCGTCTGAACATAAAGACCGTCTGCACCCTTGACGGCCTGTGAACCCAGAGCAGGCGCGAACTCGATGCTACTAGCGGTGATCTCACCGGCAGAGCTTTCCAGCTTTTTCGCTCGATGGCGATCAACATAACTAACAATATCACCCAACCGGGTGGGAACATGAGCAGATGGTGAAGGAATCTTCAACTCTTCGCACAGTTGCACCATCAACTCGTAAGCCTCAAGCTGTCCGATGCCAAAATCGAACGCCAAATCAGAATCGGGATCAAGCGCCTCCAGCGGTACGCCAAGCTGCTCGGCAAAGAAGCTTTTCACCCTGTTGCCATCACCCACAACCATTGGTCTGGAATCTTCAACCACACTGATCAGAAGCGGCGCCAGATACTCGCTCTGAGCAAACAGGTTGAGTTCGAGGCTCAGCCCTCTGGTGGCCAGAGTTTCAAGTTGCAAGCGTAATCTCTCGAGGCTCTCGTTCCCCCTGGAGGTGTAAAAGACAACCGAAGCCCCTTGATTATCACTAATCAGACTGCTGGCCGCCTCCAAGCCAACGGCCAGAGAAGCATCACCCTCAGCAGGCACAAGCTGATCAAGAACAGCGACGTTAAATTGTCCGGGGGCAACTTCAAGTAGAACCTTGTCGGTATAGCCAACCAGACCGACAGACCCCTTAGCTTCTGCAGCACGCACTTTAATTTGCGCAATCGCCTGCTCAAGAGCAGATTGTTCGCCAGCCGACGAAGCCGCTGAAGACGAGAGATCAACCGCAAAAATAATCTCTGCTGCGGTAGCACTCCCTGCAGAAATCAGCAGGAAGATCATCAATAAATGAATCACTCTCATGGGTCAGCTCCTAAAGCTGAAAACGAACGACTAAAGAAATCCGACTATTCCAACACAGTCAGCACACGCTGACGATCACCGCTGACAGTGGGGTGCTGTTCATTCCCTTTAAGACGTCGGGCCATAAAAGGAACAAACTCAGCTAGATAGATCTCCAACTCAGCAACCGTTAACTCCGCATTGCGGTCAGCATCAGCTTCGCCACGAAGCCCTTTTAAAAAATAATAGGTAAATAATGAATGGCGCTTCTCAGGATACCAGGTCGAAACCTGATCGTTCTGTGCGCTGGCAAAGACAGTCGCATTTTTCAGCGTGGCATAATCCTGCTTGGCTCGCAAACTTAAGGAACTGACACCACTGAAGATAAGACCGCTGTCAGAGTTGCCGGAGAAACAGGCATCAAGCACCACGGTCAGTTGAGAAGCCGGTAATTGAGCCAAATTATTGTAAAAAGTCTTGAGTCGATAACCACTGGTTTTCAGATACTGCGGATCGGTATCGACCGGGACAAAATAGGCCTCGCCGGAATCGAGGTCTGGAGCACCGTGCCCGACATAGTAGATGAAGACCCGAGATTCCCCCGGTTTTACATAATTGAACAACTTACCGCGATGGTCACGGTCGGAACCGAAGACCTGACTCAATGCAGCATAGGTCGCATTTTCCAGATAGATAATATTATCGGGTCGATAACCGAACATCATTTCAAGATAATTTCGCATGGTACGCGCATCGTTCAAGGCATAATCAACAGTCGGAACACCCTCAACCTGATAGTCTCTATTGCCGATAACAACGGCAACATCATAACGACCTGCCCGTTGACCACGTGGAATATTCTGATCGATATCTGGCTCTGAATCCATTTTTGGCAGCGCTGGCCTTTTCCTGGGAGCAATTTGCCGGGTCACAGCAACCGGTTGTTTTTGGCCCACGTAATTTTGCCGCTCACGCAGTACTGAAGCCAAGATTCCGTTCTTTGAAATGTCGTTGAGCATCTCTTCGTAGACAGTCTCTACACACTGGCTGAAAGATTTACTCAGGCTTGCCGAAAGACCCTTGGGGCCAACCATGGAACGAAGCTCGTCAAATTTAACAACTGTATACTCTTTGTTGGAGATTCGATTTCCAAAGCTTATTAAATCGACAGAAACAACCAGCTGAGCTTTGACCCTGCCGTATTTACCCACAGAGTTAAACCACCACTTTGTATTCTTGACTTCAAGGCTGATGACAAGCTCTTCGACCGAACCGCTACGACCCCCCTCTTTAAAATTGGGAAACGCCTTACTCATGTAGACCTGGGAATACTCGGTAAGAATCTTCCCTACCGGCACATTCGCTTTAACGGCCCCCATGAACTTGTTCTCTGGTTTTGTATCCAGGATAAAGTTTGTCGTGCTGGTATCTATATTGAGCACCACGGGATTATCATAAACCCGTGAAACTACGTTGACATTTTTATCGACCAAAACCTTAGATTCAGGGATGGCACAGGCAAATAAAAACAACGATAATATAAATACAGAACCAATTTTGAACACAAGCAACTCCCTTATTCAATCCAGACGATGCAAAGATCCGACGACCCATTCGGGTCGTCGGATCTCGATCTACATTAAAGCATTACTCGGTCACGCCACGCTCCTGTATCTGCTTCCAGAATGCAGCAGATTTTTCAGCCTGTTTTTTAGCGACATCATCGTTCGCCTCTTTGATCTTTTGTTCTGCTGCGCGAGCCATGGTTTTGGCTGTCTGCTTCTGGGTTTCAACGAGAGCTGTTTCTGGGACTGTCGCCAGGGCATAAACCAGATGGCCGGTTCCAGTTGGGGCGGCCCATTTTTCGATATACCAGCTTTTAACTTTCACTTTGCTGGCCATGTTGACGGCCATCTGCTTTTGAAACTCATTGGTTGCGGCGGTCGGGTTGATCACATCACCATCAAGCCCCATGCTGGTCGCAACTCTTTCCCACTTTTCCTTAACCAGAGTCCCCATGTATTTGACCACGGCGCTGTTGGCGTTACGGCGGGCATCTTCACGAGCAGCTTTTTCGGTGGCGTACTTGTCGGAAACACCAACGAAAGACATGACGCCGCCTACAGTTTCGGGCTCATTGACCGTCCAACCGGGACGCTCCGCGGCAGAACTCCAGATAAGAGACTCCTGGTTGTCGGTTGGAATGCTGATAGCGGTGGTTCCACCACAGCCCGCGAGTACGAACATAAGACTAGCTGCACATACTGCCTGAATAACTTTGCTCATCTGCTGCCTCCTGTGTAGGTTGGATTATCCAACTAAATATTTTTCAAGTTTCACTGTTTTGCAATGGTTGTTAAAACCGTAAAAGCTTCACCATAAGCGGTTCCGGATTGATTGCCTGCGGTCCGCAATATTTTCAGGACTTTATTCATGTCAATATTTAGCACCTTAAGCCCGCTGGGATGTTCGGCTCCGGAAAGTTCGGGGAAAGGCTTGGTCGAGGCGAAAGCGAATACCTGCTCACGGCCAAAAGGGGCTGAAATCTCGAATTCGAATGGGTCGTCCTCCTCGGGGACCTGAATCGCACTCCCCGCAGTAAAACGCTGGATATTTGAGCGGCTGTTGGGAAAAATCTGTAGCAAATTGCCACCAGCATCTTCATAAACCAGCAACAGATAGGCGTCGCGATTGAGAGATGCAAAGTAGTTGATGGTCTCGCCTTCGATGTAGGTCTGGCCATTGCCGTACTCTGAGGTAATCTCAACCTTGATCGCGCCTTTCTGCGTATGACTAGCACCAGACAGTACCCCCGATTGCGGCGGCACAAGCTCGATCCCGGCAGAAACAGCATCGAGTTGAATCTGCATGTTGACCGCAGCCAAAACAATATCCGTTCCGGCCTGACGCAGACTCAGATCAACCTGAATCCCATCCGTTCGTACACTATACGTCCCTTCAAGTGCAGCATCGGCACCGTCCATCACGGCCTGCATGGCTGCTGAGCCAATAGAGGGGCCGGGCTGATTGTCGATCAACTTGATACCTCGGGTTCTGACGGCATCTTCAACCAGTTTGACATCACGCTGCCGCGGTTCAACCAACGAAAGGTTGTGAACCTCTTTAAGCGCCTGACGCAATTTTCTTTTGAGCAGTTGCGGGAACTCTCCACCGAGGCCTGTCGCTTCATAGGTGATCGCCCCAAGCAGCACCTGCTCGGCGACCAGTTTACTGTGTGCGCCGCCGCTGAAGAGTTCTTGTACGCCATATTTGACCGAGCGATAAAGATCATCCCCGATTTGAACCAGATTAAGACGACAGCTGCTGCGGACCAATCCGGCGCAAATATCTTCAGATAAAAAGCTGGTCACCCCCGCACTGATATCGATGGTGGACAAAACCGGGCCGCTGATTGTGACCGGAAGGTAAAAAAGCGCTTTTCCTGAAAGGTCTGTCGTCGCGTGCGACAAAACCACACCCTGTAAATTTTTAAGGATCAATGGCAATCCAGAGACAGGAATCATTCCCTCTTCCTGACGCAACCAGGCCCAGACAGGTATGGATTTTCCACCTTGAGGAGGGAGAAGCCGCAAACCACCAAAGCGTCCGGAATCGAGGACCACTTTCCCCTGAATCCTTTGTGCCTTACTCGCCAATGCAATCTGCAGCGCTTCTATCTGGTAGCTCTTCTCCTGCTGCTCTTTCAACCCACTTGGAGAACGCTCCTGTTCAGCGAGCAACAATTTACTTTGTTGCTGCAACAGAGTAAGAGCCTGTAACAGTTGGCCCTGGTTGATGGCAATGTCGATATTTTTCAAAGCCCGTTGCTGCCCGGCAACCAGCTTCCTCACTTCATCCTCAGCTGAAGCCTTGAGTTCAGCGCGCAACGTCTTAACCTTCTGCGCTTTAGCGGCACGCCATTCGTCCACTCGCTTGTCTTCATCAACCGGAATAGTCACGAGGACCCAGGCTTTATATGAGGTCCCGGCGTAGGTGCCGCGTTTGCTGTCACTGTAGGTCTCGATGTAATAACTTTTGGCCTTGATCCGGCTGACCCGCGCATCCGTTTTTTGAGTTTGCTGATGACTTGCGCTGACCTGCGCATCCTGAACATCGCTCTCCCGTCCTTCGAAAAAACGGGCGATTTCATCGATCTCTGAAACTTCAACCCCGGTATAGCGT
Source organism: Deltaproteobacteria bacterium (assembly GCA_024280485.1). GTDB lineage: Bacteria > Desulfobacterota > Desulfuromonadia > Desulfuromonadales > Geopsychrobacteraceae > Geopsychrobacter. The sequence continues at coordinate 8,583 of JAJRQB010000085.1, forward strand.
GCGTAATGAGCGCGCGCATCCTGCATCGCCGCTTTACGAGCACTCTTCTCCGAAATGAAAAAATCAGACAGTCCAGCCATGAAATGGTTTCCATTCGCATCTACGGGGATTTCATTGATCCATTCAGGCTTGGTCGAAGATGTCGCAGAGATCATTTCGTGCATGACCGGTACCTGCCCGGCGACCGGAGGCGGGACGTTGGGCAGGTTGGCTGTTTTTACGCCACCACAGCCATTGAGGATGAACATCATCCCAAGGAGCAGGCCACTGGCGATCAAAAAGTTCAAAAGTCTGTGATTAAGCATTTCTTTTTTCCCAAGTAGACAGTGATTCTAGTAATTGCGGATAACGACAACTTCAGCTTTGGCCTGTTTGAACTTTGGCATCGCCATCCCGATATCAGCATTGATATAGGTCGGATCACAAACCAGATAGCGCTCACCATCAATCTCGACTTGATCACCACCGACCGGTTGATTGAAACGCACGGCGGTGGCAGCGTGACCCGGGTAAATCAGACCCACAACTTTAAGCTGCAGTAGTTCGCGCACCAGATAGCTGTACAGAATGGCGCGATCTTCACAGTCGGAGTATGGGTAATAGAGCGTTTCAGCAGCAAACATATATTTTTCACCGCCAAACTGATCATCATCGGTTTTGTATTCAAAAGCAGTCTGCACAAATCGGAGCAGAATATTGGCGGCCTCGGTCTCAGTCTGCCCGGCTATAATTGGCCGTAAACCCTCAGCTAAACTTACAGCAGCATCCGAATCGACCGAAGCCGAAAAGAAGACTTTCATATCGGTATCCGGGTAATCTTTATAGAAAGCGATCAAGTTGAGATTGATTTTGGTCCGCAACTGATGGGTTTTGTTTTTGTAGGTGAAACTGAGCACTTTGGTTTGCTCGGCCTGTGGTAGTTCAGGGGTAACGCGAAGATCGAAACCGATACTACTGTCAACTCCCGGATAGTCGCGACGATAGGACTTGATTGAACCCGACTGGATACCGTTTTGAAGAAAACTCAGGTTGTAATAACGCTCTCCATCCAACTGATAAAAAGGAACGCCGTAAATCTTATTGCCACTAGGGGCCAGCAAAAAAGCGCGGCCAGAGCTAAATCCGACCCGTGCGCGCAAGCTGTTTTTATTTAGTAAAAACCAGCCCAGCAGAACTGCTTCATTCTCGTCAGCGGTCATCTCAGCCAGAAGCTTCTGCAACAGCAGATATTGGCCCCAGTCATTCAATGCGAGCTGTTGACGCACCGTGGCTAGTTGTGCGAGCAGAGGCCTATAGTCTGCATCACTGGCTTTTCCCCAGAATCGGCTGACACCCTGATTGTTTATTATCCCGACATTACCCAACAACTGTGGGTCGATGCTGAACACAAGGGGATGACCGAAATAGTTCACAGCAACCTTGCGACCCGTAACCGGCAACTCGGGGAGTAGTTCAGGAGCAGGAGTCTCCGGTTTACTGACGACGGGATCAGGCAAAGGTTGTGGGATTGGGACTGGACGGTTCGATATCACAGGCTCCGAAACAGGTTCCAAGGCAGGCTCTGGGAGAGGCTGCTCATCTGGGATTGGTGCTGGTACTGGTGCAACTGGCGGCGGAAGCAGTACAACCGGCAACTCAACCGCAGCTGGGGGGAGAGGGGCATCACGTGGGACGTCAAACGCCTTGGGCATAGCCTTGGGTTTCGGCTTGCTATCCTTGATAAGTCCGGGGAACTCGCTGAAGTCATCCCATTGCTCTTTTAGAAATTCAGCAAAATCGGCGTCCCGTTCTTCGCGGAAGGCAGAGAACTCGCTACTCTTTTCCATCTCAAATTCAGCAAAATCGCGTACCAGTTCACTAGCGAAATCCGGATCATCCGCCAGCATCTGCTGGAGAGCAGACTCTTTGGTATCAGTTGCGTAGACCGGAGCGGAAAAAAACAGTACGGACAGGACAAGTACGGGGAATAAAGACATACCCCCTCCTAAGCAGTATGGAATATTTTTCACAACAATTTAATAATTCAATATGGCAGATTAAATTATCAGAACGACATTATACTAAAGAAATATCGATTATTTGTCCAACTTCCCTAAGAAACTTCTAGTGTTCAGTGGTCGATTGGGAATATTTTTCAAAAAACTGCAGAGTTTTAGTTAATACAGGGATACGGTATTCATCTGACTCGATAAAAAGTTCATGATAGGCACCCCGAATAACGTCAGGCTGTCCACCTTCGCACCTTATTTCCCCAGCCAAGGCAAGATTTTCGCAAAAAGTTTTTTGGCCAGCGACAGTAACGGCAATATCTTCTTCGGCCTGAAATACCAGGACTGGTGTTCGTATGCTAGCCGTATTCTCAAGCAACTGTTCAGAAGCGCTGCAAGCATTCGCCAGCCAGTGACTTGTAATCCCCCCGATTTTCACTTCATCATTCTTATCGTACAGACTTTGAATTGCCTCATAGCGTTGTTGATTATGAGTCATCGTGTATGGATCATTTACTGTGAAGGGCTTTTTTTTATAGGGACCCTGTGCAATGGCGTAACGTGGCTCCCAATCGAACAAAAATATAAAAATATCCCTGATTGAAGTCGTTAGATTGGCCCCGGCGCAAACAACCGCATTAGGAATACCCGTCTCGGGTTGATGCATGGGCGAGGATAATACCGCCGCCCTGAAATCACTTTGATACTTCTCAATATAGAGAGTGGCTATTCCACCCCCCATTGAGTGGCCAAGCAGATATAACTTTTCATGCTTATTTGGCGCCACGCTTAAATCATAAAATGTCTTCAGATCAGTGACATAGTTATTAAAATCCCAGACGTGACCTTTTTGTAAATCTTTTGTCATGCGCCCGGAAAAACCTTGACCGCGGTGATCATGGATATAAACCGTGTACCCCGACCGTCCAAGATTATAGATCAATTCTTTATACTTCAGATAGGTTTCCGTACGACCACTAGAGATCACAACCGCACCGATTTCATCGGAGTGCTTGAAGATCAGATGCTTAATATCAACATCATTGACACCAGTAAAGTGCCCAGCCTCTCCAGACAACCAATATGATTCAATTGCGGACCATGAGCTATTCAGATTTGAGTCAGTCACCAGATCATAGGGATTATCAATCTCAGCGCTGACATAATTTGAAAAGACTGTCAGTAGAAACAGAGACATCAAAGCAGCAGATTTGATCAACCCTATAGTTTTATTCATCAGAATTACTGCCCACGGGCATCCTCTATCGCCATGCGCGCCAGTTCATCACAACGTTCATTTTCGACATGACCAGCATGCCCCTTGACCCAACACCATTCAATCTCGTGAATGTTCTTCAACTCGAGGAGTTGTTCCCAAAGATCACGATTGGCGACCGGCTTTCTCTGACTGTTTTTCCAACCTTTTTTGACCCAACCATCAAGCCATTCAGTCATCCCTTTTTTAAGATACTGAGAATCGGTCGTTACCCGTACGCGACAAGGCCGCGTTAGAGATTTAAGCCCTTCAATAGCACCAATCATTTCCATACGGTTATTGGTCGTTTCGGGTTCATATCCAGAGAGCTCTTTACAGTGCCCGTTAAAACAAAGTAAGGTTCCCCAGCCTCCAGGACCGGGATTGCCGCTGCATGCTCCGTCGGAAAAAATTTCTACCATTTACCCTACACCTCTCTTATTTTTTACTTCTCATTGACCCGCACCGATCATAAACATCCGTTCACCGCTGGTAAAGAAAAACCCTCTACACTGCGACGGGAAGATATCATACGGACACTTCTTTTAGCGAAACTATCTATCTTTAGCCAGGCTGTTCTTTTTTAGCCAGACTGTTATTTTGTCTTGCACAACGCTCAATTTTAGCGTAGGTTGCTCTATTCTCAAACGGGCCATCCTTGCCGGCTACAAAATCTCAAAAAAGAACAGGACTTTCATCAATGAAAACTGGTGACTCAAAGTTTGCCGAAATTGCACAAAACGTCATCGTCGGCCTTACGGTTAGCTTTGTCGCCTTAAGTCTTGGCGCGGCCCTCGGTATCCTTTCAGGTCGCGGCGCCTTTGCCGGAATGATCTCTGCTGGCATCATCGCCTTCATCACCGCAGCCTTAGGCGGTACCCGCGTGCAATGTTCAGGGCCGACGGCACCTATGAGTGCGGTCAGCGCAGTCGTCATTGCCTACACTGCTGAACAAGTTGCAGCTAGCGGCCTGACGATCTCCGGTGCTCACTTTATCAATATCGTTTTTCTGCTCTGCGGCGCACTGCTGATACTGATGGCCATAATGCGTTTCGGCCGCTTTATTACCCTGGTTCCCAATGTCGTCATCTCAGGATTCATTAGTGGCATCGCGCTTCTGATCTGGCTCGATCAAATTAAAGTCCTTTTCGGTCTGGGTAACAAAACAGCGCTTAGCGGACCGACCATACAGAACCTGGGCCTGGCTGTGATTACACTTGCCCTGATTTTTGCACTGGCGCCACTGATGCGGCGAGTCGTCGGTCCCCGCTCCCGTTTTCTGCCAGCAACACTGCTCGCCATCATTATCGGTACTTTTCTGGCCCATTACTTTCAATTAACAGTTGAGCGTGTGCAACTGAGCGGTCGACTCAATAGCCTGTCTGACTTCACTCGCCTGATTCAATCTCAAGTACCGACCGAATGGTCACTGGCGATATTAGCCCAGGCGTTCCCTTTTGCCCTGCAGTTGGCGATGCTCTGCTACCTGGACACCTTGCTGACATCTCTGGTCGTAGACAAGATGAGCAACGAGAAGACCAGACAGGATAAAGAACTATTCGCTCAAGGACTGGCCAACGGGGCAATCGCCCTTGTCGGTGGTATTCCCGGAGCCCAGGCCACCATCCGTTCGGTGTTAATGCTCAAGGAGAATGCCAGCTTGCGAATCTCTGGCATCATGGTCGGTCTTTTTGTTTTGATCGAGATGATCCTCTTTCAGGATCTGATCAACCTGATTCCCAAGGCGGTTTTTGTCGGGGTACTTATCAAGGTTGGTTATGATGTCTTTGATTTCAAGCCACTACGCCTCTATGCTAAAGAAGTTTCTGAAAAACGTGCACAACTCTTTAAACAGTTCTTCTCACGCCATGATGACGAACCGATCTTTGTTACTAACCGTGAACTCTTGATGATTCTCGGCTCGGCAGGGATCACCGTCATGTTCGACCTCAATACTGCGGTCATCGGATTCACCTCCCTGTTTTATCTGCACAACAAGGTATTTAATCGTAAAAATCCGATGCGAGATCTTCTGACCGAAGCTGAAACCGATGCTTTTGCCAAACAGAATTAGACGCAGAAACAAGCGACAAGGTCAGAAAAGGACTGCCGGCAAAACGGCAGTCCTTTTTTTATGGCGGGAACCAGTGAGACTCTGGTCAGTGCCATCGGACAAAATCTGGTCGTTTGGCTGATTCCCTGTCATCGCGGCGGAGGTTGGACGGCGACCTCCGGGGGGAAGGGCGCAAGAGCCTTCCCAGTACGATGCCGACTGACCAGCCGCTCTTTACAACGGTGGATTTTCTGATAAATCTATAAGTATGAAAAACGTAGATTTTGACGATCTTGGTCCCACCAAACTGCTGCAGCTTTACGACCCTGACTCTGGGCTGCGCGGCATAGTCGTGGTCGACAATATTGCTCTGGGACCAGCAATTGGCGGCGTCCGCATCTCCCCGACTGTATCCCTGCAGGAAGTCTCCCGGTTGGCGCGAACCATGACCTTAAAAAGTGCTATCGCCGGACTCGACCATGGCGGCGGCAAGGCTGGCATTATCGCTGATCCAAAACAGGAGAACATCGAACAGTTGGTGCGTGCCTTCGCACGTATGATGAGAGGGGTTGAGGAGTATGTCCCGGCACCCGACATGGGTTCTAACGAGACAATGATGGTCTGGGTCAAGGAGGAGATCGGTCGAGTCCTCGGCCTGCCCGAGGAACTTGGTGGTCTGCCACTGGACAAGCTCGGTGCGACCGGCTACGGCGTTGCAGAATGTGCCGAAATCGCCTGCAAGCATTTCGACCTGCCGTTGAAGGGAGCACGTGTTGCGATTCAAGGATTTGGCAATGTCGGTCGTGCTGCAGCGCGTTTTCTCGATCAAAAAGGTGCCGTCATTGTCGCTGTCAGCGACAGCAGTGGAACCCTGTTGCATGCCGAGGGTCTCAATATCGACAAATTGACCACAACAAAACTGACTAAAGGCGCGGTTCGGGAATCGACTCAGGGAACCGCCTTGCCTGACGATGCTATTTTTGGAACTGATTGCGACATCCTGATCCCGGCAGCCACACCTGATGTCATCCATTGCGGCAATCTTGAGCAAATTCAAGCCAAACTTATTCTACAGGGAGCCAACATACCGGTGACCCTAGAAGCCGAAGAGGTCCTGGCTCGCAAAGGGGTGCTGGTCGTCCCGGACTTTATTGCCAACGCAGGTGGGCTGATCATGGCTGCAATGGAATATCGACAGAAGAGTGCCGATGAAGCTTTTGTCGCTATTAAACGCAAAATTCAGAAGAACACTGACAAGATCTTGCACAAGGCAACAAAAGAGAGCCTCCTGCCACGAATCGCTGCAGAAAAATTGGCCATCGAGCGGGTCAAGACTGCAATGGCCATACGCAACCTGAGTTATCTCTGGAAATAAACCTCTCCCCCCCCTCTCATCGAAGCATCAGACATCAGACACTTTCGATAAACAGCAGTCCGGGATCTTCCAGATACTGACCGATCCGTGAGAGAAAACGACAAGCCTCGGCCCCGTCGCTAACCCGATGGTCGAAGGTCAGAGAGAGGGGCAGGACATAGCGGACTGCGAGTTCGCCCTCAACCACCCAGGGCCGCTGACAGATACGTCCGCAACCCAGGATAGCGACGTTGGGAGAATTGATAATCGGGGTGGCAAAATAGCCCCCGTAGGCTCCAAAGTTGGTAAGAGTAAAGGTGCTCCCTTGCAGATCGTCCAGAGCAATGCTGCGCTGATGAGCGCGCTCAGACAGGTTTTGCAGTTCGGTGGCGATGTCAATAATACTTTTGCTGCCGACGTCACGTAACACTGGTACCATCAAGCCTTCGGGGGTATCCACGGCGATTCCCATATGACATTTCAGCTGCAAAATTAATTCGTCGGTCGCATCATCAAGACGAGCATTAAAGCGTGGATATTCGAGCAAGGCATGCTGCGCAGCCTTCATGAAAAAAGGCAGAAAGGTCAGGTGTAGTTCCTTCTCTACAAGCTGTGGTCTCTCCCGCTGCTTCAGGACCCAGAGCCGGGTGACATCGAACTCGTCCATGTTAGTCACAAAAGCGGTCGTCTGCTGCGACTGCAGCAGCTTGCGTGCGATCACCCGACGAATTCCCTTCTGCGGCAACCGTTCCCCTTCACTGGAGGTCGCAGTGTTCACAGCAGGAGCAGGCTGAGCCGTAGCCACGACAGTCTGAACATCTTCGGCTGTAATTGAACCTTCAGGGCCGGTTCCGGTAAGTCCCGCGAGTGAAACATTTAACTCTTTGGCCAATGCCCGTACCGAAGGCATGGCGCGCACTTCGCTGGCCGACAGCGATTCGGTTGATATATCTACCGCCAGTCTCGACGGACTCTCCTCTTCGGCCTCTGGCAATTCGCCAACGATGCCGTAGGAAGGGGGACGCTCCTCCTCTGCCGAAGCATCCCCAATCGTCAGCAGGGTATCGCCGACCTTAACGATTGCTCCTACAGGACAATGCTGCCTGAGCACCTTTCCAGCTTTGGGCGATGGCAACTCGACCAGCGCTTTATCGGTCTCAACCTCAACCACAGGTTGATGCTCCTCAACAGTCTCGCCGACAGCCACCAGCCAACTACAGATCTCGGCCTCGGCAATTCCTTCTCCCAAATCGGGAAGTTTGAATTCAAATATCATCCTTAATACCTCAGCAACTCTTCGATGCCATTGACGATACGTTCTTCTGAGGGGAGGTTGTAATCTGCGAGCAAGGGCAGTGGCGGGATCACGTCATAGCCGGTCACCCGCATGATTGGAGCCCTCAGTGACATGATCCCCTCCTCGGCGACGGTTGCGGCCAGTTCGGCCCCGAAACCACCGGTCTTTGGCGCTTCCTGAACGATCAGTAAGCGCCCGGTTTTCTGGACTGAAGCAAGAATCGTCTCACGATCAAAGGGGCTCAATGTCAGCAGGTCAATCACCTCGGCCGGATAATTCCTGGCCGCACGCAAGGAACGTTCAAGCATGCTCCCCCAGGCTATAATTGTCAGCTGGTCGCCCGCTTGGGCAATACGGGCCTTGCCAAGCGGGGTGAGATAGGGTTCTTCAGCAACCTCTTCCTTGATTAATCGGTAGAGACGCGTCGGTTCCAGATAGATAACCGGGTCGGGATCCTGGATGGCAGCCAACAACAAACCTTTGGCATTGCTCGGAGTGGAGGGGACCACCACCTTGATCCCCGGCATATGGCAAAAGAACGCTTCGCTGCTCTCTTCATGGAGTTCCGGGGCTTTAACTCCGCCACCATAGGGGGTACGGATCACCAACGGGCAGCTGAAACGGCCTCTGGACCGGGTACGGATACGCGCAGCATGAGTATAAATCTGTTCGATAGCGGAATAGGCGAAACCCAGAAACTGGATCTCTGCCACCGGCCTCAGTCCGTAGGCAGAAAGCCCGATCGCCAAGCCGACGATTCCCGATTCGGCCAGAGGGGTATCAAAAACCCGCGTCTCTCCGAACTGTTCATGAAGCCCCTCGGTCACTCGAAAAACCCCGCCGTTGGCTGCAACATCCTCACCGAAAACCAGCACCCGGTCATCTTCGGCCAAGGCCTGCTGCAAGCCTTGGTTGATTGCCTGGACCAAATTAAGGACTGCCATCACTGCACTCCTTTAACTGTTCCTGTTGCCGGGAACTGAGTTCGTGACAGGTGTAACGAAACATCTCTTCGGCGGTCGGTGCAGGCATCGCTTCCGCTTCAGATACAGCTTGATCAACCTGTTGCTGTTGTGTTTGCTCCAGCGCAGCTTGTTCAGCTTCATCCCACAACCCGCGTTGCTCAAGGAAACGGCGCATTCGCAAAAGGGGATCCCTGTCGCGCCAGCTTTCGAGTTCGGTAGAGTCCCGATAACGGCGGGCATCATCAGCGGTGGTATGATCAGCCATGCGATAGGTATCACACTCGATAAAAGTCGCCCCGCCTCCATTGCGGGCACGATCCAGAGCCTCGCGGGTCGCCTGATAGACCGCCAGCACGTCATTGCCGTCGACTTGAATCCCCTTAATGCCGAAGGCCACGACTTTCTGCGCCAGAGTCTCAGTCGCCGTTTGGCTTTTGCGTGATACTGAAATTGCCCACTGATTGTTCTGGCAGATAGCGACCAACGGCAGACGATAGAGTCCGGCGATATTCAGCGCTTCGTGGAAATCACCCTTAGAGGTTCCACCATCTCCCAGGTAGGGGACAGCTACCACCGGGTCTGCGCGATACTGAGCACCCATGGCGACACCTGCCGCATGCAACAGATGGGTGCCAACCGCGATATTGATCGGAAAAATATTCATCTCGGCCGGACAGAGCATGCCCCGCTCATCACCGGCCCAATAGCGATAATATTGCGATAGTGGATACTCAAGGCTCAGGAAAACGCCAAGCTCGCGGAAAGATGGAAATACCCAGTCTTTAGCGGTCAGGGCGAAAGCGCTGCCGACCTGTGACGCTTCCTGGCCCAGAGATGAAGGGAAAGTTCCAAGCCGCCCTTCACGCTGCAAACTCAGAGCTCGGCCATCAGCTATCCGGGTCAATTGTAAAAGTTCATAAAGTTTTAAAAACTGGCTATCTGACAAGGCGGGAAGAAGCTCTGCATCAACCTCTCCCTGAGGGGTGAGAATCTCCAAGCGTTCGATCTGGAATTGGGCAATCGTTTCTCTTGGCATAGTAGAATTCTAGCTGAGCGGGGCAAACTGTCAACAAGGTTACCAGACAATAAAATCGAGCAGTCTCCAGCTTTTCGAATCCGTACACTTCCATGGGATCCCATCCCTCCCAAAACGATGACATGAGAACCGATTCTATAGAAGCAAACTTTCTTAATTCGAAGCGATTTCACCTCGAAACAGCGGCCTCAAGTAGACAGAACACACTAACATCTTGCTCTAAACCCCCAGCTTAGATATTAATAGAGCATCCGTATCTTGTATTATCGACCAGATCTTTATCATCAATGATTGGTAATCGTATGAATCGCTCAACATTACCCATCGCTCTCCTGCTGATTTCGGTTCTGGCCGTTCTGTTTCTTGTGTCGTTCACTCACCTGTTCCTCTATCCACAAATAACAGCCACAATCGATGAACAACTGATTGACGAAACTTACCGCAGCGCTGATGTCCTTGCGACCCATCTCAAACAGTCACAACAGCCATTGCAGCGAGATGAGATCCCTCCACTTTTCCTCGCAGATGCCAAAGATTTTCTCTGGAAAATACATGCCCAGAAGATTCGACTTTTCTCCTCGAAGAGAGAAATCATCTACTCTTCCGATTCAGACGAAATCGGTCAGATAAACAGCCTCCCCTATTTTCAAAAAATTATTAATGAAGGTACACCACACTCAAACCTGATCGAAAATGAACGTCTCTCCGCAGAAGGGATCAAAACAACTTTTGATCTGGTCGAGGTTTACCTACCTCTCATCAACGGAACTGAACACCTCGGAGTGATCGAAGTTTATAATGACGTCAGTGTTCAGAAGAGTAAGCTCCGCCGACTGATCAACCTTTCGTCACGGGTCGTCAACATCGCAACGCTGATACTGCTTCTCTCTTTCGCCATGTTCTTCTTGCGCGACAGGCGCAATCAAAAGATCAGAAAGCAGACAGAGCAAGCGCTGCTGAAGGCAGAATCTGAGCGTAAGTATCGTGACCTCTTTGAAAATGCCATGGATAGTCTCTTTATTCTGGATGATAAATTTCGCTATGTCGATGCCAACCCGATGGCAACGGAAGTCTTCGGCTATTCACATGCCGAATTTTTGCAGATGAGTGTTTTTGATGTCATACCGGTCGATCAAGGCCCACGCTCGCAGGAAGAATTTGAGCTGCTTAAAAAAAGAGGTTCTTACAAAAACTTCATCGGCCAGATACGCACCAGAGATGGCCGCTGGCTCGACGTTGAGGTCAACTCTTCAGTTATCATTGAAAATGGTAAGATGGTTGGCTCACGTGACGTCGTGCGCGACATCACTCAACGTAAAAAGTTAGAGCGCGATTTCGCCCAAGCGCGAAACCTTGATGCCCTCGGGATCCTGGCAGGCGGCATTGCCCACGATTTCAACAATCTGCTGACTTCAATTCTGGGCAACATATCTCTGACTAAAATCCTTCCAACAGCTGATGAAAAATCAACAAGATACCTCAGCATTGCGGAGAATGCAGTGATGCGTGCCAAGGATCTGACGCTTCAACTGCTGACCTTCTCGCAGGGAGGAGGCCAACATAAAAAAGTTGTCTCGCTCACGGACCTGGTAAGAACCAGCGCAGCATTCCCCCTGACGGGGTCCAACATAAGGTGCGAATTCAACCTCGCTGAAAACTTAAAACCCGCCTTGATCGACAGTAACCAGATAAGTCAGGTTATCCAGAATTTGATCCTGAACGCCCGCGAAGCCATGCCCGATGGCGGACATATCATGATCAGCGGCACCAACATCTCACTACCAGCCGACAATGAAAACCGCCTGCCTGAGGGGGACTACATCAGTTTGATATTTATCGACACGGGGATAGGGATCGAAGACAAGGTCCTCTCTCAGATTTTTGATCCCTACTTTTCAACCAAAGAACGGGACACTCGCAAAGGGATGGGACTCGGCCTGTCGATTTGTCATTCAATCATCATCAATCATCAAGGCTGCATCGATGTTGAATCGAGCCCGGGACAAGGAACCCGCTTTCAAATTCTTCTCCCCGCAACGACTGACCCGATAGCAGAAGAAAATCATAAAAAGCCGATTGTTCTGCGCAGGTCCTTGAACATTTTGATTATGGATGATGAGGAGATCATACGTGAGGTGGCAACCGAACTACTTAATCACGATGAACATCGCGTAACCTGTGTGGAAGACGGATCTGAGGCGATCAGTGCTTACCGTAAAAAGATGAGCACCGAGGATCCCTTCGATTTGGTTATTCTCGACCTGACTATTCCTGGAGGGATGGGTGGCGTCGAAACTCTAGAGAGATTAACCGCTCTCGACCCTGATGTTATTGCTCTGGTTTCCAGTGGCTATGTGAATGACTCGACCCGCACAAACTATTTAGCCCATGGCTTTAGCGGCTCAGTCGACAAGCCCTACAGCATCCAGACATTGCGACAGGAACTGGAACGACTCTTTCCGCATCATTGAAGTTCAGACTGTAAATCTACTATCAGTAGTCAACAAGCCCGGAGATAATCGCGAGCTTGAGGTCGATCGACTCAGACCCGCCACCAAGAATTTTATGCGGATAATCCGTGCCTTTTCACAGAGAACCTTATCAAATGACATCAATGTCAGAGCTCATATGGATATCAACCTCTTCACCTGCTTCAATCTGCGCACGATCGGCTGGGAGCACCGCAATACCATTGGCGCGCAGCATGGTACTCAAGATCCCGGTGTTCTGATCCCCGGAGCTGGATGCGACCAGGCGATTACCCTCACTAACCACGCGAACCCGCAGAAACTGGGTACGACCTACTTTTTTAGAAACCGTCTCTTTCAGAATCGCCTTGATGAAGGGTTTGATAACTTGCGAATGTCCCATCATTTTTAAGAGCGCGGGCCGGACAAGTTCCTCAAAGGTCACCATGCTAGATACCGGGTTCCCGGGTAGCGAGAAGACCGGCTTGCCCTCTTTCAGTCCAAAGGCAGTCGGACGACCAGGCTTGATATCAATTTTCCAGAACAGACGTCCGACACCCACGTTTTCCAACACTTCACAGACCAGATCACGATCACCCATCGACACGCCGGCTGTCGTGATGAGAACATCCGCCTGCAGTCCAGTGAGCAGTTTCTCGGTGAGACTTTTGCGATTGTCGCGCGCAATCCCAAGTAAAAGAGGTTCACCACCAACCTCTCTGACTGCAGCGGCCAGGGAATAGGCATTGCTGTTGATAATTTGCCCTGGCCCAGGGATTTCACCCGGTTCCACCAGCTCATCACCGGTCGAAAGAATCGCAACCTGCGGACGACGAAAAACCGTTACCGAATGAAAGCCAAATGAGGCCAACATGTTGATTTCCACCGGCCGCAAAACAGTGCCGGCAGCAATGACCAAAGCACCCTTCTGGACATCTTCACCGCGCACCCGGATATGATCACCCACTTTGATTCGACCTTCGATCACGACCCGACCGTCTGTTTCTTCGGTCTCTTCAACCGGAACAATCGTATCGCATCCGACGGGAGTCGGGGCACCGGTCATGATCCGTACGGCTCTCCCCGGACCGACACTGATCCCTTCAGCGGTTGCTCCGGCAGGTATGTATCCTTCAATCAAGAGCGGCTTCGATGGCCCACAATCTTCCGCACGCACGGCGAAACCGTCCATCGCCGAATTATCCCATTGCGGCATATCCCAGGGAGCGCGAACCTCTTCAGCGAGCACCCTTCCGACCACTTCCTGGATAGACACAGACTCGTGTGGCAGTACGAGGGCCTTCTCCAGAATCAGTGCTCGTGCAGATTCAAAACTTTCAGCCATGTGAATTTCTCCATTTGTTTGCATCATTGTTGTCTTGCGCCCCGTTGGGCCGATTGATCAGATGACCGTTCTCGATCTGTAGCAGCTCTGCACCCAATCGATCTGATTGAGATAAGTCGTGGGTGGAAAATACAACCGTAACGCCATATCTGGTTAATTTACTGAGCAGAGCTTCAAACGCCTGCAGACTGTTACTGTCGATATTGGCGGTCGGTTCATCCAGAAGGAGAAGGTCCGGCTTGAAGACCAGAGCACGAGCCAAAGCAACCCGTTGGATCTCGCCGCCAGAGAGCTCTTTTGCCATACGCTGTTCAAAACCCTCGAGCCCGACAATTGACAACATTAATTTAATGCGTCTGTTCTGCTCATCTTTCTCAACTCCGCGCAATTTAAGACCATATTGCAAGTTTTCTGAAACGGTCCCCTGGAAAAGATAAGGCGACTGCTCAACCAGGGTCACTCTTTGGCGCTGCTCAGTGATATCCACAGTACCATCACCAGCAAAGCAGACTGTCCCCTTCTGCGGCAAGGCCAATAACGCCATGATTCGCAGCAGAGTACTCTTGCCTGAACCATTCGGTCCAGTCAGCGCATAGATCTGTCCCTGAAGCAGATCAAGGTTGTCGATCGACAAACGAAACCCCTTGTCATGACAGAGCAAAACATCCCTTATCGAAATAACTGGCTGCATAGCCTACCTTTGCTGCAGGAAGTTCAGGAATAAATTAACGAACAAGGCAACGCTCAACAAAACAATCCCTAAGGAGAGACCGAAAGCAAACTCCCCCTTGCTGGTCTCCAGGGCAATCGCCGTGGTCATGGTGCGGGTTGTGCCGCGAATGTTGCCACCAAGCATCATCGCCACACCGACTTCGGCAATCACCCGTCCAAACCCGGCAATGACTGCGGCCATCACCCCGAAGCGGATCTCTTTCAACAGCTGAACACCGGCCTGAAAAGGAGTGGCGCCCAGTGTCAAGGCCGTATCCATAATCCGTTTATCCGCACCATTGACAGTCGCCATCACATAGTTGGCTACAATCGGCGCGGCCAGGACGGTTTGCCCGGCAATCATCGCCCAGGGAGTAAAGAGCAGCCCGAGACTGCCGAGAGGGCCCTGTCGACTGAAAATCCCGAAAAGGACCAAGCCGACAACGACTGTTGGTAACGCCATCAAGGTGTTGAGCAGGGTGATCATCAAACGTCGGCCACGAAACTGCTTGATTCCCAGCCACAACCCTGCCGGGATCCCAATCAGGGCCGCAATAACTATGGAACAGCTGGAGGTGTAGAGAGAGGTCCAGACCGCAAGCTGGACCTCCCGGTCGAAACTGAAGATCATTCCAACCGCAGTCACAAATGATTCGCTCAAATAGCCCAAGTTAATTTCTCCAGGAGTCAGTCAGACTATTACTGTACGTAAAACAGCTGTTCGCCACCGCGGTGATAACCTGAAATCAGTTTTTTGCCTTCGTTCGAGATCAGAAAGTTGATAAATTTCTGTGCCAGTTCGACCTTGACGTGCGGGTGTTTGGCCGGGTTGACCATGATGACTCCATAAGGATTAAACATCCGTTTGTCCCCTTCGACGACAATGCGTAGCGGTGTTTTCTCTTTGAATGCCAGATAGGTCGCGCGATCACTTAAGGTGTAGCCCTGACGTTCGCCAGCCATGACGATGACCTCACCCATCCCGCGCCCGGCTTCCAGATACCAGTCACCAGCAGGTGTTACATTGCCAGCTTTCCACAGCTGCTTTTCTCGGGAGTGAGTACCGGAGTCATCGCCACGTGAGACAAAGGTAGCCTTGGCGGCTGCGATCTTGCCCAGCGCTTCTGCGACATCGCCGATACCTTTAATACCGGCCGGATCACTGACCGGTCCGAGGACCACGAAATCGTTGTACATCACATCACGGCGACCAACCCCAAACCCACCATTTACAAACTTGTCTTCCTTATTGCGGGCATGCACCAGAACAACATCGACATCTCCAGTTTCGCCAAGCTTGATTGCTTTACCGGTACCGACCGCGATCACGTCGACCTTGCAGTCATTCGCTCTTTCGAAGGGGGGAAGCAGCTCGGCGAGTAGCCCAGAGTTTTCAGTCGAGGTGGTAGTCGCCAGACGCAGATGATCAGCGGCGAATGTCAATCCGGCCGGCCCAATCAGCAAGCAACTCAAAACCAGGGATGCCAGATATTTTCTATGTACGTCCGTATTCTCCATTAAATAAACAACCATGCACTGAAAGTGCATGGGTTTGAATCGGGACTGAAAGTCCCTTAAAATCAAGGTCAAAGATCGTCATCCTCGCGAAAGCGGGGATCCACGCCTCTTAAAACCACTGGATTCCCGCCTTCGCGGGAATGAC
>JAJRQB010000086.1 GCA_024280485.1 Deltaproteobacteria bacterium
AAACCGATGGACACGAAGAACGCGGAACTGGGATCCGATAGAGGCAGTCATACTTAACCCAGCACCTAAAAGGCTCTCAACAGAGGACCTCGATGCTGCAGCATAATTGAATGGAGCGACAACTATCTTGACACCCACCGGGAACGTGATCCAGCACAACATGTAAGACGGCCCAACCCTTTGGAATTAGGTTGGGCCGTTTTTGTATTACGGATTGTTGCTTCTAGGACGTAACAACCTTCTGGAAAATCTCTACCATGTGGGTTGAATGTCATTGTGTTTCATGAATCTGCCAATTGCCTTCACTTCTTCAAGGGAAATATCAACAAATTGCATGCCCGCACCGGGAGGCAACTCAGGGTTGCGCAGATTTTCTTTCGTGTTGACCCATGCAACTTTTGAACTACATGAAGCAGTCTTATCTTGACCCAGCAACTTAAATCGCAAAACCAAGATAGCGCCAACCTCTAATGGATAATCTGTTTGCAGATAAAGCCCACCAGCACTTAAATCAATGCTAAATCCACTAAGAAGGGTTCCGTTGGAAGTTCCAAAACTTACCCGCATCTCAGCCTTTAGACGCTTAGGCACATATTCTTTATCTGCTGAATTGACCATTTAATCTACCTATAGTGCAAATAACATAAGATCCCCTCCCTACGTCATGTGCGAAACCCAGCGTATCACTGAATGGTTTGCCTTAGATAGTGATTTCATAAATCGTATACGCATTAAATCAAACTCCGATCTCCAGTTTCTTCTGCCGCGATCTTTGCCAGATCTTCCGCCGCCTGGGCAAAAAAAGGCAATCCACCGGCCGCCAATTATGAGGGTATGAGAATGGGGCCACTGAGGGGGGCAGGTACCATTTAATGTGTGTATAAGCGCTACCAGTTACGGTGGGTGTGCTATTAATCCTGCAATACAAGAACGGCTACCCCATTTCGAGGTGGCCGTTTTTATGTCTGATTGATGGTGACAAATAATTAAAGACCCCGACTTTCAGCAACTTGTTATACACTATGATGTTACACAATCAATTTCTGTCTCTACTAGCCACTCAGGATCGATAAAACCTTTTACTTCGACGAACGTGCAAGCTGGTTTAATGTCTGAGAATAATTCACCATGTGCTTTTGCCGCTTCTTCCCAGCGGCTTATGTCAATTAGCAAAATTCTGGTTCTTATAACATCTTCAATGCTACCGCCAGCTTCTTCAATTGCGCGAACAGAAATCTCTAAACAATACTTAGTCTGGTTGTAAACATCACCTACAAATGCAGTTTTTCCATCTTTTATCGGTGCTGTCCCAGAGACAGCGATTTGGTTTCCAATCCTACAGGCACGAGAAAACCCAATTGGGCTTTCCAGGTGAGATCCAGAACTAATTAATTTTCTCATTGGATTCCTTTACAGGTGTATCGATAAGTTCACCGGTGATGTCAGCCGTCCGGTGCAGCGACTTGGTGGTCGTGACAAGTTTTTTTCACCGTCGGGCTGCGTGCGGAGCTGTGATCACGAAGTCACTGTTTTGGCTACAATTCGACTCCCCATGTTTCCGACTCTCCAAATATTGTAATACGTATGACAATTACCTCCTACTGGATAAGTTGGTTTATGAGGCATGCCTTGATATGCCTGAACAAGTGATAGCGTGGCTACGAACTGCCACCTCGAATGCATTTAATGGCATCGCGGCGTAGTAACAAGACGATCGCCAGCAGCACCAACAGGCTGCCCGGTAACCAATGCCATCCTACGCGCTGAGGCTGGTCCATAAACAACAACAGCATCGACACGAACGGCACGAGATAGCTGTAGGCTGTCACTGCGGCGGGCGTCAGCACGGCAGTGGCCCTTTGCAATAGCCAGAAGGTCATGCCACTGGAAAACACTCCCAAATAGACCAGTAGCAACGTATCGGTGAACGTCATCGTTGCTAGGGCTCCCGGAGTTTCCCAGAGCAGTCCCAGGGAACCAATTAGCAGGGTTCCAGTCAGCAGGCTCCAGAAGGTGCGTGGCGCCGCGTACTGCGACAGCCAGCCTTTATCCAGTCCCCATTTGCTTAACACGGGATATAACGCAGAGACCAGGCAACCGATAAAGAACCCCACTTCCCCTGCACCAAACTGTAGCTCTCCTGACTGCCCGACCGCCTCCGCCCAGGCCAATCCAAGAGCACCGACAGCTCCCACAGCCAATATACTCATCACTCGACCGGCCCGGGGTTCCACGCCGAGGCCCCTGCCCAAACAATAGGCCAGCAACGGGACGCTGACATAAAGCGTGGCCATCGACAGGGCGGTGGCGCGATGGGCGGCCCAGAACATGGCACTGAAAAAACCCGCAAGACATGCCCCCATAAGTGAGTACAGTACCAGGCCAGGCAGGCTCGGCCAGCGATCATGCTGGTGCCACACAAGCGGCCATATCGCCAGCACAGCAATCGCGAAGCGGAGCGCGGTAAGCAGCAGTGGCGGCAACCCTTCGCTCATCAGCCCCACCGCCGGAAAAGACAAACCTACGATCAGTGCCCATAGCACCATGCCCAAGTGAGCACGCATCAATTGTTGCATCGAATTAAACATCTTCATCGGCTTCCAACGCCGATAACAAGGTTCGCAGAGCTAACATAATGCATTGGGTGAAAGTCCTTGGGGTTGGTCGCTACGGTACAAGGCAGCTAAAAAAACAGGACTGGCCCACCCTGAATTCGAGGTGGGCCATTTTCATGTCTGGCTAATGGTAGCTTTCAATTGACGACATCTTCTTTTAGCGCGGCCAGAACCTTGTCGGCCACCTGTCTCGCCGCTAGCAGACGCTCCTCTTCCGGGACCGCGTCAATATCAAAAACGTCTGCGTATTTTTTATGCATGGCGAGCGCATTGAATTGAATCAGATTCTTTTTATCCACCAGGCCCTCCAGCATCCTGCCATGACAGCGCAGACCGCAGCCGTCGATCAGCACGGTCTTCTCCACCTGCTTGACCCAATTGGCCATGGCCGAACCGGGTACGAAAAAGAGTTCCCCGTGGCAGGCCCGGGCAAAGCCCCCTTCTTTCGCCAGCATGTTGGCAGCGAGACGGGCGATTTCACCCTTGATGCATGCCCCCTCACAGGAGAGGACCGGTGTTCTTTTCTCTTGGATGTTGCGGTTGCTGACGGTCTCTCCGATGGCACATCTGTTACTGGTGTTTTCCACCTCGATGGAAAACCGTTGCTCTGACTGATTCATGATAGACTCCGTTATGTATTTGGCCTTGGGCAGCAACTCATGGCTAGGGTTGATTGGTTACTTCTGTTTTGGTTGGCAGCATCCGCCCTTCATCATCTCCTGCATGCCCTTCATCATGGAATCGCATTCGGCTTGCATCTCCTCGCCGCATTTGGCCATCATTTCCGCGAATTTCTGCGGTGAACAGCAGTCCATGGCTGGGCATTTCTCTTCTTGTTCATCCTTTTGGCCGGTTTTTTCTGTGGTCATCTCAGCTCTCCTTTCTTTGTCTGGGTGATTGTGTATCTCTTCTTCTCATATTCCACCTCATCGATCTCCCCGCGAGCGTAACGTCTGTTGAGGATCTCCAGGGCTGAGCCGGAGGTGGTTCCTTTGTTCGGCTCAGGTCTGTCTTCGATGCGCTGTCGCCCCCCGAAGCAACATCCCCTTGCCCCGAAAAAACACAGCACAATCAGGATAAGCGGGATCAACCACCAGAAATCGAATCCTTCCGTTCCAAACATGCGTACCTCCATCTTTTGCCGATGATTTTCTGTCTTCAGCCCTATAGACGGGTGATGGGTGTAAAAGGATACAGGTTGGCTGTTTTTTTTTGGATCGGGCCAGAAATGCGTTGATTGGTAGAGGGAGAAGAGGTCTCAGGCTGATGCAGGGGAGGTAAAAAATCGGGATATCGCGCAGGGTAAGACAGGTGGCGTCATTGGTCACCGGCCTCTTTTCGGTCGCAGGCCAGTTCGCTACGTTCATCAAGGTAAAAACTGCAATGGTTGCCCAGACTTTCTTTCAGTTTGGCCCTTGCCCGATGCAAGCGGATCTTTACCGTGTCGAGGCTGACCTCTAGAATTTCGGCAATCTCACGGTTTATAAAGCCCTCGACCTCGCTGAGGATCAGGACCGCCCTGTAATCTTCGGGGAGTTGATCGATATATTCCCGGATACAGCTATTCATCTCCTGATGAATCAACTGCTGGTCGACATGCTGCTTTTTCTCACCAGTCCAGACATTCTTGTCTTCGGGCTCGGTCTCGTTCTGGCAGGATGGATCATCTGGAATGCATTCCCGCGCCTGTTGCTTGAAAGAGGAACTGTGCCGCCTGTCCAGTGCGGCATTGGTTGCAATGCGGTAGATCCAGGTGGAGAGTTGGGACTCACTCCTGAATTCCTTCAGCGCCTTATCGATCTTGACGAAAACCTCCTGAGTCAGGTCCTCGGCCTCGTTTTCCCCGAGCATGCGGGACAGGTATCTAAATATCTTTGGTTGAAAGGTCGTGTAGATTTTCTGAAAATCCAATTTCTTGTCAGCCATAAGGTCTTGCTCCGTCTGGGTGTTTTGATTCGATTCAACCTCACTGTCTGTGCAGATAGTCTATCAGGAAACGTTCCCTTGATGCCGCGATTAACAGTCTTTTCTCTTTATCCTGATAAATCAGAAACGCCCACGATCTGGTAACCGTGGGCGTTTAATGTTCTATTGATGGTGCAAAGCAGGACGATCTTAAAACTCTCTATTTACGTAATCCCCACGCTAACGCCAATTCATATTTATTTGGTCATCTCAGTTGAACCTCACCCAGAATCCAGTTAAGCCAATCTTGGCAATTTTGGGCGTCATCAAGTCTTAAGAAATTGTCCTTAGACAGAATGAGGTCGGTCTCCTTAGCGTTCTTCTCCCTAAGGGTCAAAACATGTGAAGTGGGGCCATAGCACTCACCAAGGCTTCTACTTGTGCGTCCGACAGTCCTTGAATTCCCTGTTGGATGGCGGTCTGGTTCGACATGTGCGTTACATTAAGCAGGACCTGGTCCTGTGCTGTCAGCGGCATGGACGTATTTGCCAACATCTGATGATCAATCATCCCGGCCAGCATCAGATCATATTGCAACTGCAAAAGGCTGAGGGTGGCGTCGTTAGGCAAAGCCGACCAATCGGGTTCGACCGGCAGATTAGTGGTGGTTTGCATCTGTTGCAACTGGAGCAGTAATTCACTGGTGAGTGGTGCATAATCCATTTGCGGATTGGTCTCGGCAACGGTCCCAGCCGCGAGCATCATTATGCTCCAGTTTTGGGTTGCACCACCGGGGACCATCTGTAGCTGGCCGAAGCCCATATTCATGAGGTCTGTACCGCCCATCATCCCTCCGCTCATCATGCTGCCAGACATGCGTATAGCCATCTGGACAAGCATACTGTCGATTTGGACGTTGGTTGCCATTGTTGCCGCAGTAAAGGCATCCATGGCAGTTTGCATCGCCGCTGTAAAAGCAGTCTGGGCTTGGTCAATGGTCGCCTGATCCGGCAGGCTGGCCGCATCAGAAAATATCTGCTGGTAATCCTGGCGAGCCTGAAGCATGGCTTGATGCAGAGCCGTTCTAGCCTCGGTAAAGGTTTGCAACTGCCCGGCATCTGCGTTGAACATCCCCATCGCTGTGGCAAAGTTCAACATCTGCGCTTGTCCTTGCAACTGTTGATGACCAACCATCTGGCCACCGTTGAACATGGCATAGCCTGCCATGGAGAGTGCTTGTGCCTCCGATGCATTCTCCATTGCCAAGTGCGCCTGATCAAAAGCCGCAGTTAGCAGTTCCGGGTCGATTCCAGCCGTCACACCGGCTTCAAGCATGGCCTGCATAAACCCATCGGTCGCTTGTCCCTGATACCTTGCAGAGGTCTGCGGATTGCTCGTATTGACCGCTAGCTGGTAGATCGCGCTCAAATCACGCATGGCTGCCATCAGTTCGGTGTTGAATGTGGTCATTTGCGTTGCCCCGACATTGGCCTGAGTCAGGTGATTTTCAAAAGAATTGCTGCCGACCTCTGCCATCGTTCCCAGATTTTGAGTATCGGAGTCGCTTAGCGCACCAGTCGAAATCATGATCAGGGGGAACATGGTTTTTAAAGCAGCGTTACCGGTTCCAGACTGCATGGCTTGCAGAGCCGCCTGTGTTTGGCGGTGCGAGATTTCATTTATCCCCATCTGCATCTGCTGTCCAGTTGTTGGAGCAGGAACCAGGGTTTGCCGAACCATCTGTAACTGACCGGCCACACTATCCATGATCTGCACCATCAGGTAAGAGGCACCATCGCTGTCTGGTACATTTTCAAATCGGAAGTTGAGCTTGCCGTTGGCATCAGTAGTGGTTTGTGTTTGATCCACCATCAACGCCTGACCTGTTTCAGAGACGGTGTTGAGTTGAATGGTGTAAGGGTGATTGGCGGTCAAGGCAAATACACTGGTTGTGGTCAGCACTGTGAACAGCAAACAAAGGCTCAAGAGCGTCGTTAAGTTTTTCATGTGGTTCTCCAATAGGGGAATCCAATTCTGAATTCTGCCAGATTTTAGCCCAGTCACTCTGCGCTACCACTTAGGATCGCACCCGTTGTCGTGGCAGATGATCCGCTGCCTCCGCAGGCGCTCAATGCAGAGACCAGGAGCAGGGTTGTCAGGATAATCAGCGTTCCGTGCAGAATTTTCTGTTTCATGGTTTTGCCTTTCTGAGTGATTTTGATTTTAGAACACCAATAAGGGCACTTATCGCCACCTGCGGGATATTCTCAGTCATCGCATCTGTCCCTTATTTAAGCTCTCAAGCCGTTTAGACGATGTCAGCTCGAAAAGGTTTACAAAAAAATCATGCTCCATAATTTTATTTTGGGAAATACTTATTCAACTTCAAGTCACATTGTTCAGATTCAAAACGAGACCAATCCACTGTGATCACTATCAAACTTAGTGCCATAAATAGTTATTGAACATTTTCAATAACTTAAGGGATGATATGGGAATTTTGAGAACGAATTTGTTGAATATCCCACATATTCAATGTGGGATATTGCACGCAAGCGGGGACTGCGCCTAAACAAACATCGCTAAGGATCAATAACTGTCACGTCAAGTTGAGAATAGACCTAAGAGCGCTGTAAACTGACCTTTGAAATTTTCCGTTCCAGAGGCCATTCTGCAAAGCCTAGAAAATAGAGTAAAAACAGATTCGCAACCGGGATGAGAACTAGAAGACTGAACCAGCCGGAGTAGCCCGCTTTAACACAGATTCGCCAGATCTGAACAACCACCAGAACACCCATAAATAACATCATCATTCATGAGCTGCTTATCATGCCGTAGTCAGCGTGCATCATCTATCCACTCTCTTTTTTTCATGCATTAACCCCAAGAAACCAGGAGTTTAAATAATAATTCACAGACTTACGTCAATGGCATTTCGGTGGAGTGTCACCGTAGTTCTGCTTGTTCTGCTTGGCGAGTTTTTCCAGAAATCTGCCCAAAATCCCCTTTTTCGCGGTCGGTTTTCCCATGCCCGGCGGCCGGGTGTAAGTTTCTTTGCATGTCTTTGAACACAAATAGATTGTTTCGTGCTCGTAATGAAGAAAATGCAACGCGCCTTCTTCTTTAACGT
Organism: Deltaproteobacteria bacterium; assembly: GCA_024280485.1. GTDB lineage: Bacteria > Desulfobacterota > Desulfuromonadia > Desulfuromonadales > Geopsychrobacteraceae > Geopsychrobacter. The sequence goes on from JAJRQB010000086.1 coordinate 7,651, forward strand.
CCATACCGCAAATGGGATCTTTTGCCATGGTTTCTACCTCCGGATATTTTTCTGTTGCTGCTTTTGAACGACGGTTTACGCCTCGTGCCTGCCAACGAATGCCTGCCACTGTCCTATTCGTGGAATAAACATCGGCACTTTAAGTATATAAGCACGATATTCATCGCCGAATTGTTTGAGCACCTTTTTTTCCTCATTGCGTGACAACAAATAATAAGCAAGAACTATGATGGGAAACAGGCCGACGGAAAACAAGGTGGGCCAATGGACAACCCCTTCACCGAAGAGGCCGAGGAATAATCCGGTATATTGCGGATGCCTGACAAAACGATAGAACCCCGTGGTGACGAGCTGATTTTGTTGTCGAGCGCGATAAAGCTCACGCCAACCTTGAATGAATATACCGATGCCGACAAACAGCAGCAGATAACCCAACACCATTGAGATCATCATGCCGAGTTCGCCGACTCCCAACAAAGACGACCAGAGGTTGGCGTTAAGGTTCGAGCTGTCCATACCAAAGAATCGGACGAGAAAATATATTGTGAGAGGGAAGCCGTACATCTCAGCGTACAACGCGATGATAAAGGCTTGAACAATCCCGGCACTTGCCCATTCTCGCCAGGTTTTAGGGGCAAAACATCGGTAGAAAATCCAAGAAGCAATAACGATCATGATGACTGCGAGCGACCATGCTCCAGAATGGGCAATATTTTCAAACATCTTGTTACCTCGCTGTTGAATAGAGGAAACAACTCAAAAGCTATTTAATATTCACGGTTCGTAACCGCAGTGCGTTGCTGATGACCGATACCGAACTCAAACTCATGGCGGCTGCGGCGATGATCGGGCTGAGCATAATGCCAAAAACAGGGTAAAGCACACCAGCCGCAATCGGAATGCCCAGGCTATTGTAGATAAAGGCAAAGAACAGGTTCTGACGGATATTGTTCATCGTTGCCCGACTGAGTTTGCGCGCGCGAATAATGCCGATGAGGTCACCTTTAACCAGAGTGACTCCGGCCGACTCCATCGCGACATCAGTGCCGGTACCCATGGCGATTCCGACTTCGGCTTGCGCAAGAGCTGGAGCGTCATTGATACCGTCACCAGCCATTGCAACCAGTTGTCCTTCCGCTTGGAATTTTTTGATGATCGCAGCTTTTTCATCAGGCATGACTTCGGCGACAACTTCATCGATATCCAGGTGTTCAGCAACCGCCAGTGCGGTCGCCCGGTTGTCACCTGTGAGCATGACGATACGTATCCCCTCGGCGTGTAGCAGCTTGATCGCCTCTGGCGTGGTTTCTTTGATTGGATCAGAGACGGCGATAAGGCCCGTCGCCACTCTCTCTACAGCGACAAACATAACCGTCTGACCTTTCTTACTCATGGACTCTGCTTCTTGCGCCCAACGGCTTGCATCAATCGAAGATTCTTCGAGGAGCTTCTGATTGCCGAACATAACCAGCTTCCCATCTACCAGACCAGAAACCCCTTTACCGGTATGTGAGTTGAATTCATGGACTTCGCCCAGAGAACCACCTCGCTCAAGACAACCACTGACAATGGCTTCGGCGAGAGGATGCTCGCTCCCCTTTTCAAGAGTCGCGGCCAAAGAGAGAAGGGCATCTTCAGTCATAGCATCGTTTGAAAAAACTCCGGTCAACCTTGGCTTGCCGAGAGTCAAAGTGCCGGTTTTGTCGACTACCAGCGTGGTGATTTTACGCAGGGTTTCGATCGACTCAGCATTTTTGAAGAGAACGCCCATCCCGGCACCCTTACCCGTTGCGACCATAATTGACATGGGTGTCGCCAGTCCCAGTGCACAGGGGCAGGCTATAATCAGGACCGAAACGGCCGCAATCAAAGCATAGGCAAGACGTGGGTCGGGACCAAAGATAAACCAGATTCCGAAGGAAAGCAGGGCAATCCCGATGACGATCGGTACGAAATATCCAGCCACCTGATCAGCCAGTTTCTGAATTGGTGCACGGCTTCGCTGGGCATCGGCAACCATCTGAATAATACGCGCCAATAACGTCTCACTGCCGACCTTTTCGGCGCGTAAGATCATGCTGCCCGTGCCATTGACCGTAGCGCCGACCAGTTTGTCTCCAACTTCTTTGGCGACAGGCATCGGTTCTCCGCTGATCATCGATTCATCAACCACACTCGCACCATCGCTAATGACGCCATCTACCGGGATTTTTTCTCCTGGCCGCACCCGTAAAAGATCGCCAACTTGCACCTGATCGAGTGGTACGTCCTCTTCGCTGCCATCGCTATTAACCCTCCGGGCCGTTTTCGGTGCCAACCCAAGTAATGCCTTGATAGCCGCACCGGTCTGGTTTCGCGCCCGAAGCTCAAGCATCTGCCCTAAGAGAATCAGGGCAACAATGACCGCCGCCGCTTCAAAGTACACTCCAACCGTACCATCTGGACCGCGCATGCTAGCGGGGAAGAGTCCTGGAAAAAAGACAGCAACCAAACTGTACCCGTAGGCCACAGAAACTCCGAGTCCAATCAGGGTGAACATATTTAGGCTGCGGTTGATGACTGACTGCACAGCACGCTCGTAAAAAGGCCAGCCAGCCCAAAGAACCACCGGCGTAGAGAGGATCATCTCCAGCCAGCCGAAGGTTTTATCCGAGGCCAGAGTTTCAAGAATCTGACCACCGGGAAGCATCTGACGCATCGCAATAATCACCAGTGGTACAGAGAGAATCGCAGCAACAATGAAGCGCTTGCGCATATCAATGTATTCAGGATTTTCTTCGTCATCGAGCGATACGATCTGGCTTTCAAGCGCCATTCCGCATTTGGGACAGCTACCGGGAACCTCCTGCAACACCTCGGGATGCATCGGGCAACTATACTCGGTGCGGGTTGCCAGTGACGGGATAGCCAGTGGTTCCAACGCCATGCCACATTTCGGGCAAGGACCAGGACCAACCTGCTCAATCTCTGGGTGCATCGGACAGGTATAGGTGTTCTGCTCAAGGTCGGCACTGATCTCAGCATTGTCTACAGACTGCTGCTCACCAAGATAGGCATCTGGATCAGTCTTGAACTTTGTCAGACACCTTTCGCTACAGAAAAAATAGTCGCTATGTGCATGGACATGGTGTTGAAACTTTGCCTCATCATCCGTACTCATCCCACAGACCGGATCGACAAATGTTGGGGGTTGAATCTTATGATGGTCGCTTTTATGGGATTGATGCATTAGACACTCCCTGTCGCAGGTAATTTTTGTCGATCCACTCGGACGGACATGTCCCGTCCTGTCCACAATGAACCCTACTTCTGGGTCTCTTTGCTGTTTTCTGTTTCAACAGTTTTTTTCTTATGCCCACCACAACAACCACCATTCTTGATCATCATGATGAACATACCGCCGAGAAACAGATACCAAATGATGTCCGACCAATTCGTATCCATCTGTACCTCTCTTTCCTGATTACTGATGACATTCCTGATTGTCATCTGCGGCTAATGCCTCAAGGATTGGGCAGTCTTTAATCGACCCAAGTCCATCGCAGGCGGCATCCATCTGTTCCAGAACTTTGAGAATTCGCGTAAGATCCTGGATTTTTGTGCGGATAATTTTGATCTTTTCTTCTGTCTTCTCTTTCACTTCAGCCTTGGAGGCATTCGGGTCCTGTTGCAAAGCCAGAAACGCTTTAACCTCATTCAAGGTAAATCCAAGCGTCTGTGCCTTCTTGATAAATCGGAGTTGATCAACCGTTTCTACCGGATAGACCCGATAGTTCGACTCCGTGCGCATTGGCTCGGAAAGCAATCCCCGTCGTTCATAAAATCGGATACTGTCAATACTGACCTCTGCTCGTTTTGCCAATTTACCGATCGTTAAAGATTGAAGCATTCAATCCTCCTCTTGCTATTGTTCCAGAGGCTATTTCCTCTTTGATAATATAACTCTAAACTCTGGACTATGGACCAGAGTCAAGGGAATAAAATTGCATAATGCGAGCAATGGGTTTCAGGGAAGGGGTGATTCTGCACAATCAAGGTTTTGAAAATCTGACAAATCACTGAACCCTGATAGCCTTGTCCTATCAGCACAGAACTTCATGAAATAATTACTTTACGATGCAGTCATTCTTCGAAAGGGACTTTAATGACTTCAAAATGTGGAAATTTCTCAAAGACATGGCCCTTACACACCGCCTTAGTTCTTACTTCACTTGTTACACTGAGCAGTTCAGCTTTTGCAAATGGGAAGGCTCACAACCCTGATGGTGAGATGACTGAACATATGCAGTCGATGATGGCAGTGAAAGAGGATATCCCCGAAGAATACCGGATTATGAACCGAACTCCGGTGACACCGGATGAATCCTCTTTGCAACAGGGAGGGGAACTGTTTTTAGAAAATTGCAGTGTCTGTCATGGAGAAAAAGGTGACGGGAAGGGCCCTGCGTCCAAAGCAATGAAAGTGCCCCCCGCGAACTTTCTTGAAAAAAAGCATAGCAAGATATACGGCCCTGGGGAGAAATACTGGCTCATCGGCAATGGGACCGGTAAAACCGGAATGCCTGCATTTACTCATCTAACCCCCGCCCAGCGCTGGCATCTGGTGAACTATATTTTCCTGTTGCAAAAGGAGGAAAAGGCGAACCAGTAGGTACCTCGGTTAATGCCTACCTCAGGACGAGCAACCAGGGAGTAACAAGCAATGAGCGAGAATAGGAAAGCTATAAACCTCGATGAGATTATCTTGCCTCGGCGTCAATTCGTTAAAGGCGTTGCCATGGGTAGCGCATTGCTTGGCCTCGGTTTGTCTCCTGCGAAACTGTTCGCCGCAAAGGATCAACCCGTGGGGCAGCAGATTCTGAAAGGTAACAATTTCAAGCTGACCCTCGCCCCCCAACCTGTCAATTTTACCGGCAACGAGCGCATGGCCACAACGGTGAACGGAACAGTACCTGGTCCGATTCTGCGTTGGAAAGAGGGTGAAACCGTTACTCTGGATGTGACCAATCACCTGCCCGAAGCGAGTTCTATCCATTGGCACGGCATGATCCTGCCAACAGGAATGGATGGCGTTCCTGATATCAGTTTTCCCGGGATAGCCCCGGGTGAGAGCTTCCGCTATCAGTTCAAGGTCAAGCAGAGTGGAACCTACTGGTATCACAGTCACTCAGGCTTCCAGGAACAGACCGGCCTCTACGGTTCGATCATCATCGACCCGAAAGAGTCATACCCTTTCAGCTACGACCGTGATTACGTCATCATGCTCTCAGACTGGTCTGATGAAGACCCGACCGGGATATACGCCAAGCTCAAAAAGATGAGTGGCTACTACAACTTTGCCGAGCGAACAGCCGGTGATTTGATCCAGGATATCCAGCAGAAAGGATTCGGCCGCACCAAGGCAGATCGCAGCATGTGGAATTGGATGCGCATGAGTGACCGAGATCTGTCCGATGTCACCGGCTACACCTATACTTATTTGATGAATGGCATAACTCCCGCTGAGGGCTGGACCGGCCTGTTTAAACGTGGCGAGAAAGTCCGTCTGCGGATCATCAACGGTTCGGCCATGAGTTTCTTCGATGTTCGTATTCCCGGCCTGAAAATGACCGTCATTGCAGCCGATGGCCAGAATATCGAGCCAGTGACTGTCGATGAATTCCGCATCGGGGTCGCCGAAACCTACGATGTTATTGTTGAACCTGAGGCTGACCGCGCCTATGCCATTTTTGCCCAGGCTCTCGACCGCACCGGCTATGCGCGCGGCACCCTGACTCCAGATTTATCTCTTAGCGCTGAGGCTCCATCCTTAGACCCCTATCCCTTGCTGATCCACCAGGACATGGGAATGGATATGAGTAGCATGTCCGCTGGCATGGAACATTCCACGACCGGTAAAAATGAGATGCACAGGATGGATCATACAGAGAAGGGCATGAGCGAAAACATGGCCGGGCTGGCCATACTCGGGCCTGCGGGCCTGGGTAGCAACTCCGACATTATTCATTCGGCCACAGAGTTCGGTCCGCATGTTGATATGCGAACTCAAAAACCTGAATTCCGCTTGAGTGACCCTGGCGTTGGTTTACGCAACAATGGCCGGCGGGTTCTCAGCTATTCCGACATTCGCAATCTATATCCGACTGCTGATCAACGCGAACCGGAACGAGAGATTCAATTGCACCTGACCGGCAACATGGCTCGTTATATGTGGTCTATCAACGGCATCAAATACGCAGATGCCGAACCCTTAAAATTTAAATACGGAGAGCGGGTACGGATTACTCTGGTGAACGACACCATGATGAATCACCCGATGCACCTTCATGGTATGTGGAGTGAACTGGAGACGGGTGACAGCCAAAGGATTCCACGCAAACATACGGTGATCGTCCAGCCCGGCTCAAAGATAAGTTATCTGGTCACTGCTGACGCCGCTGGAAGTTGGGCTTATCACTGTCACCTGCTCTATCACATGCTGGGTATGTTCCGAAAAGTTATTGTGAGCTGAAGGATGTATAGACAGAGTGAAAGTCTGGAGTGAGGTACAATCTAATATCCCATATAGCAATAGAGGATATTCTCCACAAAACAAATAAGCATAAAAAACTGTTGTATGTAACCATTTGATAATAAAGGGGCATCAACATTGGTATAACTCCTGTAGTTGTGTACGTCATGAATAACAAACATACACTTGAAGTTTGTGCCATGACGTTGAGATTGTTCGTTGCCCCTTTATTGCTCAGTATATGCTTTAGCTTACCTGCGGTTGCGGGGATGGATAGATCGACGGGAATTGAGTTGCTCAAGATCCAGCCCATTTTTTTAGATAACCGTGCAGCAAAATTACCAACGGGTGAATTTCCTGAACCGATTGAGGTTTCGTTCGGACCTTATCTTGCCAGTATTTAAATCAGGCGTGAACTATGGCCAGGCGAGTATCTAAGTGAAAAATCTAGTGCATTGAGAGGGGCAACAATGAAAAAGCTAATTTCGCTATTAGTCTTGATTCTGACCGTTCCGGCCTTATCTTTTGCCGGTGAGATGAATGATGACCCCGTACTGACAATGTTGACCATCGATCAACTTGAGATTCGTACTTCAAACGGGAATAATCCATTGGTCTGGGAAGTTGATGGATGGATCGGCAAGGATCTGCACAAGCTCTGGATTAAGACCGATGGTGAATATGTGGATAGCGACACAGAAGAAATTGAATTGCAAGCGCTCTACAGCCGTGCGATAGCGCCCTTCTGGGATCTGCAAATCGGATGGCGGCGTGATATCCGTCCGACCCCGGAACGTGACTGGCTGGCAATAGGACTACAAGGCCTAGCACCTTATTACTTTGATATCGATACATCTCTATTCTTTGGTTCCAATGGTCGCAGTGCGGCACGCCTCCAAGCCGAGTACGAAATAATGCTGACACAGCGACTTGTCTTGGTCCCTGATATAGAGCTGAACTTATATGGTAAAAGTGATCCTGACACCGGAACCGGCTCGGGTCTTTCAGACATTGAGGCTGGCTTACGACTGCGCTATGAAATGCGACGTGAATTCGCTCCGTACATTGGTGTGAACTGGTCTCGACTCTTTGGCCGGGCTGCTGATTTTGCCCGTTCTGAAGGGTCAGATATCAAGGATACTCAGTTTGTTACCGGAGTCCGTGTTTGGTTCTAGATCTCTCTCTAAAACGTAAAGAAGATAAAGGCAGCCCCATCTGCCATCTCAGTAATTTTGCCCCTCAGTAACCCTCCTAACTGTGTTTTTTTTTATTATCTCTGAAACTACCATTTTCAACTTAAACACATTCATCGTCGCATCGGGAGGGTGTCTCAAAACTCCTGCAAAGTAAGAACGGCCACCCCAATTTCTGAGGTGGCCATTTTCGTGTCTGATTGATGGTGATTAGCAAGACACATTCAAAAGGCTCTAGAGAGTGTCTATCTAATTGATGGCGATTCTGTTTGATCTTTTCGCCATTCACTGCCGAGCTGCGAAGACCTTAATTTTCGTGATGAAAATGGAAGGTACGCTTTTCGCCGTCGGCCAGCTTGGTGCCAACCTTGAAATGGTACATCCCCTTCTGCTCAAACTTGACACCAGTGCCGAACATTCCTGTGTGCTTCATCATCTTCTGCACCTCGCCGACCTTCTCATCGGGAGATTCGACCTTGACCGCACAGCGACCGTCACTGAGCATCGCACCACTCTTCTCGTCGGTAAACATCACTACCAACATCTTACCCTTGCCGTCCTCTGAATCCATCAGATGGGCAGAGCCCTTAACGCCCTCGACCACCTCATCTTGCAGCATCACGACACCTTTCATGCCACTCATATCCATACTGCCATGATCCATTTTTTTGAATCATGATCCATCTCCATCTTGCCATGATCCATCTCTTTGACCTCGGTCTTGTGATCCATGTCTTTCATTGCCATAGCAGCAGCAGGTACCAGCATGATCGTCAGGGCCAGGATTAGCAGCTTTTTCATTTTGTTTCTCCTTGGGTTTTCGGCTAGTTGCCGGTTTTCAATCGACCTGGTTAGTGGAATACTTTGTTCAACTGAGATTCACAGTATTCAGATTCAAAGCGTGAGCAATCCGCTATGGTCACTATCAAAATTAGTGCCATAAATATTTGCTTAATATTTTCAGCAGGTTAAGAACGGAGATGAAAATTTTGAGAACGTATTTGTTGAATATTCCGCATATTCAACGTGGAATATTACACTCAAGATGAGGAGATTTTTGCTCAAGCATAGGTCGCTTGGAGCAATAATTGTCTCACCAGGTTGAGAATAGACCTATAACTCCTGACAAATAGGAAATGGCCACCTAAAGCAGGTCCAGGTAGCCATGGTTTTGTGCGCTAATCGACTTGACCTTTCCCCAAGAGGCCTAGATGATTTTTGAACATTGATATAGTGGGTTTTGCCTTTAGCCGTAATTTTCACGTACAATATTAGATAATTTTGGCAAGGGTGCCTAAGTCCAAATCCTTCCAAACGTTGAAGGCGACTCTGGCGAGGAGTTCCCTTAGTGGGATTCTGAAGTTTTATGATGCACAGTTGAGAAGCTCAATTGCCGGGGTAGGGAACAACTACACATTCAAGTGAAAGGGAACACAAATGCTCCGATTTTTATTAATACCCATTTTGTCTATTGGCTTAATCGTTTTTCTTGCTGCACAGCCAATGGCAGAGGACCAGAGCCAACCGACAGTAATCAAAGTTTATAAGTCACCTGGCTGAGGATGTTGCGGCGGCTGGATCAAACATCTGGAAGATAATGGCTTAATCGTCGAGGCAGGAAACACCAACAGAGTCTCTGAGATTAAGGCCCAGTATAACATTCCAGTTCATCTCCAGTCTTGCCATACAGCCATCGTTGATGGCTATGTAGTAGAAGGTCATGTTCCTACCGAAGAAGTCAAACGATTGCTCAAGGAGAAACCGGACATCATTGGGCTAAGTGTGCCTGGAATGCCGGTTGGATCGCAAGGCATGGAAATGCCAAATGGTGCTACAAAACCTTACAAAGTGCTTTCTTTTGACAAGTTCGGAAACGTAAAGGTTTTTGCCACCTACCCAAAGTGACACATGTCGCGATGAATGATGCTTTCTTTTTTGTTGTAGCTAAGGGTTCTTAGTCTGTCGAATATCGACTGCGGCGTTTTTCTACACTTTGTAATGGACAGGCATGAAATCCTCGGGGCGACAGGCCAGAGGATAAGCAACGAGCAGACCGTAACCTTCTAAATGTGTGGAAAGAATTAAAACAGATGAAGTTCTAACGCTGACGTCCATTCAGGATGTCTTTGGGATACCTCCCCTCTGGTAGGCAGCGCACTGAGGAACGAGGGCGTAGCCGAGCGTATCGCTCCTGCTTCGGGAGCTGGGGGCCGCTGGTTTAAAATCAAGTCATCCCAATTTACTATTTTTCCTCTCGCATTGTTCTGAAGCTTCCAGATTCGCAAAAACACGGAATTCTTACTGACCCTGCAAAGCAAGAACGGCCAACCCCATTTTCGAGGTTGGCCATTTCGGTGTCTGATAGATGGTGCATTGTAAGAACGGCCACCCCATTTCTGAGGTGGCCGTTTTCATGTCTGGTTTATCGTGAATTGAGCGAACAAAGACAATTTGTCCACGACTTGGGAATCCCCTCATCACCTGCATTGCCGGTAAATTTTGAGATATAATCCAGCTATTGACTCCGTACATAGGTACGGAGGATATGCTTAACATTAAGACGTGGGAGAAGGAATGTCTGGGCTAACAATAGGAGCAGTGGCAAAAAAAGCAGGAGTCGGAGTGGAGACAATTCGATTTTACGAACGCCAGGGGCTTGTTGAGCAGCCACTCAGACCCGTTTCCGGCTTTCGTCAATACCCTGAGGACGTGGTCAAACGGGTCCGCTTTATCCGGCGGGCCAAGGAACTTGGTTTTTCACTTCAGGAGATTAGCGAACTGCTTGATCTGTCCCTCGATCCGGGCCAGAACTGCAACGAGGTCAGGTCTCGTGCCGAGGTCAAGATTACTGACATCAACTTCAGAATAGAGGCTCTTGAGAAAATGAAGGTGGCTCTGAACGGGTTGGTTGTCGCGTGTGGCACTCAAGATCAGCCCCATACATGTCCAATCCTCGAATCGATAGCTGATGAGATCCCGAGTCGAGATGGCAAAAGCTGATAGGACGATTGAGGAGTCATTGATGACAGCGGAAAAGACGGAAAAGACCAACCTTGGAAGGATCGGATTAGCTGGTGCGATAGTAACCGGAGTTTTCGCCTCTGCATGCTGTATTGGTCCACTGGTGATGGTTTTTCTGGGGATCAGTAGCGCAGGCGCCTTGGTCGCCTTTGAGCCATATCGTCCCATCCTCATGGCCCTGACTATACTTTTTCTGGTGGCGGCTGGCTATCTCACCTACCGCAAGCCCAGAGTCACAGAATGTCGGGATGGTGTGTGCAACAGCAGCAAGAGGCTCCCTAAAGTCCTACTGTGGGTTGGTGTCCTTTTCACTTTGGGCATGCTGTTCTTCCCTCAACTCATTTTGATGTTTCTCGACTGACAAAGGTGCCGCAATGAAAGATGTTTGGCGAAAAGTTCATCTATTGGCTCTGGCGACGGGAGGCTTTTTCATCCTGTCACTCGTCGCAATGAATCACGGTAGCTTGAGTAACCATCTCGTTGGTAACGCTTGGGCGGGGCAAGAGCAGACCATTGAACTTTCCGTGACGGGAATGACCTGTGCGGCCTGTGGCTTCGCGGTGAAAACTGTTCTGAAACGCCTTGACGGGGGTCCATGAGGTCAAGGTCAGCTACGAGGGAAAGAAAGCCATTGTCGTCTACGACCCGCAGCAAGTCACGCCTGAACAGATGGCGCAGGCCGTCGATGAAACCGGGAGCTTTGCCATTGTCCTGCCACCAACCGATAACAATCCGCGACAGGGAGAAAACTAATTATGGATCGGAAAATCTGCTATTGCTTCGACCATACGGAAACTGACATCCGGCGAGACATCCTGAAGCATGGAGGACGATCCTCAATTCTGGAAAAGATTCTATCGGCCAAACGAGAAGGGAATTGCCAATGTGCCGAAAAGCACCCGGAGGGAAGATGATGCCTGTCTGACGTCCGCCGTGTTGTGGACGCAACGAAGGAACAGATGGAGTGAACATGGGTATCCAAGACGAATCAGCGCTGACTTGCCCAAAGTGTGGTCAGACGGAAACGTTGACCATGCCAACAGACGCCTGCCAATTTTTCCATCAGTGCAACTACTGTAAGGAGCTACTCAAACCGAAACCAGGTGATTGTTGCGTTTTCTGTTCCTACGGCGACGTTCCCTGTCCGCCAATTCAAAAGAGTTAACCCGTGGTGTATTGGAGGTCGAGATGAAACACTTTTTCTTAGCTATAGCTGTCATCCTTATCCTGACCACTCCCGCACTGGCTGGCACTGGTACCGGGAAAACCTTCCTGATCCATGCAAAAACCTCCATGAGCCTCGATGATGCCCAGATATGCGCCGTACCGAATGTCGCTTGGGCCGCACTGGAAAAAGGTTACAAAGTAATGATCTTGTTCGATGCCAGTGGTGTGACGGCGCTTAAAAAGGGCGGCATGTTCGGCGGCGACAAGACGCCGCTCGACAAGGCTGATCTGCCAGAGAGAGAGCGCAAGTCACTGGTCGCCCAGTTGGGGATTCCTTTGAGCGATGTCCCCCACGATTACGGAGAATACGTTCGATTTCTTGGACAAAAAGGAATTGAACTCTACGCCAATCGTACCATGATGCTGCTCTATAAGATCGGCGAGGATGAGATTGAACAGGCGGTGACGCCCATCGGGTTGAAGGAGATGGTGGAGTTGCTCGAAAACCCTGACGTTTATGTGGCTTACTGACAACGCAAGCCTGTGGATCGGCAGGGAACCGCTGAAGTCCCCTTGCTGACTTTTTACTCCAGGTTCTTTTTCGTCCGGTTATATTCCTCTTCGGTGATCTCTCCCCGGGCGTACCGGCACTTCAAAATATCGAGAGGCGATTGGTGCGGTTTGTCTCCCTTTTTAGATTTCCCTCTGGAGAGAAGCCACTGCACCGTGAAAATAAACCCGGCTATAGCGAACCCCCAGAACAGAAGCATGAAAACCCAGCCGACGCCCCCCATCATAGGCATCCCGTCCATCATTCCGTTTCCGTACATGGTTCATTCCTTTCTTCAGGCGACTGCTCCCATTTTGCAAGCTGAATCATCGATGTCAGTTTAACAAAGAAATTTTGACATTTACCTCCGTCGCGACAGAACTACGGTAAAACTAAAAGGAAGGCATTGACTCGGTACTATGGTACCGCCTCTATCCTGTATGTAAGGGAAGGAAGAAATCCCATGAAAGAGATGACCATCGGCCAACTGGCCCGACAGACCGGAGTACGGGTGGAAACGGTTAAATTTTATCAGCGTCGTGGACTCATCGAGCAGCCGCCTCGCCCGGCATCGGGGTTTCGGAAATACTCGTCTGAAACGGTACGGCAGATCCATTTTATCCGTCGCGCCAAGGAACTCGGGTTTTCTCTTAAAGAGATTGGTGAGCTGCTCGGACTGCGAGTAGCTCCAGGGACAAGTTGTCGCGAGATCAAAGCTCGGGCCGAAGCTAAACTCGTCGACATCCAACAGAAACAAAAGGATCTGGAGAGGATGGAAATAATCCTGCGACAATTGGCTGGAAGCTGCCAGGGGCATGGACCTCTCAGCGACTGCCCCATTCTGGGTGCCCTGGATAAAGAGGAGGTGGATGACCGTGGATGACAAGGGCGAAGGGGAAAAGGGTTAAATGATTCCGGGAACCCAAGCAGATGCTAAAGGAGAAAAATCATGACCGCGAAACGTAAAATCGAAGTTTTCAGTGCTGGCTGTCAAGTTTGTCAAGAGGCCGTCGAGCAAGTGAAACAACTGGCTTGTCCCTCCTGCGAGGTACAGGTTCTTGACATGCAGGACCCGGCTATCGCTGCTCGGGCAAAAACTCTGAATATCCGCTCACTGCCTGCCGTTGCCATTGACGGCCAACTCGCTGACTGTTGCGCCGGACGCGGGCTGGATGAAGGCAAGCTCAGGGCCGCCGGAATAGGCCAGCAGCTTTCCTGAGGTGAGTCGGTAGTGGGACCGAAGCCCCCTCCGGGAGATGACAGGGTATGTGTCACGTCTGTCCGATAAGTTATGTCACCCCAATTTGGTCTATCAAATTGTGGGGGTTGCCCGATTACTAAATACCCTGCAAAGCAAGAATGGCTACCTCAATTTCTGAGGTAGCCATTTCTATGTCTGATATGTGGTGACATATGAGAGTCGCGTCAAGCCAACGGGAACATTTACGATCAGCTTACTTCAGGGTTGCGGAGCCATTCACGCGCCTCGCTTAATGTGTGGAAAGCCTTTCCCTCCCAGGGAGAATCGTAAATTCCGTCCTGGTAGATTTTTGATAGCCCTAGGACTATCTGGTCTGTAGAAACTAATGCACACTTTATTGTTCCATCACGCTAGTAAAAACTATGGACTTTAGTCCAAGTCTTTCAGATGCTACTCATATTTGATTTTCAAAGGAGTAGCTATGGTCGATTATCGATATGGCAGTCATACGGTCAGCCGTTTAACAGTTCATC
>JAJRQB010000087.1 GCA_024280485.1 Deltaproteobacteria bacterium
CTAAATCAGAAAAATCGTGAGGAAATCGAGAAGCAAAACCGATCTTTGATTCTTTTCCACATTGACACATGTCCAGGAAATAGAGAAATTCCACATCAGACCCGACATTTGCGCTGAAACCGCTTAAACTAGCGCCATTCTGTGATGTCCCCGGAATTACCGCGCTGTCTGCTCTCCTAGGGTTGATCGAACCGCCGTGAATGCCTAGGCGCTGATACTAAAATGGTCGCGGTGTGAAATCTACTGGTTGGTTTTTTGGGGAGCACTGGCAGTTGAAAATAAAGCTGTCCACTTTTTACACGATGCTGTTAAGTGCCAATAGCGCGGGATAGATTCGGATAAGGGCTGATAGGTTCGGATTAAACCCAAAGACCATGTCTTGGCTTGATCCGCAGTTATCCGAAGTGATCAGACTTGATCCCGCGCTAAGATGTCGTTGGTGTTAGGAGGCTGTCGGACTATCCATGAACTGGCTGCAAATCCGGCTGTTTGGCCCATATCCCAGCTCCTTTTTGCACCATAGCTAAGGCTATGAGACTGCAAACGGGCTAAAATCTGTCCTCAACCATCCAACTTTTCGCTTCAGCTCGTATCGTCCGACAGTCTCCTAGGGTTAAGATCTCATTCCTCCGTTTCCAGAACCAGATCAACCACCGCTTCTGAATCTTCCGGTTGCAGGTAGTGCTGGGTGACCAGAGTTTTGAAGCCAGTTGCAGAAACACGGATATGGATATGCGGGGGTCGGGTGACGTAGGCGGGTGGGGCGTCGGTTTCAAAGCGGTAACGACCGCTGTGGTCGGTAATGATCGCCGCACGATAGGCGTCGCTATAGCGGCTATTCGGCCCGGCCTGCCAGAATTCGATCAGCGGCGAGGGTACCGCCGCGCAGTCAGCGGCCGATCTGACTGTCCCGCTCAGCAGATAGCCACTGCCAACCTTGGTCCGCAAGGGTGCTCCGGGTCGGTAGAAGGGCCCCATTTCATCTTCTTCGGTTGGTTGACACTGGTGGATGGTGGCGGGCTGTTCGGCGCTCACCAGGGTTGGGGAGAGGGCGGTGCTTAGAAGTGCGAATAGGAGCAGAATTGAGTTGAAGAGTTTCATGGTTCTATTATAACGAAGGTGGCTGGTGGATTGCTAATTACGGAGGTCTTTGACGTTTTACAATCGGGTGAAAATAGCTTATATTGCTCGGATTATTTTAATTAAATTGGAGGGTGAGATGGGTTGGAGAAGAGGGGTCAGTTTAGAGAATTGATGACCGTCTGTGTCGGTGTGTACCGAGCGGGCGGTTTTTTGTTTCGGGACTGGCTCCGCCAGGTGCCTGTCCCCCTTAGGTTTTTCGGGATTCGATTTTCTTGACTAACTGATTATAAGTGTTTTTAAACTGATATGCCGGTTTGTCTTTAGTCTGCCGATGCTGGATTGAAGAGGGGCCCGATCGTAGAATATTATACTTGTGTTGATACTCGTAACGGTTAATTGGTTTAGGGATGCACACATCGAAAGTTCAATATTTTGCAATTTGAAAGGAGAACTGTCATGCAATACGTGAAACTCATATTTTGTGCCCTTTTCGTTGGGTGCGCACTTACATCGACATCCCTAGCGGAACAATTTGATCCGAAGCTGATACCGATAATCAAGCAGACTGCCTCGGCGATATGCGATACGGTCATTGAGGCAAAAGGAACGAAAAGCAAACTACAACTTCAGGGAGAGATCGAGACCAAGCTAAGTGGAATGGTAGGCAAATTAATCGATGCTGGAGTTTCTGGCGGGGTTGCTCTGGTAAAGGAGGAGTTCGAGGGCCTTACGCAAGAAGCTACAGCCTCTGGCCTGGTTGGTGACCGTGCCTGCCGCGAGCGCGTCTTTGATAAAATGTTCGACAAGATTGGAAGCCTGCCAGATCAAAGCAGCATGTATGAGAAGGATGGGAGACGTACAGATCTGAGAAGCGTACAGTCGTTCATGAAATACGCGCCAATCTCGGTAAGTCGTTTCAGTCCAAAATACGTGTGCTCTGGTCCGGACACAAGCGAAGAGACAAGAGAAATCAGCTTCAAGGGTGAGCAATTGAGCATTACCAACTGGACTGAAAACAGTAGTGAGCGTTGTGAAACTGGTCACAAGGCGAAAAGAAGAGAAACCCTAATATGTACTGCAAATATTTCTGATCTAGATGAGGTAATAGAGGTATGGTCAGGCCCCAAATTGACGATAAACTGCCTGACTGGCAATTGTGTTAGTTGTCTTGAAAAATCAAAATGGAAGAACAAACATCAAGGTTGGAAGAACGAAAGCAGAAAATTCGAAATAGATTATCTAAATATTTACGTTGGCGGAGAGGATTATGTTTTACAAAGTGAAATAGTATTTAATAAATTATTAATGTCTTTGTCAAGACTAATCTCTGGCGGTTCCGATGCGGTGTTTTGCGAATCGCCCCCTCACTACTGCAGAATATAACTGTCTAAATGAAGGATAAGATGATCAGCCTTTGATTCGGGGCGTATCCTTTGTCAAGGGCTGACCCCCTTGGTCGTTAAATCTGTATGGGAAGTTTGCAACTTTGCAACCCTGTGAATTATGACCCTGTGAATTATTTGTTTTTTAAGCTGGTTTGATGCTGTATAAACTGGCTATTGAAATTGTTTTTTCCTAGTCGAGCCTTATTCTGACACACTTAGATGTTGAGATTATAGACATGAGCACACGATCTGAAATTATTGATTCAATTGTTTCTGAGCCTAAATCTGCAGGTACATTTATTGACCTTTTTTGTGGGTGCGGTGGTTTTTCATTAGGGATGATGAGGGCTGGGTTCCAATGTCTGGCAGCAATTGATTTTAATGTGCAGGCGGTTGAGACATTGCGCAGTAATCTTTCTGATATTCCGTATGTTCTCAATGAAGATCTGACTTCTTATTCCCCTAGAAAACTTGCAAAATTAATAGGAACAACATCTCTCGACGTTATTGTTGGTGGACCACCGTGTCAAGGCTTCTCTACCGCTCGAAAACGAGATGGAGCTAACCATGGCGAGCGGCTCAAGGAGGATCCAAGACGTCACCTTTATCGTGAGTTTTTGAAACATGTTGGTTTTTTTAAACCGCGTGTTTTTGTCATGGAAAACGTACTTGGTATCAAAACTGCTGCTGGCGGTAAATATTTCACACGTGTTCAGGCAGAGGCACGTGCACTTGGTTATCGTGTACACGGGCAAGTAGAAAATGCTTGGTCGCTAGGTGTCCCTCAGAAACGTCGCCGACAGCTCATAGTTGGTACACGGTCTGATCTTGCTGGATATTTCCATCCGGATTTAAAACCCGCACCTCGAGCAATTCCAAACACAACACTTGGCGCGGCAATCTGCGATCTCCCCGAATTGTGCGCTGGGAGTGGTGTAGATGAGCGTGAATATAATTTAGAACATAGAGAAAAATACCTTAAGAAGTGTGATGAAGTTGGACAAAACTACCTTTTAAATGTTCTTGAAATTGAACAATCTGAAAAACTGACCAACCATGTTTCTCGTCCACACAACGATAGAGATTTGAGGGATTTCAAAAAGTTAAAAGAAGGTGAAAATTCAGCTGTTGCAATGCGTGATCATGGTGTTGTATTTGAATTCCCCTATGACAAGTCTAACTTTAAAGATCGCTTTACACGTCAGAGCCGTGACCACCTTTGCTCAACCATCGTAGCGCATTTGAGTAAAGACGGACTGATGTTTATCCATCCTACCCAAAATCGTTCGTTTACTCCAAGAGAGGCGGCTCGTGTCCAAAGTTTTCCGGATTGGTTCCGTTTCCCCGCTGCTCGTACGCATTCATTCCGCTTGATTGGCAATGCGGTACCTCCTTTAGTCGCTGAGTCTGTAGGGTTAGCAGTGAAAAACTATCTGAGAAAAGAGGTTGTTGTGGATAATTTTAAAACAGAACAAGCCAATCTTATCTCGTTACCAAAAAACGAGAAGGCTGCTCTTGAATGTATTTTGCCTTTGCTTGATCTTGATAACCGTGCACTTCGTAAACTTGAAAAAGGGTACTTTACCAAAGGCTGGGCTTCGATTTCATTCCTCTATCCAGGCCTACATCCGGATGGTGCTCTGGAACGTGGAAATACTGCTTCCGACAATGATTCACATATAAATGTTTCAGATTTGCGCCTTATTAATCCATATTATGAAGTCAGCGGGTGGCCAGTTGCACTTGTCCCTGTAGCTGAGGAGGCATGGCGAAGGTATGAGAATGGTGATTTGGACGAAGATGAATTCTATCGTTGCGACGCTCAGCGTGCGGGGATGAGATGCCGTAATCCAGAGTCAGCAGACTTGTTGTGTGGGTAGACGATTGAGTGCAGGGAATTTCCAAGTCAAGGCTTTTCATTCCTGTGGTTGATCGTATTTCTAAAGAGCATCGAAGCTGGAATATGTCCAGGATCAGGTCAAAGGATACTGCTCCTGAGATACTGGTCAGATCCTTTCTTCATCGCAAAGGATTTCGCTTCAGATTGAATGTTAAAAGCCTTCCTGGCAGTCCGGATATAGTGCTCTCCAAGCACCGGACTGCCATTTTTGTACATGGGTGCTACTGGCACAGACACCCTGAGTGCAAATATGCCTACACCCCTAAAAGTCGAATTAAATTCTGGGAAACAAAGTTTCAGAAGAACATTGAGAGAGACAAATTGAAAGAGCAACTCCTGATCGCAGCAGGCTGGAAAGTAATTACTGTCTGGGAATGTGGAACTAAATCTAAAGATCTAATTGAACTTGCGTTAAAGCCATTGATTGAGCCTTAAGGGGGAATTGCAGTGAAAGAAATAAAGTTGCCACCTCGTGCTGCATCATTGTCTGAATCGATGAGAGACTTGGGGTACTCACTCGACGCAGCTGTTGCTGACATCATTGATAATAGTATCTCTGCGGGGGCAACTCAAGTAGACATCCATTCAAATGTACTGAGTTCTGGAGCATGTCTCGCAATTGTAGATAATGGCTGGGGGATGAGTGATCAGGAACTCGTCGCTGCAATGCGCCATGGATCAAGAAATCCACGTGAAAAAAGATCTAAAGACGACTTGGGTCGTTTTGGGCTTGGTTTGAAAACAGCGTCTTTTTCACAATGCAGTAAATTGACTGTAGTGAGTGTGAAGAATGGAAACAGGTCAGCAGCTTTGTGGGATCTGAAGCTAGTTGCTGAACGTGATGACTGGATTGTCTGTATCTTGGATGAAGACGAAATTAAGAGTCTTCCATATATTGAAAAGCTTGAGAAGGACGGGACTCTCGTCCTATGGGAAAATCTGGACAGATTATGTGAAGGTGACACTGAGGTTGTAAATGAGAAGCTGATTAACGAAAAAATAAGAGCAGTAGCCAAACACCTGTCTTTGGTTTTTCATCGTTTTCTCTCAGGTGAAATTAAAGGTAAAAAGCTAAAAATCTTTATAAACTATCATGAACTTGAAGCTTTCGATCCCTTCTGCATTTCCAATAAAGCTACCGATCCCCTTCGCCAGGAGGTCATCAGAATTCACGGCGACAAGGTTGTTATCCAACCGTTTATCCTGCCCCATCACAGTAAGTTGTCAGAGAAAGAAAAGGATTTCTACAAGAGCAGGAGTGATTTTCTCAATAATCAGGGTGTGTACGTTTATAGAAATGGACGCTTAATGGCTTGGGGCGACTGGTTCCGCCTGATCCCAAAAGGTGAAGCCACTAAGCTTGCGAGAGTAAAAATTGATTTTCCTAACTGTATGGATGAGTTCTGGACAATAGATATCAAAAAGTCCAGAGCATATCCACCACTTCCAGTGCGAGAACAAATCAAAAAAATTATTGGAAATATTGCTGAAGGCAGTACAAGGGTTATCAAGGGAAAGGGTAAGAAACTTTATGACAGCAATCCTAAACCCGTCTGGATTCGAACCGCCGGGCAGGGAACAATAGAATACTCACTGGATAGAGAACATCCAGTGATCAGCGCTGTTCAGGAATCATTTAAAGAATATGAGAGAAAGAAGGTAGAAGAGGTCTTGTCCATTGTTGAAGATTCGGTTCCAATTGAATCAATTTATGCTGACTATACTGTCAGTCCCCAAGATTTTGAAATGGCAAGTGACCTTGAGTCAGCAGCGCTTTTGGGGAGACTTGAGGATGTATGGAATATTCTTTCAGCCTGTCAGAACGTCTCAGAAAAATCATTCAGAGAAGTAGTCTGCTATGTCAAGCCATTCTGTGACTATCCAAACGTGATAAATGAATTCATCGGGGGGAAGTTTAATGCGTAAAGAAGACTTTGAAGTCATAGCTTTGCTTACCTGTAAAAACATTGAAGATGACTTGGACAGAGCACGTATAGAACAGACGGTAAGGACACTGGCCTCACCTTACAAATTTGAGGAGCACATAATTGAAGAGGTAATCAAGCGGGTTGAGTCCAGGTTGGTTACGACTATGGATGAAGGTGTTTCTCTGGTTGATGCTGAATCAGATCATGATGAAGAGTGGGTGAGCGATAAGGAGGGGTTGTCATGGGATTATTGGGGTGAATATAAAGAGCAATTA
The DNA here is from genome assembly GCA_024280485.1 of Deltaproteobacteria bacterium. Classification (GTDB taxonomy): domain Bacteria; phylum Desulfobacterota; class Desulfuromonadia; order Desulfuromonadales; family Geopsychrobacteraceae; genus Geopsychrobacter. The sequence goes on from JAJRQB010000087.1 coordinate 6,572, forward strand.
CTGTTAGAAGGTTGGGGAGACAAAGTTCTTCATACGCTCGGTGAGGTAACTGACAGGATCTTGGGGCTGTTGAAAGATCCCCAGACTCTTGGTGAATGGGACCGAAGAGGGCTTGTCGTTGGCCATGTTCAGTCAGGCAAAACAGCTAATTATATCGGCTTGATCTCTAAAGCTGCTGATGCAGGATATCGTTTTATTATCGTCATTGCAGGTATTCACAATATCCTCAGGAAACAAACACAGATAAGGATAGATGAAGGCTTTGTCGGTCTGACAGGCGATGGTGAAAAGATCACTCGTGTCGGGGTCGGCAACAGAAACCACTCCAGACAAGATCCTGTTCCACTGACAAATACGGCAAGTGATTTCAACAAAAAGAGCGCTGCAGCTCACTCTGCAGACCTTGAATTATATGAGGCTGCGGGGAGACCAGCCATCCTTGTCATCAAAAAAAATGTTTCAACGCTAAAGCGTTTAAATAAATGGCTACGTGACCTGAATGCAGACCAGCAAGGGCAGATTTCCAAAGTCCCAATGTTGCTGATAGATGATGAAGCCGATAATGCATCCATAAACACTAACAAGCCTGACCTTGACCCGACTAAAACAAATGCTTGGATCAGGCAGTTATTGAAACTGTTTAAAAAGAGCTGTTACGTCGGTTATACGGCAACTCCTTTTGCGAATATCTTTATAAATCCCAACGATGAGAATGAAATGGTCGGCGACGAATTGTTTCCTAGGGATTTCATCTATTGCCTTGATGCCCCCAGTAACTATTTTGGAGCAGATAAGGTGTTTCTGGATGAAGATATTAGTAACACTGTCCTCAGGACGATTTCAGATGCTGAAGACTACATTCCTCTGTCACATAAAAGACACGATCACATCCCTGACCTCCCGCCCTCTGCCAAAAAAGCAATACAGACTTTCATACTAGCTAGAGCAATCAGGAACATAAGAAAGCATGACAATAAGCACTGTACCATGATGATAAATGTATCAAGGTTCGTTGATACGCAAAGACAAATCAGAGGGCATGTCTCTCATTACCTTGCTGAACTACAGAATGCAATCTTCAGCAATTATAAAAAACCAGTCAGTGAAGCGTTACGTAGTTCAATAGTGGCCGGAATGAAGGTCGTATTTGATGATGAGTACAGTAATTGTCCAGAATCATGGATGCAAATTCAGGAGGCCTTATACACTGCTTCTGATGGGATGAAGACGTACCTTATTAACAGTAAGTCTGATGAAGCGCTTGATTACGGTAAGTATGACGAAGCAGGTGATGCGCTAACTGCTCTTGCAATTGGTGGATTGAGCCTTTCTCGTGGTCTAACTCTTGAGGGGTTGACCATCAGCTATATGTATAGAAATACTAAAATGTATGACACTCTTTTTCAAATGGGTCGCTGGTTTGGCTTTCGTGCAGGCTATGATGATTTGTGCAGAGTGTACCTCTCTGAAGAATCTCAAGGCTGGTATGCACACATAGCAGAAGCTTCTGAGGGGCTGCGTCAACAGATTAAACAGATGCGGAGAGACGGGTTCAGCCCCAGAGATTTCGGGTTGTATGTAAGGGCACATCCTGATGCTTTGATTGTTACTGCACTTAATAAGATGAGGAATGCAGAAAAGAGGGTATTTAAGATCCATTTTGATGGGGTTCAGTCTGAAACATATGTGTTGCCTGCAGATGATGGAATCCGAACAAATAATTTCTCTGAAATGGTTTTTCTATACGGGAAATTGAATGATGAATTCGGTGAAAAACGTTTAGATGCGAGGGGAGGGGTTGTCTGGCGCGAAGTTCCTTTTGAGCTGGTCATTGATTTTATGGAAAAATTCAGATTTCACAAGGGCTTACAAGCCAAAGGGATTAATTATAAAGACGCTTTTCTCGTTTATGCAAGAGAGGTCTCTGACAGGCACCCATTGTGGGATATTTCTTTTGTGTCTCTTGTCGGTAGCCAACCGGCTGATGACTCACTGCCAATGGCTGTCCAACAACGGCAGGTTGGCAGGGGAAAAGATAATGTAACCATTAACATTACCACTCAGGAACCAGGTTGGTATGTAGGAAACAAGCAGAAGGTGGCTGGTACTGGTGTAGAACGTATCGGCCTGAATGAGGAAGAAGTGGCCGTGGCTGAAAAAATAGCCAAAGAAAATAGACGAAAACCTACAGATAGAGACTATCGTCACAGGGATGTCAGGGGGCGTCCACTACTCATGCTTCACCTGCTTGAGTTGGTCAATAAAATTGATGGAAATGTAGATGTTATTGCCGAAAAGGTGCCAGCAGTCGGTTTCAGTTTCCCGGCAACCGGAGATACCCGAACAGTTGCGTGTGTTGTCAACAAGGTCTGGCTTGAAAATGACATGGTTGACTCACCTGATGATGAGGATGACTATGACATCGACTGAAAGCAGCCCTTGGTGTGATATTGATAAACCTGTTACAGGTTACAATATTAAAAGGGTGGACGCTGATCATCCACACGATTTCTTCTGGGGGAGGGATACAGAGGGTCACTATCTTCTGCTACTAGAATTAACAAAAGAACTATCCGAATTTCTGGATGATAAAACTGTAGACCTACACGGCGTTAAAACCGATATAACTTATCATGCAGCGACTTCAGAATACTTTTTCAATCTGTCACTCCAGAATAAGGAATATGCCGACATTTTCTATCGCCTGTCCCTTGATCTTGTAGACAGGACAAGGGACGTTCTTGTCCTGAAGGTTGCTCTGGAAATTATCAATAACAGGCTTAAGCGTTGGAAGGCATTTTTACGCGGCAAAAGAAAATACCTTCTTTCTGCTCGAGAGGTGAGGGGGCTTTTTGCTGAGCTCGAATTCATCCATAAAGGTGTGACTGAGTATGGAGATCAATTAGCTGTACTTGAGGGGTGGCAGGGGCCTCTGGATGAACCACAAGATTTTGTTCTGGGTGATTTTGCCGTTGAAGTTAAGTCTCTCACTGGATTGCAAAAGGACAAGGTCAAAATCTCATCAGAGCACCAGTTGGTAACGCATCTCGACAACCTTTTTCTTCACGTGGTTTATCTTGCAGAGTTTCATGATTGCAAGAAAGGCCGTTCACTTAATGCTCAGGTTGAAGTTGTCCGAAATGCAATCAGGGACACAGAGCATAAAGATGTGTTTGATTCACGCCTCTACGAAGCCGGGTATCTTGAACTCAAGGATTACGATGCACCATGTTATTCCGTAACGAAAGATGAATCATTCCACGTACGTGAAGGCTTCCCTCGGATTTCTCCCGAGGATCTGGCTGAAGGGGTGTCAGGTGTTACTTACGATTTAGACCTTAAGTCTTTGGACAGCTACGTGTGTGAATTACCATTAAAATAGGGGGATTTATGAGAGACTTTACACTGGAGGAGTATTGCAAAGAACTGCGTCAAGGAGCCCATGCTGGTTCTGAAGCACGTCAGGACTATCTTGAATCTGAGTTTCTTCTGAGTCTTGCAAATGATTTAGAGGGTGCTGGAGTCATAGAAGGGTTTGAGCCCTGCCATTATAGACGGCCCAGTGGAGGTATGAGGGTAGATGGGTACTGGTTCAGGGAAGAGGAATCCGCCCTTGACCTTTTTGTTCTCGACTTTGAAAATAGGGAGTCTCTCGAAACTCTTATAAATACAGAGATTAAGAGCATATTCAAGCGTCTTGAAAACTTTTTTACCCACAGCATGGATAAACATCTCTACGATGACCTTGAAGAAACATCCCAAGGATATGGCCTGTCTCGGGATATTTCGGACCGTCGTAATAATTACTCCAAGGTAAACCTCTATCTTATTTCGGAGCGAAAATTGAGTGATCAAGCTGTCGCACTAGGGGATATTCAGTATCTGCACTGGAATTTGAGCTATCACATCTGGGACCTGTCTCGCTTCTACCGTCAATACACTTCCAAGGGGGGCAAGGAAGATCTTGTTGTTGACTTGAAGCAGCTGTGTGGGAAGGGACTTCAATGTCTGCCTGCACATCTGAATAATGATGATTATGAGTCTTACCTGCTTGTCATGCCTGCAGACGTCCTTTCTGATCTCTATGGGAAATATGGTGCAAGGTTGCTGGAGCAGAATGTACGGTGTTTCCTGCAGGCAAGAGGAAATGTAAACAAAGGCATCCGAGCAACTATCATGAATGATCCGGGGATGTTCTTTGCTTATAATAACGGCATTACTGCAACAGCCAAAGAAGTAATTACCTCCGAAAAAGAAGGGGGGCTCTTTATCGAGGAGATCAGAGATCTGCAGATTGTAAATGGTGGACAGACTACAGCGTCACTTTTCCACACTAACAAAAAAGATAAGGCAGGGCTTGATCAAGTTTTTGTTCAGATGAAGCTCTCGGTAGTTGATGAAGAGAAGAGTGAGGAAGTCGTACCTAAAATCTCAGAATACGCAAATACTCAGAATAAGGTTAATGCTGCAGACTTTTTCTCCAATCACCCTTTCCATGTACGGATGGAGGAGTTCTCAAGGAGATTGTGGGCAGCTCCAATACCTGGCGTTTTAATAGATTCGAAATGGTTCTATGAAAGAGCTAGGGGGCAATATGCTGATGCACAATCAAAGTTTACACAGGCGGGAAGGAAGAGGTTTCAGAAAGAGAATCCTAAACCACGTATGTTTACTAAAACCGATCTCGCTAAATTTGAGAATGTCTGGGATGAGAAGCCTACTTTTGTAAATCTTGGTGCGCAGAAAAATTTTGCCAAATATGCAGAGAGAATAGGGAAAGAATGGGAAAAGAACTCAGATCACTTCAATGAGTTTTATTACAAACGAGTGATTGCCAGGGCAATATTGTTCAGGCGAACTGAGAAGCTGGTCTCAGCGCAACCTTGGTATCAAGGTGGATATAGAGCGAATATCGTTGCCTATACTCTTGCTATGGTCTCTGAGTACACCAAGTCAAGAAAACGTTCCGTAGACTTCATGCAAATATGGAAAAGCCAGGATTTGACTCCTGCGATTGTCAGCGCTCTCGAAGCTATCAGTGAATTTGTATCTGATGAAATATCAAATCCACCTGATGGCATATCAAATGTTTCTGAGTGGTGTAAGAAGGATGCTTGCTGGACGCGCTTGCAAGGAAAACTTTCAGCGGTTGAAGCCCTTTTGCCTAAGGAGTTCGGCAGTAAATTGATTTCTATTGAAAAGGTTAATGAAGAAGTTGTTGATGCTAAGAAGACTCAGCGAATGGATAGTGGAATCGAGGCCCAAACAAATGTACTTAAAATACCTGGAGAAAAGTGGGCAACTCTTCTCGAACTATGCATCGAAAAGCAAATACTAACTCCGAAAGAAAAAGATATATTAACCATTGCTGCGCAAATACCAAAAAAAATACCATCTGAAAAGCAATCGGTTATATTGCTCGATGCGCTTAAGAAAGCAGCACTGGAAGGTGTCATTGTCAGTGGGTAACTAGATTAGCCAGTCTTTCTGGGGAGGAGTTCCGGGGGGACCATGCTTTACTTAGTACGAATGAGGTCTTCGAGGTCAGGTTTGACTTTCTGATATTCACTACTAGTTTCAGCCTATGCTCGCAAACAGATGGAAGGTCCCGACTGGTTGGGACGGTTTTTTCGGATGACCTACGAGTTCCGGGGACTAAAGACATAGGGTCAGGCTTGCATAGTTGCAAAGTTGAAACATCTGGCATTCTCTTCAACCCGCAGCCTGACAGGTCCTAGGTTTGGACGGAACAGAGTAGCCAAGATCAAGGGAGAAGCCGACCAATGAACTTTGACAGCTTACGAACCTACCTGATGCAAAAACCCGCCGCCGTCGAAGAGTTCCCCTTTGACACCATCACCCTAGTCATCAAAGTCAGCGGCAAGATGTTCGCCCTGGTCGGCACCAACGATGACCCTCTGCGGATCAACCTTAAGTGTGACCCGGCCAAAGCTGAAATCCTGCGCGAACACTACCCGGCGATCATCCCCGGTTACCATATGAATAAACGCCACTGGAACACGGTGCTGCTGGATGGTTCTATCCCCGAGGCGGTAGAATGACATCCCGTGATCGCTACGATACCTCGGGCCTCCCCGAAGATCAGTACGAACCCGGCTCCAACGGGACTGTACTGAAGAATCTGCTCGGTATCACCACGCGTGAAGAGCTGGATACCGCAGAGACCGCTGAGCTGTGGTTGGCTGAAGAACATTTACTGGGGGAGGTCGAACAGGGTCAGACGTTCATCGCGCAGGATATCCGCAACATTCACAACCTCTGGCTTGGAAACATCTACTCTTGGTCGGGGGACTACCGTCAGGTTAATCTTAGTAAGGATGGATTCTCCTTTGCCATGGCCCATACCATCCCGGCACTGATGGCCGAATTTGAACGCGTACAACTAAAGCGTTATTCCCCATGCAATTTTACTGACAGTGAAACCATTGCCCAGGCCTTGGGCGAGGTACATGTGGAGTTAATGTTGATCCATCCGTTTCGGGAGGGCAACGGCCGTCTCGGGCGCTTATTGGCAACCTTGATGGGCTTGCAGGCAGGTCTTCCCTTACTTGATTTCAGCGAGCTGGCGGGTGTGCGTAAAGAAGAATATTTTGCTGCGGTGCGGGCGGGGTTAGATCGTGATTATCAGCCGATGATTCGGCTATTTAGTGATGTTATTGAGCTTTCTGTTTGATGTCGTTGAATGCATTTTGGTCAGATCGGCTAGGAATAAAACGACCGGTTGCTGCATCACGCTTAACCTGTATACCCTCAATAGCGGATGAGCTTTCGATATTACGGGCCAGGGCTCGTTTCCGTGAGGAAGCATTCTTGAGGTAAGGATTGGTGTTGATAAGTGTGTTTTTCATTCAGTAAGTATACAACAGCAAACACTTTTGATCATTATAAAAGTCTTGTTCCCAATAGTTTTTATCAACGGAAAATCAAACGGCGGAAATCCGGGCACAGTATATCTATCGTATAGATGTTGAACCTGACCCCTATCTTTCGGGAGAAGCCGACCAATGAACTTTGACAGCTTACGAACCTACCTGATGCAAAAAACCGCTGCCATCGAAGAGTTCCCCTTTGACACCATCACCCTGGTTATCAAAGTCAGCGGCAAAATGTTCGCTCTGGTCGGAACCAACGATGACCCCCTGCGTATCAACCTTAAGTGCGACCCGGACAAAGCTGAAATCCTGCGCGAACACTACCCGGCGATCATCCCCGGTTACCATATGAACAAACGGCACTGGAACACGGTGCTGCTGGATGGTTCCATCCCCGATGCAGAAATCTTCTCGATGATCGATGAATCCTACGACCTGGTAGTTCAGGGCCTGCCCAAGGCTAAGCGGCCGAAATGATGAGTTGAAAACATAGCGCGGGATCAAATCTGATCACTGCGGATAACATCGGATTTGGATCAAAAACGTTGCTCATGGTTAAAATCAGACCTTATCAGATTCTATCCGAACCTATCCCTCGCCAAAGCCTTTAAAACCGCAGCACGCTGATTAAATCTGATGACTTCGGATAACTGCGGATTTGTAAACAAAGGCAGGGCTTTTGGTTTAATCTGAACCTAATCAGACTCTATCCGAACTTATCCCGCGCCAAAGCCTTTAACACAGCAGCACGCTGATTAAATCTGATCACTTCGGATAACAGCGGATTAGAATCAAAAACATAGCCTTTGGGTTTAATCTGAATCTAATCAGACTCTATCCGAACTTATCCCGCGCTATAAGCCTTTAAAACCGCAGCACGCTGATCAAATCTGATCACTTCGGATAACTGCGGATTTGTAAACAAAGGCAGGGCTTTTGGTTTAATCTGAACCTAATCAGACTCTACCCGAACTTATCCCGCGCCATAAAGCCTTTAACACCGCAGCACGCAGATCAAATCTGATCACTTCGGATAACGGCGGATTACAAACAGAAACATAGCCTTTGGGTTAAATCAGACCTAATCAGACTCTATCCGAACTTATCCTGCGCCAAAGCGCTTTAAAACCGCAGCACGCGGATCAAATCTGATCACTTCGGATAACTGCGGATTAGAATCAAAAACATGGTTCTTGGTTAAAATCAGACCCTATCAGATTCTATCCGAACCTATCCCGCGCTATAAGCACTTTAAAACTTAATCTTTAAAGGAGATTCTTCCGGTGTGCGAGTCTCTTTTACGCTATTTTTTACTCCGTCAAACAGCAGGGTGCTGTACTTGCCGTAATGCGGGATCTTCCGCGCGACAACGGCTGCCTGCTGATCTTCACTGACAAACCAGGCGGCGCTCATTTTTGAATTCAACGGATTGGATTCAACAACAAAGGCGGAATGATCGTTGAGATTTACGCTCTGTTCCTCAAGCGTGAATTGGCCACCACTTGTTGACTTTAATTGCGCTGGCTGCAGCTGAGCGGGCAAACCGAAAATCAACAGGTCATGGCTTGCCAACTCTGCTTGACTGACTTCGCTCAGGCTACGGACAGGCAGGCTAGCTTTGCGCATGGCACCCAGCAACGTCTTGATTGTTTCGGCATCTGGAGAATAGTTATCTGCCCGCAACACCAGCAGCTTGTTACTGCCACGGATTGAATTCACCGTCGCGGGTATCTCCCCAGCTGCGAGAATGCGGAACAGGTCGACATCTGGATCGGCCTGTAATTCTAGCGGGCGGCTGGTGGTTTCGAAGCTGAAGGCCTGTGGAGTCGCATCCAACTTCAGCGTTTTACGTAAAGTCTCTGTCTGCGTGGTTAATTGCAAATCGATCGTAAGCTGATAGACCGGCTGCTGCGTCAGTGTACCGCTGACTCGCCAGCCTTTCTCTGACTCTGCCAGCTCAACATCCTGCAAGGCCAGCTGAGGCCCCTCAGTATTTGTCAGCCATTGATCGAAGAACGACTGCAGATCCTGACCGCTGATGGTCGAAAAAACCTGTGAAAAATCATCCCAACCTACCTGTGTGTGCCTGCGCTCTGTGGCGATCTTGCGTAATCCGGCCCAAAAAGCCTGGTCGCCGATTCTCTGACGTAACATATGAAACAACAGCGCTGTTTTGCCATAACCGATCGACTGGCTGGCTTTGTCGTGGCGGGAGCTGAAACGCGCGACAGGAAAAACATTCTCCGCTGTGACCAGGCTGGCGTAGTTGCGTAGAATTTTAAGGCGATAGGCGCGCGCTTCGGCAACTGAACTGCGTTCCTTGTAGAGGTAGTCGGCAACATAGGTGGTGAGACCTTCGGCCCAGTTGCCCTGGCCGTAATCAACCTGCACACTGGTTCCCCACCAGGAATGGGCGATTTCGTGGCCGAGGCTGGTTTTAACGATAAACGGTAGCTTGATGACGCTGCTGCCGAGCAGGGTCCAGGAAGCAAAGCCGTAACCGGTGGGGAAGAAGTTTTCGACAATGGCGAATTTGTGGAAGGGGTAGGGGCCGAACAGTTCGGTGTAGAGTTGCAGATAACTGCGCGCTTCCTGCAGATAGGTTGCAGCCAGCGGTGCGGTGTCGGCTGTGAAATAGGCATAGATCGGTACTGGCCCGGCCAGTTCTTCGAAGACCTGATAGGCACCAGCCGAAAGGGTTAAACCGCGCAGGGGATAGTCGATAAGCCAGACTGAACTGTTACGGCCCTTTGTTGTTTGGCGGGTAAGGAGTCGACCTGAAGTGATGGCCTCGGTGCCGAGTGGGGTCGAGATGCTGATGCGGTAGTTGATCTGCTTTGCCCGAAAAAGCGGATACCAGTTCACGCCGGAGGAGAGATAGGTCCCCGCTTCAGAGATGCTGGCAGACACACCATAGCTGGGGTCTTCATTGTGGGCCGGACTGTTACTCGCCTGATCGTTAAAAACCGCCTGGTAGCTGATGCTGAGCGGCTCTGTGCCATCGGCGTCCAGCTGCAGAATCCCTGAGGAGAAGCTGTAGGGAACCGGCTTGCCCCTCTGTTGGACAGCGAGGATCTCACAGCGGCTTGAAAGCGACAGCTTAAGCGGTGTGTCAATTTGGTCGTTAAAGTCGATCTGTGCCGTGGCGACCAGTAGCTGTTCTGCTGGGTGCAGGCTGATCTTCAGGTCATATTCAATGACAGCGAATGCTGATATTGGAAAAAAAAGGAGGAACAGCAAGAGCAGAGATTTCATTGTGTACTGTCGACCTCAAAGGGGATGCGTTGGACAAGGATGCAGGGAGCAGTTACGCGATAAATCTTAACAGTTTGTGTGATGAGTTGATAGCGGGGCAGCAGTGCAAAACAAATTTCAGGAACTTTGCGCGGGATCAAATCTGATGCACTTCGGATAGCTTCGGATTAGAATAAAAAACTTGGATCTTGGATTAAATCAGAACTTATCGGACTTTATCCGAATTTATCCCGCGCCATAAGCCTTTATAACCGCAGATTTCATTTGACCTGGAGTCGCCAACCGCTTTGCGGGTCGTTGGAAAAGTTGGGAGAACATCTTTTGCTGTATGCTCTGTCCCGTTCGAGTCCGAGTCGGGGGTTAAGATCGGTTACCAGTCTGGTGCGATAGCCGGAGCCCCCTTTGCCGCCGGTGCGTGTGTTGAGGGTCAGAGTGAACTTGACCCTGCTTACCGGGTTTAGCCATACGGCAGAACGCGGCCCGCCGGGTTTTTCACTGCGTTTAAGCAGGGCGAAGGCCTGTTGCCGATCACTGTCATCCATGATCTGGTTGAAGACAACCTCCGGCTTATGCAGGGAATTAAGCCAGGTATACATCGGCAGCCGCTCGGCTTGAGACAAAGCCAGAAAACCTTTGATGGCCTGCAAGCGTTGCATCACCTGTACCCGGTAGCTTCCTGCGGTGCGCTTGACCGCTTCAACATACTTTTCGGGCTCGCGACGGTTAAAACGGCGCATATTCTGTTGACTGTTTTTGAGGGCCTGTGGTGTGTGGGCAAAAGCCGCCAGCTGGTCGAGCAGGGGAAGATGTCGACGCAGGTCTTCGCTGCCGCCAGCCCGATCGAACGCGGGTAAGAAGTAACGCAAAACCGTACGGAAATGATCATTGACCGCCCCGGCAGTGATGCCGACGCTTCCTTCCCGCAGGCCTAATGTCGGGTGGAGAACTTCAACACCTTCGGGTTGACCAGCCTGTCAAAGGTTTCGTAGGACATCTTGACCAGATCGGTATGGGTACCGGCGCTAAAGGCAATATCTACATCTTCGGCCAGACTTTCCGCAACATAGACATCGAGACCATAGAGATTGCCAAAGGGCGGCATGGCACCGATTTCATAGTCGGGGAAGAGGTCCTTGAACTCATCTTCATGCGCCAGTTCGATCCGGCTTGCACCGGTGGCTTCTTTGAGCCGGCGGAAGTTGATCTGGTAAGCTGCGGGCAGAACGGCCATGGCCATCTTCCCCTCGAGCTTGATCATGACTGTTTTAGCCAGATCTTTCCCTGGGACATGGGCGGCGTCGGCGATCTCCTGTGCAGTGTAACCTAGTTTATGGCTGATGGTTGTGTATGGGGCATGCTGACGATCCAGATATAATTTGATATCCTTGGCTAGCATAACAGACTCCTTCTTTGGGGTGCCAAGGGGCGCCATACAAAAGTCGGTTTCGGAGAATGTCCCTTCGACTCACCCTGCTTGCGGCCGTATCAATACCGCAGACGACCGTCGGTTGATAGTGCTGAGACAGGCTCAGCCCGCCTCATGTTCGATCCTCATCAGTGCTACTGGTTAACTCCCATCGCTGAGTCTCCTCATCATGACGCAGGATGTGCAGCCTACCCGTAACGCCCTGAAGCTTGAAATACCTGTGGCCCGGGGCCAGCCAGCAATCGATGACGGCCGCGACCTCGACCAGATGCTCGCCCAGGTAGAAGCGGCGCGGGGTCTCCTCACCGCGATAGCCGGCATAACACTCGACCCGAAGTTCGCCAGTCATCATGGTGCTCTTCTCCGCGGTCAATGCTTCTTCTGGTCGACTTTCTTTTCAGCTTCAGCCTGGCTCATGTCACCCTCGGCTTCCAATTTGCCGATCTTTCGCTGGCGCAGACCAGCACTGAATTGACGCTCGTCGCCGGTTATTTCACCCCAGAACTCTCGACTGACACCTTTCATCTGATCCCAGGTTCCTCGCAGTCTGTTGTTGAGCATAAACACCACCTCCAATCTCTCTTTTCATCATACAACTTATTATATGTCGCAAGACAGGGGAGGGGGAGTGGCGATCGACCAGAAGGGAGGAGTTCCGGGGATTGGCTCTGCATTGAAGCCGTCTTGGAGGCTACCCTTCTTTTGGGTCAGGGAAGCGTTTATTTTTCTTTTTTCCCCCAGCCCCCGCCGCCGGGGGTTTCAATCCGCAGACGTTCCCCCGGCTTGAGGCGGGTGGTGAACTTGCCGGGCAGACTCTCTGATCCCGCTTTGCGGATGACCTGGTTCAGACCCGGTTTGCCGGGCTCGCCCCCCAGTAAACCGTATGGCGCCGTGCTGCGCCGCTCGGAAAGGACGGTGACCTCGGCCTCGGCCAACAGTTCAATCTCGCGGATCAGCCCGTCGCCGCCGCGCTGTTTCCCCGCGCCGCCTGAATCATGACGGACGCTGTATTCGGTGACCCTGAAGGGGTAGGCGTATTCCAGCGCCTCGATCGGGGTGTTGAGGGTATTGGTCATGTGCGAGTGGACAGCGCTGGCACCCTGTTGAGCGGCGTCGGCACCGCAGCCCCCGGCCAGGGTCTCGTAGTAACTGAAGGGTTGCCCGCTGCGCGGATCGAGGCCGCCGATGCTGGTGTTGTTCATGCTGCCCTGGCTGGCGGCGGGGATTCTTGCGGGGATCGCCTTGGCCAGCGCGCCCAGCACCAGGTCGACGATACGCTGGCTGGTTTCGACGTTGCCGCCAGCGACCGCGGCCGGGAAACGGGCGTCTACCAGGCTACCCGGCCTGGTGGTGATCTGCAGCGGGCGGGCGATACCGGCGTTGGTCGGCACATCTTCCTCGATCAGACAGCGGAAGCAATAGAGGACGGCCGAGAGGGTGATGGCATAGACGGCGTTGACACTGCCGGTCACCTGGTCGGCACAGTCGCTGAAATCGAGATGCGCCTGATCCTGGTTGATCTCCAGACACAGCTTGAGCGGCACCTCCTGGTCGGAAAATCCATCTGAATCGAGAGAGTCTTCAAACTGGTAGAGGCCGTCCGGAATTCCGGCGATGGTCTGGCGCATCATCCGCTCGGCATAATCGTTGAGATGTGCGGCGTAGAGATTGACCTCCTGCATTCCGTATTTGGCGATCAGCTGTTGGCAGCGGTCGACGCCGGTCAGGTTGGCCATGATCTGGGCGGCAAAATCCCCTTCGCGTTCCTGCGGCGTCCGCACATTGCGCAACAGGAAATCGAACAGCTTGCGGTCAATCTTGCCCTGTTCCACTAACTTGGTCGGCGGAATGATCAGCCCTTCCTGGAAAATGCTGGTTGAGACCGGCATCGATCCCGGCGTCATGCCGCCGACATCGGAATGATGGGCACGGTTGGCCACAAAAAAGACCGGATTTTCCGACGCGTCAAGGTAGACCGGGGCGACCAGGGTGATATCGGGCAGGTGGGTGCCGCCGCAAAAAGGGTCGTTGAGCATCACCATGTCGCCGGCGACCATAGGCACGGCGGCGATCGCCGCCTTGACCGACAACGGCATCGAGCCGAGATGCACCGGGATATGCGCGGCCTGGGCAATCATGTCGCCTCTAGCATCGAACAGGGCGCAGGAATAATCACGCCGCTCCTTGATGTTGGGCGAAAAGGAGGTCCGGCCCAGGGTGACCCCCATCTCTTCTGCGATGGCGACAAAGCGGTTGCGAAAGACCTGCAGCAGGATCGGATTGACCTTCATGATGCGACTCCTTGCAGGTCGATCAGCAGATGGCCATAGGGATCAACGACGGCGCGGCAGTCAGGCGGCAGGACGATGGTCGAACTGTATTCCACCAGAATGGCCGGACCCTGAATCTGATTGCCCGGCTTCAGACTGGAGCGCTCGAAGATGGCTGTTTCGAACGCATGCCCGCTGAAGACCGCTGAGCTGGTGCCCAATTGCGCCTGTTGTTCAGGGACAGTGCCTCCGGCTGGCTGCTCCTGCGCTGCCAGGCGCGGCGGGCGCCCGAAGGCTCTCAAGCGCAGGTTGACAACCTCAGTCGGTTTGTGCGGATTACTGTAGCCGTAGACCTGCGCATGTTTCTGATGGAAACCGGCGATGAAATCATCACTCAGCGGCACCATCAGCTCAAAGGACTGCCCGCAGTAGCGCATATCGAGCAACGGCTGGAGTTCGATCCTGTCCTGCGGCACCCCTTCGAGTTGCAGGTCCCTTTCTGCCTGCCGCTCCAGCGGATGCAACAGGCCTTTCAGCCTGGCTGGAGCGGCCTCCTCCTGGCCCAGCATTACGGTCTGGGAATAGTCCTTGATGACATCGGCAAACAGCATGCCGCAGGCCGACAGAATACCCGGCGCGGTGGGGATCATCACCTTGGGGATTTGCAGCAGCCGGGCCAGATCGACCGCATGCATGCCACCGGCACCGCCGAAGGAGAAGAGGCAGAATTCGCGCGGATCGAAGCCTTTTTCGACCGAAATCTTCTTGATCGCGCGTTCCATGGTTGTATTGGCAACCGCCAGAATCCCTTCGGCCAGTTCGGTCGCTTCGAGGTCCATTTCGGCGGCAAAAGTCCGCATGCTCAGCCCGACCTTTGTGGCTTCCAGGGCCATGCCCCCACCGAGAAACCGGTCGGGAATCAGGCGCCCCAAAAAAAGGTTGGCATCGGTGACGGTCAGCTCCTGGCCCTTGCCATAGCAGATCGGGCCGGGATCGGCTCCGGCACTCTGTGGGCCGACCTGCAGCGAACCGCCGCGGTCGAGACGCGCGATCGAGCCCCCGCCAGCCCCCACGGTATGGATATCGATCATCGGCACCTTGACCGGGTAACCGGCGATGGTCGATTCGGTGGTCAGCGGCAGTTCGCCGTCGATCAGACTGACATCGGTCGAGGTGCCGCCCATATCGAAGCTGATCAGCTTGTCCTGGCCGCTCTGCCGTCCGATGGTCGCAGCACCAACGGCCCCGCCGGCCGGGCCCGAAAGGATGGTGCGCACCGATTCGCGGCGCGCGGTTTTTGCCGAAATCGAGCCGCCGTTCGACTGCATGATCCGGAAACTGTTGGGACCGACCTCCGCTTCGAGTTCACCCAGGTAGCGCTCCATCTTCGGGGCCACGTAGGCATTGATCAGGGTGGTCGAGGTGCGTTCATACTCGCGAAATTCAGCCAGGGTCTGATGCGACAGTGACATCGGCAGCTTCAGGGACTGCAGACTCTTGCCGACCAGCAGTTCATGTTCGGGATTGCTGAAGGAGAAGAGCAGCGATACGGCGATCGATTCGATTTTCGCGGCATTGAGCTCCTCCAGCAGTGGCCCGAGCGTTGCCTCATCCAGCTCCTCGATAATCGCGCCGCTCTGATCGACGCGGCCGGGCAGGCCGAAGCGATATTTAGACGGAACCAGCGGCGGGTTCTTGACCACCTGGAGCTGGTAGAGCTCGGGCCGGTTCTGGCGGGCAATTTCAATAACGTCTTCAAATCCGCGATTGGTGATCAGCGCGGTTCTGGCGCCCTTTTTTTCGAGCAGGGCATTGGTCGCCACGGTCGAGCCATGGATCAGCTGATAGGGTCTTTCTCCGGCGATATGCCGCAGTCCCGCCAGTACGGCTTCGGCGGGATTCTGCGGGGTGGAGAGCAGCTTATATTCCCCCTGTTCTTCTCCATCCTGCCAGATGAAGTCGGTAAAGGTGCCGCCGGTATCAACGCCGATGATCAGCATCGCCTACTCCTACAATTCAGGGGACCCGTGCCGTTGTTTCTTTACAGGTTTCTACTAGTCTACCGGAATTGTGCGCTGGAGAGGGGGAGGGCTGTAATAAAGTGGAATTGGAGCGGAGTCTTGAGCTTTTTCTCTGTGGCAACGTGTAAGGCCCGTCTCATATTGACCGGGCCTTCTTTCTCTACTATGGAATTTTCCTGTTCACAGGCATTTCCGGCGGCTTGCACCCAGCCGGTTCTTAGAACATGGTCGCGTATGTCCTGCTTCTGTTTCGATAGGCGGCCTCCTTTCATCCGAACAGTCCCCTCCTTAGTTTTATTATACGCTCATGCTGCTGAGATTACAGCCGCCGATAGTCATCGTAGTGATGGGGGAGAGCACCAGATTTTCAGGGCTGCGTCCGTTCGCAGTAACAGTTGAATATCTTACGGGTTAAAGTCCCGTCCGGGGAGTTATCCGTTCACCCCGGTAGCTCAAGGGAGCGGCGTTCTGGTAACAGAGGGTCGTAAGTTCCCAATTGGCAAAGCAGCAGGCCGTAA